>CAZPJP010000173.1:0-8320 GCA_964586915.1 uncultured Anaerolineales bacterium
TCTGATTGTGCTTCTTCTGGTGGCAGGGCTGGTGGCGTACCGCACGTGGGGGCAGCCGGCTGCGCCGGAGGAGCCTTCGCTGATGGAGCGGTTGGTCCCGCAGCCCACGCCAACGATCTATCCGAGCTCCAGTACTGTGATCCGCAGCGTGGAGCGGCTGAGCCGTCTGGAAACGTCCTCGTACTATATCGAGAAGGTGATCACGGCTGAGACAGGGCAGGGGCCGCTGGGTTTTCTCTTCGGCGACCGGCTGTTACTGGTCGCGGCGGGCGAAGTGATCGCCGGCGTCGACTTAGGAGAGATCGCGTCCGGTGACGTCACCGTCTCGGGCGGCACGCTCTATATGCGGCTACCCGCACCGGAGATCTTCGTGGCGACGCTCAACAATGAGAACACCTATGTCTACGATCGGCGGACGGGCGTGATCGGATTGAACCCGGAGCTTGAGACGGCGGCTCGGCGCGAGGCGGAGCGGCTGATCCTCGAGGCTGCGCTGGAGGATGGCATTGAGGAGGATGCGGCTGAAAATGCGGAGTCGTTCCTGCTCTCGTTCCTCTTGGCCCTCGGCTTCGATGAGGTGATCTTCACCGATGCGCTGCCGACTCCCACACCGGAGCCGACGGTGACGCCCACAGCGACGGCGCCCGCCACGATGTAAGGACCCGCTGATGCGGATCAGGCAGCTGCCTAGGGACTTCAGGGTCGAGGAGCGGATCGAGCTTCCCGGTGAGAGTGGCGCCTATGCCTACTACAAGGTCGAGAAGGAGGGCGTCTCCACGGCGGCGGTGCGCGACGCTATGGCGGCGCAACTTGGGGTCACCCCAAGCGCCTTGAGCTTTCCGGTGCTCAGGGACAAGGCTGCCGTCACGGTGCAGTATGCCAGCGTGCGCAAGCGGGGGCCTGCGGAACTGCGGGACGAGGGTTACGTCGCGCGCCGGGTAGGCTGGGGACCGCGCGCATTACGACCAGAGGACCTCAACGGCAACCGGTACACCGTGGTGATCCGCGAGTTGAGCGAGGCGGCGGCTCAGGATCTCGGGTCGGCGATGGAAAGCCTTGCGACACACGGGCTCCCCAACTATTTCGACGATCAGAGATTCGGCTCGCTGACGCGCGATGGCTTTATCGGCAAGGAGATCCTCAAGGGCGACGCCGAGCGAGCGGTCCATATGTACCTGGCCGAGCCGATGGTTGGGGATCGCCGTGAGACCCGCCGGTTCAAGCGCCTGGTGGCTAGCCACTGGGGCCAGTGGGGCTATCTGTTGCACCAAGCGCCCCGACCCTCGAACTTCAGGTCGGTGATCACGTATCTGAAGGATCATCCACACGAGTTCCGCAAGGCGACGAACCTGATTCAGGACCGGCTGCTTTCGATCTACCTGTCGGCGTATCAGGCCTGGGTCTGGAATCGGATTATCGGCGCCTATCTGGCGCAGACGTTCGACCCGCCGCATAAAGTGCGCATTATGCGCTTGGAGTTTCCGCTTCCAGCGCCGGGTCCGGAGATGCTGAAGCTGACGGACGTGCGGGTGGAGCTGCCGCGCCTGACGGCCCGCTATGAGGGTCCGTTCGAGGCCGCTGCGGTCACGGTCTTTGAGGACGAGGCCCTGCCACTCGACGATTTCAAGGCGCGGATCCTGCGACGGGCCTATCTCACGAAGGGAGAGCGCGCCGTCGCCACGCGACCGGTGGACGTCAGCGTCGAGCCACCGGCGCCGGACGAGCCTAATCCGGAGCAATGGCAGACGACGGTGCGCTTCACGCTCGATCTGGGCCAGTATGCCACGTTGATCCTCAAGGCGGCGGCTGCGTTGGTGGGTTCGCCGATGCGAACGCGTTGAGTCGAGAGGGGGTGTGGATGGATGAGAGGCGAGGTCGCTACGTCGTGCCGTTGGGGGTTTCGGCTGCGCTGCCCGGGCCTGGCGATGCCAACTCGTACGTCGCCGTCGTGCGCGACGGTCGTTTCTGGCTGATCGATTGCGCCGGCAGCCCGATCCAGCGGCTGATGACGGCTGGGCTGGATCCCCTCGCCTTGCAGGGGATCTTCATCACTCATTTCCATCCCGACCACGTCTATGGTCTGCCTGCCCTTGCGTTGGGGCTCTATTTGATCGCGGCGGAGCGCGACCACACGTGGTCGCGCCCGCTGCCCATCTGTGCCCGTCCGGAGGTGTTGGGCGGGGTCGAGGCGCTGTTGGGCCTTTTCGAGGAACAGGGCTGGCTCGGAAGCCTCCCTTTCGCCTATCAGGAGGTCGCGGCGGAGCCTGAGATGCCGGTGGCGTCGACCGAGGACTTCGTCATTACCGCTTCCCCCTCGTGTCACAGCGTGCCGTCGATGGCGGTGCGCTTCGCGATCCCGGGTGGGTCGCCGACTTTTGTCTACTCCGGCGACACCGCGCCGTGCGAGGCTGTCGTGAGGTTGAGCGCGGGTGCGGATCTCCTGATCCACGAGGCCACCGACGAGGATCACGGCCACACCGACGCCGAGGCCGCCGGGCGATTGGCGGCTCAGGCGAAGGTCAAGCACCTGGGCCTCATTCATTACCACACCGATCCTGAGAGGCGGGATGGGGTGCGCGCCAGGGCGAGCAAGACCTTCGGGCATCCCGTCACGCTGGTCAAGCCCTTCACCCGCTACTATTGGTAGATCGCGGGGCTGCGCTTCGGCTTGTGCTATAATCCCCCGTATGGACACGAGCCAACGACAGGTAGCGCGGGCTGCGGCCCTGGTGATGGTCGCCTTCGCGACAAGCAGGCTTCTCGGCCTGGTGCGGCAGGTCGTCTTCGGAGCGTATTTCGGCACCGGTCCGGAGATGGACGCGTACGTGGCCGCGCTGCGGATCCCCGATGCAATCTTCCTCGTGGCGGCCGGCGGCACGCTGGGTTCAGCGTTCATCCCGGTCTTCACGGGCCGGCTTGCCCGGCAGGAACAGGATGACGCGTGGCGGTTGGCGTCGGCGATCATCACGATCGTGCTGGGATTGCTGGTGCCGATCAGCTTGGCGTGTATCGCGCTGGCGCCTTGGTTGATCGGTACCCTGGTTGCTCCGGCGTTGGCGCCCGAGGTGCAGGCCCGGGCGGTGGCCCTGATGCGCGTGATGTTGCTCTCGCCGACGATTTTTGGGGTGAGCGGTATCGTGATGGGCGTGCTCAACGCGCATCAGCACTTTCTGCTGCCCGCTGTGGCTCCCATCGTCTACAATCTGGGACTGATCGGCGGCGCCGTTTGGGGCGGCCTGACTTCCCTGGGCGCTATGGGGCCCGCCATCGGGATGGTCGTGGGCGCCACAGGCCACCTCTTGGTGCAGGTGCCAGCGCTGATACGCTACGGCGCCTCCTTTCGACCGACGTTCGGGCTGGCTGACCCCGCCGTACGGCAGGTTGGCTTGCTGGTGATGCCCCGGGTCCTCGGCATGGCGGCAGCGCAGATCAACTTGATCGTCATCAACAATCTGGCCTCGCAGTTGGGGCCAGGCGCCATCGCGTCGCTGGACTACGCGTGGCACGTCATGTTGCTGCCTCAGGGCGTCTTCGCCCAGGCCGTGGGGACAGCGATCTTCCCGACCTTCTCGCAGCAGGCGGCTCTGGGACAGACACCGGCGCTCCGTGGCACGCTGACGAACGCCCTCCGAACGCTGATCGCCCTGACGATCCCGGCCTCGGTAGGGATGATCGCGCTGGGCGGACCGCTGGTCGCCGTTATGTTCCAACGTGGAGAGTTCGACGCCGGTTCGACCGAGGCCGTGGCCTTTGCCTTGAGCTTCTTTGCGATCGGGTTGGTGGGCCATTCGGCCCTGGAGCTTTTGGGCCGGGCCTTCTACGCGCTGCGCGACACCGGGACGCCGGCGCTGGCAGCTGTGGCGGCGGTCATCGTGAATGCGGCCCTGGGTCTGATGCTGCCGTCGATCTTCGCGCGGCTGGGGGCGATCCCCCTCGGGGGGCTGGCGCTGGCGGCGGCGATCGCAGCGCTGGTTGAGAGCGGGATCCTCTTCGGGCTGATCCGGCGGCGCCTGGGCGATTTTGATCCCGGACCTTTGGTCTCGACGGCGATGCGCGTCGGGGCTGCGTCGGCGGGAATGGCGTTGGTGCTCTGGGCGTTGCGCAGATTCGGCCCGGAGGACGCTCTGCTTCAAGCTGGCATCGGAGTGCCCCTCGGCGTGGTGGTCTATGGCGTGCTGGCCTGGCTGCTGCGGGTCGATCAACTGCAGTCGGCGGTGCGCATGTTGAGCCGACGGGTGGAGTCGACGGTTCCGTGAGGAGGTATTTGAGAGGGGCGCTGCGGCGCTGCGGGTCGTTCAGGGTGGGCTGTGGGCGATGGGAGGTGTGGATGTGTTGATCTCTTTGACGACGGATTTTGGACTCGACGATGGGTACGTGGGGACGATGAAGGGCGTGATGGCGGGCATCGCGCCTGGCGTCACCTTCATCGACATCACGCACACGATCGAGCCGCAGAATGCGCGGGCGGCTGCCTACGTGCTGTGGACGGCGCTCCCGTATTTTCCGGAGGCGAGCGTGCACTTGGTCGTCGTGGATCCCGGGGTGGGGACCGCGATGCGGGCGATCGCCTCGAGAACCGCCTGGGGCGTGCTCGTGGGCCCGGATAACGGCGTCTTCTCCTACATCTGGGCGGCTGCGGCGTCGGAGGTGACGGTGGCTTTGGAAAACTCGACCTACCAGCGGGCAGGGGTCAGCCACACCTTTCATGGGCGTGACGTTTTCTCACCGGCGGCGGCTCATATCGCAACGGGTGTCCCGCTGGCGAAGCTGGGCCCGGTGGTGGAGGATCCGGTGCGCTTGCCGACGCCCTCGATGGCAGTGGCGGCCGCGGGCATTCAGGGGGAGGTGCTCTACGTTGACCACTTTGGTAATGCGATCACCAGCATCGGCCGCCTCGTGTGGGAGACCTCTCTGCTGCACTTGGATCCGGTCTTTGGGGAGGCCGAGTCACGGATCATCAACGCAGATCGCGTGAGGGTCCGGGCTGCAGGCCAGGATGTGGGACCGGTGCGGCGCACCTACGGCGACGTCGCCGTGGGGAAGGCGCTGGCTCTGGTGGGCAGCGAGGGGATGTTGGAGCTAGCGGCGAATCAGGGGCGCGGCGCCGCTGTGCTGAATCTCGAGGTGGGCGATCCGGTGGAGATTGTGGTGGGGTAAGGGGGGGCGAAGTATCACTTCGCCCTACGGTGGGAGTGGGTGTGAGGAGGTGGCGATGCTGGACATGCATGACTACTTCGTGATTGAGGGTGGGATACCACTCAGCGGGGAGGTCCGGCC
Organism: uncultured Anaerolineales bacterium; assembly: GCA_964586915.1. Taxonomy (GTDB): domain Bacteria; phylum Chloroflexota; class Anaerolineae; order B4-G1; family SLSP01; genus PWVB01. Next base: position 5,278 of record CAZPJP010000173.1, read on the forward strand.
TGGGGGCAACAAGAACGCGGCACTGCCGGCCCTGGCCGCGGCGCTGCTTACCGATGAACCGGTGACGCTGCGGAATATGCCTGCGATTCGTGACGTGGAGGTGATGGGCGAGCTGTTGGCCTCCCTGGGCGTCGAGGTATCGCGCCCCGATCCGAACACCTGGCGCCTTCAGGCCACGGATCTGGAGCGCCGCGTCTCGGACCGGCTGAGTCCGGAGCAGTTTCGGGCGATTCGCGGCTCGATTCTGATGGTGGGACCGCTGCTGGCGCGCCTCGGGAAGTTAGCGATTCCATCGCCGGGCGGCGATGTCATCGGCCGGCGACGGGTCGACACCCACTTCCTGGCTTTCCAGGCGATGGGCGCTGAGGTGGGCGTTGTCGACGGCCTCTTTCAGGTCGCCGCACCGCGCCTGATGGGGGCGGATGTGCTGCTGGACGAGGCCAGTGTGACCGGCACCGAGAACGCGGTGATGGCTGCGGTCCTCGGGAAGGGTACGACCGTGATCCGGAACGCCGCCTCGGAGCCCCACGTCCAGGATCTCTGCCGGATGCTGAATGCGATGGGCGCCCGGGTGATCGGGATCGGCACCAACACGCTGACGATAGAGGGCGTCGACGAACTGCACGGCGTGGACTTCACCATTGGCAGCGATCACATCGAGGTGGGCAGCTACATTGCCCTCGCCGCGGCCACCCACGGGGAGATGCTCATCCACGGTGCGATGCCCCAGAACCTGCGTATGATCCTGATGACGTTCGAGCGGTTGGGGATCCGGACCGAGGCCCGCGGCGACGCGCTCTTCGTGCCGGGCGATCAGGCGCTGTCCGTTGTGCCCGATATGGGCGGCGCCATCCCGTCGATCTACGATGCGCCATGGCCGGGCTTCCCGGCAGACCTGATGAGCATCGCACTCGTCGCAGCGACGCAGTGCGAGGGCGTGATCCTCTTCCACGAGAAGATGTTCGAGAGCCGGCTCTTCTTCGTTGACAAGCTCATCCCGATGGGGGCGCGGATTGTGCTCTGCGACCCACACCGGGCCCTGGTCTACGGGCCGTCTCCCCTTTCCGGGGATGTGATGGAGAGCCCTGACATCCGGGCCGGTATGGCCATGCTCATCGCGGCGCTGGCAGCCGATGGCACCAGCGAGATCCATAGTATACGGCAGGTCGACCGGGGGTACGAGCGGATCGAGGAGAAGCTGTGCGCGTTGGGTGCGCGGATCGAGCGGTGCTGTGATGAGGTCTGCTATTGACGTCGTGACCTCGATGATCGTGATCGCGACGGGCTCGATCTGGTGACCGGCATGGATGACTCGCTGCGGCGCAGGCTGAGGAAGCTGGGCGTCGTCCAAGGGTTGCGTGGACTCCAAAAGGAGGCAGCCGCGCGGCCCGCGGCCGATGGGGTAGCGCCTTCGGACGCGCTTCCGGGGCACGAGTTGCGGACCGACGGCGGCACGTTCTGGCTTGCAGACCGAGTTTACCCGGGCGACATCACCCACGGACGGCACCGGCTGGCGGGCCTCGCCGGACTATCGGCGAGCGCGCTGGAGCTTCTAGATGTGCCCGATCTGGGTCCCCGACCAGCCTTTCTCGACACCGAGACGACGGGCCTCGCCGGTGGCACTGGCACCCTGGCCTTTCTCGTCGGGGCAGGGATATGGCAGGGGGACCAACTCGCGTTGCACCTCATTTTCATGCGCGATCCGGCGGAAGAGTCGGCGGCGCTGAGCTACCTCACGGAGGTTCTCTCGCAGGCTACTGGTCTCGTCACCTTCAACGGTCGGGGATTCGATGTCCCGATCCTGGAGTCCCGTTACATCTTGAACCGGATGCCGCCGGCACCGCTGGCGCTCCCGCACCTCGACTTGCTCGGTGTGGGGGGGGTGATGTGGCGGGGTCATGACCCGTCGCGGCGGATCGGGGAGCTGGTACGCGACATTCTCGACATAGTGCGCACGGAGCAGGACATCGACTCCGCTCTCATCCCCTGGCTTTACCGGCAGTATCTCGAGACCGGCGACACGTCGGACATCGAACGGGTCTTCTACCACAATGAGATCGACGTGCTGAGTCTGGCCTCCTTGCTGATTCACGTCGCCCAGATGGTCGACGAACCGGAGGCGCTCCCGCTGGCGCCCGCCGAGTGGGTGGGGATTGGGCGCGTCTACGATCGCGTGGGGCGGGAGGACGATGCGATTGCAGCCTGGCAGCGGGCGCTCTCCTGGGGTCTTGGCTCTGAGGAGCTTGGCTCTCAAGAGCTTGGCTCTGAAGAGCTAGGAGAGCTGGACGGCGATTGCGCCTCGCGCCTTTGGGGCGACATCGGGACGCGCTATAAGCGACGGGAGGCGTGGCGGGAGGCTATGGCGGCGTGGGACGCGTGGATCGCGGCGATGCCGCTGGCGACGGCGCCCCTGGTCGAGAAAGCCAAATACTTTGAGTGGCAGGCCAAGGACCTCGAGTCCGCCCTGCGGTGCACGCAGCAGGCGTTGAAGCGGGCCGCAGCGCTGCCCTCGGGGATGGCGCGCTATCGAACGCTGGCGGAGCTGCGACACCGGCAGGAGCGGTTGGAGCGACGCCTGGCGCGGCAGGCGGGTTGAGCGATCGCTGGCGGTGTCCAGGCCGAGCTGGTCGCTCAGCACGGCAGGATGATGGAATTGCGATAGTACGAAGGGAGGGCTGAACCGCATGGAAAGAGTGTTGCGCATTGTGCTGGCCACGCACAACGCCGGCAAGCGGCGGGAGTGGGCCGCGCTGTTGGACGGGTTGGCGCTGGAGCTCGTGCTGCCTGAGGAGGTGGGCGTCGATGCGCAGGTGAAGGAGACCGGCACGACCTATGCGGCGAACGCGCTGATCAAGGCGCGGGCGCTTGCCGCGGCATCAGGTCTGCCGGCCCTGGCGGACGACTCGGGGCTCGAGGTGGATGCGCTCGAGGGGGCGCCGGGCCTCCACTCGGCGCGCTTTCGTCCAGGCCCAGACGAAGTGCGGTACGTGGCGCTTTTGAAGGCCCTGGACGGGGTGCCGGAAGCAGAGCGGACGGCGCGGTT
>CAZPJP010000174.1:0-8159 GCA_964586915.1 uncultured Anaerolineales bacterium
TCCTGCCCTTTGCGTCCCGAAAGGTCACCGTGCGCTCGTCCTCTTCGAGGATCTCCATTGCGCTCTCCGACGAAGGTCACTGTGTCAGCGTGATCGTCTCCCCAGTACGCTGTGATGCCAGGGCCGCCGTGAAAAGCTCGTGGCTCGCTAGCGTCTCCTCGGGCGTCGCGCAGTGGAAAGGCTGGTGCATATCGGGACCGTTGACGAGCTCATCACAGAACGCGGCCCACATCTGGAGAATCGCGTCCGAGAACCCAAACTCGAAGATCGGGCCAGTGATTGTCGGGTATGCCGACTCGTGCGGCATATCGACCATACGCCATGCCTGCACATCGCCGGGTGCGTAGGGCAGGTACGCGAGTTGCTTAGGGTTTTGCGTCGCGAAGAACGCCGAGAGCTCCGTCCCAAAAACTCTTATGAACCAGGTGTTGCCGTGGCCTGGGGCGATCCGCTTGGTCGACAGGACCATAGGAAAGGTCTGACCGTCGATAGCAGCGTCGCAGGCTAGGAGCGCATTGTCCCATGTTTCGCAGGGCACCACATCTCCCTCTGGAGACGGACGCTCGTGCACGATTTTTGAGAGCAGCGCGCGGACGCTGTTCGGATACCACCCAAACCTGAAGGGCATGTGGACGACGTGAAGCCCAAGATCCCCCATGCAGCCGTACGCCCCGTTGGTCTCGACCTGCCGCTTCCAGTTGATCGGCTTCTGAGGATTGAGATCGCTGGAGTGCCAGAAACCTGCTTCCACCTCGATGATCTGGCCGAACCGCCCCTCTCGCGCCCACTCGCCGATGCGATAGGCGCCGGGGAAAAACGGGAACTCCGATGCGCAGCGCACGAGGATGTCGGGATGCGCTTCGACGGCGGCCAATATCGCGTTGTTGGCCTCCAGATCAATGCCGAAGGGCTTCTCGCCGAGGAGGTGTTTTTCGGCCTCGAGGGTGTCGATGTAGAACTGCGCGTGCAGGTTGTGCGGCACCGCACAATAGACGGCCTCGACCTGAGGATCGTCCAACAACTCCTGATAGTCGGTCGTCGCAAGATGAACGCTGGGGATGTTGCGCTGAAACCACGCCATCGATGCTTCGGTCCGGGAACTGACCGCGACGATGCGCGGTTCGAAATCCAGGTCCAACAGGTGCAACCAGCGCGCGGCAGCGCTGGCGAACTCGCGTCCCATCAGGCCACACCCGATCACGCCGAAGTTGATAATGCGCTTAGCCATTTTGACGACCTTTCAGTGTTTGCTTTGGCACGTCTACCACGTTCGCGAATCCGGCACGTCCATCCACATCCCCCCGTTAAGGATTGAGGACTGGCTGACGAGGCCCGGCAGCGTCATATCCATCGCCTCGTGGATCCCGATGGGGCAGGGCGTACCCTCGACAATGCTGCTCACGAAGTCCATGACCTCGAAGTAATCGCCGCCGCCGTGGCCCGCCCTTAGCGCCGCTTCCGGCGGATGCCGCCACATCTCAGGAAGATAGCTGTCCTCCAGCGCCTCAAGCCTCATCCACGTGTTCATATCGGGGCACAGCTCGGACAGCCAGATCTTGTTGGGCTCCAGCGAACTCCGGGCCGACTCATAGCAGCCCTTACTGCCCTGGAGCTGATAGTTCGTCATAGCATGGGGGCGGTTCGACAGCATATCGACGCGAATCTTGATGAGCCCACCCTTGCTGGTCTTGGCCAGCATCACGACGCTGTCCTGGTTCTCGTAAAGATCACCGCGAGGATCCCGGTAATGGTGTCCGCTTCCCTCGCAGGCGACGCGCACCACGCGATCGTCCATCCACTGCAGCAACGGTCCTAAGCTGTGGGTTGGATAGGTGATGCCGTCGACACCGGTCTGCCACCGCCGTCGCCAGCGCGTGATCTCGTTGAGTTGCTTGAGCTCGTGTAGATACTCGCCTTCGGCATAATAGACGTCGCCGAACAGCCCGCGCCGCACCAGCTTCTTCACGAGGACGTTTGCTTTGATGTAAGCGTAGTTCTCAGCCATCATATAGACGGCATCCGAGGCCTGCGCGGCCTCGACGAGGGCCTTGCACTCCTCGATCGACACCCCCGCGGTCACCTCGCAGAGCACGTGAATGCCCCGCTCGAGCGCCCGAATGCTCTGCCGGGCGTGAAGGTGCATCGGCGTGGCGATGACGACGGCGTTGATGCTTGACCTATCGAGCATCTTCTCGTAGTCAGTGTAGGTTTCGGCAGCGCCCAGCGCCCTGGCCGTGTCCTCCAGCCTGTCTTCCTGGAGGTCGCAGATGGCGTGGATCTGTGTGGCGGGGTGGGCATCGAACGGTGCCCTGAAGCTGGCTCCACGCCCGACGGCGCCGACAATGCCAATCTTTAGTGTCATAGCTCGGTGACCTGCGGCCCATCGGGGACCTCGGGTTCGCAGGTCGTCGTGACGGCTCGTCTGCTCGAAGATCTGACCATGACGTCTGTCCTTTCTCTGGGGACATGCGTGCCCCCCCAGAATGTTTGAGATAACGACGCTCGTCGCTGGCCGTTTTACTGAACTGCTATGCATTCTAACCAATTCTTCAATGCACGCAAGCGGCTGGCAGCGATCTTCGCAGGGTCCATGTCCTTATCCCAAGTTCAAACGGGCGCTGTTGGTCCGGTCTTGGTGACACAGCTGAATATGGTAAGATAGCGGCTAGGACACTACTATAGCTTGGGGGCAAATGGAAGAGTCAGACTCAGGAAGTTGGAAGGCACGCTTCTTCACCGTCTGGATCGGACAGGCTTTCTCGTTGGTGGGCAGCGCCCTGGTGCGTTTCGCGTTGATCTGGTGGCTCACAGAACAAACGGAGTCGCCGACGGTGCTGACGACGGCCACGTTGATCTCTATGGTACCGTTTATTGGCCTGGCACCGTTTTCTGGCGCGCTAGTGGATCGCTGGAATCGCCGCTGGGTGATGGTGGTCTCCGACGCGTTGATTGCGACGTTCACCGCGGCGCTGGCATACCTCTATTGGATCGATGTAGCGGAGGTGTGGCACGTCTACCTGGTCCTCTTCCTGCGCGCCTTCGGTGACGTCTTCCAGGCGCCAGCGATGCAAGCGTCCACGGCGCTGATGGTGCCCAAGGCGCAGCTCTCCCGCGTCGCCGGCATGAACGACACGCTGATGGGCGTGGTGAATATCGTCTCGCCCCCGCTGGGCGCGCTGTTGGTTGGGACGGTGTCGATGCAGGGCACCCTGTCCATCGATCTCGTGACCGCAGCGCTGGCCATTGCGCCGCTGCTCGTCATCCGCATCCCTGAGCCCGAGGCCAAGAGTGGACAGGGGACCTCGGGTTCCTTCTGGCAGGAGATGACGGCGGGCTTCCGCTTTGTGTGGGGCTGGCGCGGCCTTTCCTTCCTCTTTGTGGTCTTGGCAGCGATGCGGTTCTTCATGGCACCGGCGTTCTCGCTCTTGCCCCTGATGGTGACCGAGCACTTCGGTGGCGGGGCCCTTGAGCTTGGCTGGATCAGCTCCGCTCACGGGGTGGGCTTCATCGGGGGTGGGTTTTTCCTCAGCGTGTGGGGCGGATTCAAGCGTAAGTCGGTCACCGCGCTGGTCGGGCTCTTCGGTGTGGGTTTTGGCTCCCTGGCCTTTGGTCTGGTGCCGGCTGATGCATTTGGATTGGCAATTGTGATGATGTTCGTCCGGACGCTGGCGTTTCCGTTGATCCGCAGCTCGGTGATGGCGATCTTCCAGACGTACGTCCCACCCGAGATGCAGGGACGCGTCTTTACCCTGCTGTTGAGCTCGATTTCCCTGATGGCGCCGTTTGGCCTGGCGCTGGGTGGGCCGATCGCGGAGCGTTTTGGCGTCCCGACGGTCTTCGTCATCACCGGCATTGGCTGCCTGGCTATCTCACTGGTTTGGGTCTTTAACCCTACGATCCTGCATCTCGAGGACCGCGCTATGGAGCAGGCACCTGCCGGCCAGCCCTCAGCGGCCGCAGACTAGCATCAAGAGACGGGCTAGATCCTGCTCCTTCCCTAAGAGGCTTGTCTAGAGAACGCCCCTCCGGCGAAGTGCGTAGAGTCATTGACGCAGCACCGGAGGGGCCGTTCTGATGTGACCTGAAGTGACTGACAGGGTATTAGTCTTACACGGATATTCATGTGTGATACTTTCCTGTGATCTGCGTATATATAATTGGAGGGATCGAAATGCGATCCCACAGTTGAGCAGAGTGGGTCATCAAGGAGGTATGATCATATGAAGCAGAGAGCTTTGGTGCGAAGTCGGTCGTCGTTGTCAGTTTTCTTTGGTGTCGTGGTTCTCTTAATCTACCTGATGCTCACCCGCGCAGATGGGGTCGTTGGCGGGGGATCAATGTTACACGCGATCTTTGCCTATACGTTTGATGCAGGGGTAGCTGTTTCGTATGCGTTGCGATCCGCGCTTGTCTTTTTGCTGTCTGTAAGCGCAATGTGGCTCCTTCTTTCACTGATGGCCTCCGAGGAGGCATTGTAGGACGCCGCCGCAAATCAACGCGTGTCCTGATTGCGATACATGCTCTCATTTGGGAGTCCGTAACAAGCTGTTGGGTTCGGTGTGAGGTGTCCGGTGGCTCGACCTAAGCCTGCCAAGGGAGCGTTGCTCGACGTGGACTGGAACAACGTCTACGCCGAGCAGCTCCCGCGCGTCTACAATTTCTTCCGCTACCGTGTTGGCGACGGCCCGATCGCCGAGGATCTCACGGCGGCTACCTTCGAGAAAGCATGGCGTAGCCGCGAGCGTTACCGTGAGGATCTTGGTGCGTTCTCTACTTGGTTGTTCACGATTGCCCGGAATACCGCGATCGATCACTTCCGGCGGCGCCGAAACACGGTCTCGTTGGACAAGGTTGCCGAGTTACGGGGCGCTCCTGGGGTCGAGTTGATGGTCGAACGCCGCCGTGATTTCGAGAGGTTATCGGAGCTGCTGGCAGCGCTTTCACCTCGCGATCGGGAGTTGATCGCAATGAAATACGGCGCGGATCTGACCAACCGCAGGATTGCGGCCCTGACCGGTCTGAGTGAGTCAAACGTGGGTACGATTCTGTACCGCACTGTGAGAAGGCTGCGTGAGCAGTGGGAGGGTGAGCGATGAGTGACGAATTCCTTCGCGCGTTTGTGGAGCGTCCTGATCCCGAGTTTGCAGAAAGCCTTTACCAGCGGATTAGCGCAAACCGAGGAGCTTGGCCGCTGAAACGGTTGGTTTGGGTACCGGCGGTGTTGAGTCTATTGATTGTTAGTGCGTTTATCACGTCGCCGGTGCTGCGCGCCGGTGCACTATCGGTGATTCGCAGCATCGGGCGTGTGGAAGTTGAGGAGACGGAGTTCTATCCAGGGACTACAGGTCAGGTTTTCAGGAGTGAGACCGTACACTACACATTGGCGGAAGCCCAAGAGATCGTGCCTTTTGAGATAAAGGTGCCTACTTGGGCTCCTGCGGGGTTCGAACTGGCGCCAGACGTCGCCGTGATCGCCGCGACCGACCGCCGGCCCGTCACCAGCGTTTTTCTGACGTGGCACAACCGCCGACGTACAATCATGCTGACGGTGGAGCAATCACCTGATGTTCAGCCACCCCATCGTTTGGTTGCTGGCCTGGGGAGCGTTGAGGAGGTAGTGGTCAACGGAGAACCAGCGGCCCTGGTGCGGGGCGCCTGGCATGCCGATGAGGGGACCTACGATACCACCCGCGGCGTAGTCCTGGTCTGGGTGAGGCATGATCTTGTCCACAGTCTGCGAAGCTCGGACGCGGGCGTGTCAGCCCAGGAGCTTGTGCGAATGGCCGAATCTGTTCGCTAGGTCGGGGCGGTCGACACCGTCGCGGACTGACCGGATAGAGTGCGCGATGGTCTCCGCTGGTCTGGACTACCTGGATGCGCCAGCGCTCAATGGCGCTGGCGCATTGCAGGGCAATCGTCTCCCCACAATTGACGCTTCACTCGTCCCCTGGGTGCGTTTTCATCTTTCGGGGCAGTGGCGCGTAGCTTAGGTTGGCCTTTGGCAGAGCTGTCTTGAAAGCGTTCCGCCTCCTCGGTTACTCGCCTCTAACCTGAAATACGCGCGTCGCCTCCAGATGTGGCGCAAATGCCGGTCCGGTGCTATGATGTTGCCGATGGCTGATCACTGACAGCTCATCACCAGGTGCACGTCATGTAGATCCGCTGTTGACAGCTATATCCGGCGTTGCCACCCTACCTCAGTCCACAGGAGGTGTTATGCGATTCGGCTATTTCGACGATGAGAAGCGTGAGTACGTGATTACGCGCCCTGATACCCCTCTTCCATGGATCAACTACCTTGGGTCTCAAGCTTACTTCGGATTGATCTCTAACACCGCTGGTGGCTATTCCTTCTATCGCGATGCTCGGTTGCGTCGGCTTACGCGCTACCGGTACAACAACGTCCCCTTTGATTACGGCGGTCGCTACATCTACGTCCGCGACAACCAGACCGATGATGTCTGGTCCCCCTCCTGGCAACCGACGCGTACCCCGCTCGATAGCTACACGTGCCGGCATGGTATGGGCTACACGACCATCGAGTCCTCGAGGCACGGTATCGCAACGCGAACTCGCTACTTCGTTCCGTTGGACGAGAACCTGGAGATTTGGCAGTTCACGGTCAGCAACAACCGCGACGAGCCCGCCAATCTCTCGATCTTCTCGCTGATTGAGTTCTGCCTTTGGGATGCCTGGGATGACGCGACGAACTTCCAGCGCAATTTCAACATAGGACAGGTCGAGGTCGAGGATGAGGTCATCTACCACAAGACCGAGTATCGCGAGCGCCGGGATCACTTCGCGTACTTCGCCTGCTCTGAGCCCTTGGCCGGCTTCGACACGCAGCGTGAGGACTTCCTGGGTCCTTACCGGGGCTGGGAGAATCCCGTTGTCGTCGAGCGAGGTGCGTCTGCCAACTCCGTGGCGCTCGGCTGGGCGCCCATCGGCTCCCACCAGGTGCGTCTTGAGCTGGCGCCCGGTGAGTCCCGCCAGATCGTCTTTGTCCTCGGATACCACGAGAACCCTCAGGAGGAGAAGTTCGATCCGCCGGGCTCGCAGCGTGTGAATAAGCGGACGGTGAAACCGATCATCGCGCGCTATCTGCAGGAGAGCGTCGTTGAGTCTGCCTTCAGGGATCTCTCGGTCTATTGGGATCGCATCCTCGAGGTCTACCAGGTCGAGACGCCGGACCCCCACACCAACCGGATGGTGAACATCTGGAACGCCTACCAATGTATGGTCACCTTCAACATGTCGCGGTCGGCCTCGTTCTTTGAATCAGGCATCGGCAGGGGATTGGGATTCCGCGATTCCAATCAAGACCTGTTGGGCTTCGTTCACCAGGTGCCGGAGCGGGCGCGTGAGCGGACCCTCGATCTGGCTGCAACTCAGTTGGAAAACGGCGGCGCCTACCATCAGTACCAGCCCCTCACTAAGCGCGGCAACGACGCCGTCGGCAGTGGATTCAACGACGATCCCGCGTGGCTGATTCTGGGCGTGGCGGCCTATATCAAGGAGACCGGGGACTGGTCGATTCTGGACGAGCAAGTGCCCTATGAGAACAAGCCCGGAACTGAGCAACCCCTCTACGAGCACCTGCAGCGCAGCTATCGATATACGCTCGATCGTCTGGGCCCCCATAGGCTCCCCTTGATTGGGCGCGCTGACTGGAATGACTGCCTCAACCTCAATGTCTTCTCTGAGGAACCAGGACAATCCTTTCAGACGGCGCCTCTGAAGAAGGACGGGACCGTGGCTGAGTCGGTGTTCATCGCCGGGCTCTTCAGCCTAGCGGCCCAGGAGCTGGCGGCGATTGCCGAGGCGCGTGAGCTGGAGGCTGAGGCGCAGGAGTATCGAGACGCAGCAGCGGAGATGGAGGCGACCGTCTGGAAGCACGGGTGGGATGGCGAGTGGTTCCTCCGCGCATACGATGCCTTCGGCCAGAAGATTGGTTCGGAGAGCTGCGAAGAGGGCAAGATCTTCATCGAGCCGCAGGGCATTTGCTTGATGGCGGGGATGGGGGTCGAGGACGGAAGGGCCGAGCAAGCTCTGGACGCCGTCGAAGCGTGGTTGGCGACGCCCCACGGCATTCTTCTGCAGCAGCCAGCGTACGCCCACTACGATGTCCGCTTGGGGGAGATCAGCTCCTATCCGCCGGG
>CAZPJP010000175.1:0-8127 GCA_964586915.1 uncultured Anaerolineales bacterium
GGGTAGCGCCATCCCTCGGCCGTGGCCCCCCTGTAGGGCGTGCCTGGCGGCGCTGACGTCAGGGCCTCGGGCATAAAGCCCAGCTCGACGAAGGGCGTGCAGCCACACTCGATGATGGTATCGAGGATGCGATCGATGATCTGCCAGTCGTAGACCGGATGGCCGACCTCGTCCTCCGTGTAGACGTTCGTCGAGCCCCACTTCGGCTCGCCCGACCCGTCGCCGGAGCAGAGGAGGAAGTGGCAGCGAACAAAGTAGGGCGCGTCATCCATCCGTCCCAGCTTGCCAAGGAGCGCGTGCCCGTTCTCCGTGTAGGTGTAGTTTGGCTCGTCGTAGCCGATGTAGCGCCAGATGCGGCGCAGGGGTCTCTGCGATTTGGCGTCGACGTGAATCTCAACCGCCGGGTGGGCTGCTTGTGGGCTCATATGATGGCGTCTGCTCCTCTGGCTAAGTCTATACTTCGAAGTGACCAAAGACCTCGGATCGGGTGAGCTTGCCTGACGCGACGCCCAGGATCTCGTCGTAGAGCGCTTCCCCCATCTCCTGAACTGTCTTCTCGCCGCGAATGACCGGCGTGGCGTCGAAGTCGGCGTTGTCGCGGATCAGCTGCATCCGGTTGGGGTTGCCAATCACCTTGATGACCGGGATGAGGCCGCCCGTCGTGGAGCCACAGCCCGTCGTGAAGAGCGCCAGATGGGCGCCGTGCGCTGCGAACTGGTTGATGCCCTCGGGATCCCCGTGGAAGAACCCGGAGCCGGGCTCGCCAACCTGGAGGAAAAAACCCTTGGACGGGGGGAGTCCATAGCGCCGCAGAATGCCCTGCAGGGGTTTGGTTCCGGACTTGGCGAGGGCGCCGTAGGACTTCTCCTCGATGCTCGTGAGCCCACCCATAATGTTGCCATAGCCCCATTCAAACCGACCGGACTCGAAGCTCTGATGCTCGGCCTCGGCGATAGCCTGCCGCACGTCCTCGGCTACCTCCTCGCTGACGGCGCGCGCGGCGAGGACATCGCTGCAGCCAAGGAGCTCCCCCAGCTCGCTGATCATATAGGTCCCTCCGGCTTCGATGAGCAGGTCGCCGGCGACCCCCGTAATCGGGTTTGAGGCCAACCCTGATGTTGCGTCAGAGCCGCCGCACTCGGTCCCGACGATGAGGTCGCCGGGCGCCATCGGCGTGCGCTCCGCCGTGGATGCGGTCTGCAGCAGGTGCGCCAGGATGCGCGAGCCGGTCTCGATCGTCTTGAGGTCCCCGCCGGCCTCGTTGATCTTGATCGCCTCGACGGGGCGTCCCGTCTCGGCAATGGCGTCGGCGACGTCGTAGGCGTCGGTGCCCTCACATCCCAGGCCGACGACCAGAGCTGCAGCGGAGCTGGAATGGGCGCCAAGGGCCACGAGCTTATTGTAAGCGCCCTCGACGAGGGCACATCCACCTGGATAGCCGAATAACTGCGTCCCCTCCGGGAAAAGCGACTTCAGCTTCTGCGCGACATATCGGGAGCAATCGGTGGTGAAGATGATCGAGACTTTATTGCGGATGCCGATCTGGTCGTCCGGACGCTGGTAGCCTAAGATTTGCATGGACATCGATCTCCTGTGACGTGAGCTCAGCTAAGCGCGAATGCCGTATCGCTCGTGGCGGGACCCAAACCGATCGCTTCGGCAGTTGTGGACGTGGACCCAGTCGCCAGCTCGGATGTCCCTGAGCGCTCTGCCGACGGGGAGGCCGTACTTGAGGATCTCTGCTTCCTCCGCGATGTCGCGGAGCGCGTATTTGTGCCCGAAGGCGATGTCCTCGCGCAGCACGACGGTGTACGTCACGTCGCCCAGTTGCACCGTGACCGTGTCACCGATTTCCAGATCCTGCAGCGCGGTGGCTACATTATCGGTCGGGTCGAGCAAGATGGATACATTCTTCGTCATAAAGGGACCTCTCTCCTCGTGATGCGTCTAGGGCCGATATAGACTCTCCTTCACTTCTGAACGCCAGTATAGTGCGTCATAGGGGCACCACAAATCTCGGCTTGCGGCATCGAGCCTCCCGGCAGGGCCAGGCCCGATGCCGGCGGGTATAGAACAGGAAACAGCGGAGAGGAAGCTCATAGTATGGGCGGCGGAGTACGTGTGGGTCTTCACCTCCAGCGGGATCGCGCCCTCGAAGGGCACCAGGGCCTGCGCGCATATCGTGACCGCGGGCCGCGTCGTCGGCAGCATCACGATCCTGTCATCGAGTTGGGTAGACGCATCGGGCAGGCTACCCGCTACCAGTCGGCGCACCTGCACCGAGAGCGATAGCAGGATCGGCGCGTCCGTGCTGTGCGGCGCCGCGCCTATGCCGCGTAGTTGTCGAAGTAGCCCTGGATCAGCACGATGGGGGTGCCCTTGTCGCCACTGCCAGAAATTAGGTCGGCAAGCGAGCCGATCAGGTCGGTCAGGTGGCGGGGCGTGGTGCCCTGGGCGTTCATATCGCCCACTAGGTCCGAGGCTTTGTTGCGGATGTGGTCAGTGATGGCCTCGCGGAGCGCCTCGCCGCTCAGGTCGGCGAACGCGTTGTCGGCGAGGTACTTGAGCTTGACCTCGTTGGGAGTGCCCTCCAGGCCGGCTGTGTAGCCCGGCGAGACGACGGGATCGGCCAGCTCCCAGATCTTTGCGACGGGGTCCTTGTAAGCGCCGTCGCCGTAGATCATCACCTCGACGTGCTTGCCGGTCCGCGCCAGGATCTCGCGCTGGATCGCATCGACGGTCGCGCGCCCGTCGCGGGGGAAGAGCTTGACCGCTTCCTCGGAGGCCTTGTTGCTGCCCAGGAGGCCATAAGCCGGGTGATAGCCGCCGCCGTCCATCGGGGCATCCAGAATGTTGTCGAGGCTCAGAACCGTCTTGGCGCCAGCGGCTGCCAACAGGCGCCGCGTGCGCGAGCGGGTGTGGATATCGCAGGCGAGCACCTGCCGGGTGTGTTCCAGGATGGCACGGCAGTCATTGGCGAAGAGAATCTCGGCCTCGCAGCCCTCGGCGGCGATCAGCTCCTTGTAGTAGGCTACGTAGTCGACGCCGGTGTAGGGATGCTCGATGACGCCGATGCGCTCGCGGGCCTCCGCCTCGGTCAGGGCGTCGGTCCACGGATTTATGCCGCTAGCATCCAGCGCGTCGAGGTCCATCAGGCGGTTACCCACCTCGTCGGCGGGGTAGCTGAGCATCAGGACAATCTGGTCGACGCCGCGGGCTAGGCCCTTGAGGATCATCGCGAAGCGGTTGCGGCTCAGGATGGGGAATATGACGCCGAGGGGGCCGGAACCGAACTTGGCGCGTACATCCGCGACGATCGCGTCGAGGGTGACGTAGTTACCCTGCGCGCGAGCGACGACGGATTCCGTGACGGCGATCACGTCGCGGTCGCGCAGCGCGAAGCCCGCTTGCTCCGCTGCAGCCAGCACAGCGTCGATGACGAAAGCGACGATGTCATCGCCCTCCCGGACGATGGGCGCGCGGATGCCGCGCGCGATGGTGCCGACGAGCCTTTCCATAGTCTGCTCCTTTGTAATGGTGGCTTGCGCACCGGGGCGGTTGGCGCACGCTAAGGCGCCCAGGGCGCAGAGGCCGTATGGATATGTTATGCAGCCATGGTACACGCGTCCCAGCGGGGTTCAAGGCAAGACGACCATCTGCACGGCGGCCCGGAGCTGGTGCTGATGATCGGCGAGGTCGACGCTGAGGCCGCAGCGACGCTCGCAAGGGGGAGCTCAGCGACTTCGATGCCACCGCACTTGGGCGGGCTCTCGCATTTTCCGGGGGTTCGATCTATAGTAATCACTGAGCTAACCGCTTGATGGGAGGCGCAGCGGGTGCATTGCCGCCTGCCCGAGCTATTGTCAGCGACTTTGGGGAAGGAGACGCGTGCTATGGTGAACTTCGTAGACAAGG
Source organism: uncultured Anaerolineales bacterium (assembly GCA_964586915.1). Lineage (GTDB taxonomy): Bacteria > Chloroflexota > Anaerolineae > B4-G1 > SLSP01 > PWVB01. Next base: position 3,916 of record CAZPJP010000175.1, read on the forward strand.
TGGACGATTGGATAGAGATTCGGCACGTGCTGATCAGTGTGTCGGACAAGTCTGGGCTGGAGACCCTGGTCCCCGGTCTGCTGGAGATCAACCCCGAGATGCATCTCATCTCGACCGGCGGCACCTACCGTGCAATTGCGGAGATCCTGGGACCGGAGGCCGCGGGAGAGAGGCTCACGCCTGTCTCGGAGTACACGGGACAGCCGGAGACCCAAGGTGGGTTGGTTAAGACGCTGGATTTTCGCATCTACCTCGGCCTGCTCACTGAGACCTATAACGAGGCGCACCAAGCTGATCTGGAACGGACCGGCGCCGTCCCGATCGACATGGTGGTGGTGAATCTTTACCCATTCGAGGCAACGGTGGCGCGCGAGACTGTGACGGTCGAACAGGCCCGAGCCAACATCGACATCGGTGGTCCGTGTATGCTGCGTGCGGCGGCCAAGAACTACCTCCGGGTCATCCCGGTGGTGGATCCCGCGGACTACGTGGCCCTGCTCGGCGCGCTCAGGATGGGAGAGGGCGCGCTGAACCTCGAGACGCGGTTCATCTATGCGCGTAAGGCGTTTCGCCATACCGCGGCGTATGACGCCGCGATTGCCGACTACCTTGGGAAGCAGGAGCACACGCGGGTGCCCGAGCTTTATACGCTGACGTAGCGCTGCTTTGATCACCAATGATTCTGACACTCAGGAGTAGAGGGGGAGAGAGATGACAAACGACCTTAAGAAGGCCTACCGTACGATCCTCGAAGATAACTTCCCGCCACGGATGGAGATCAGTTTTGTCTTCGACGACCATCGATCGACACTGATCTATGAGAAGGTGACATGGGAGATCGAGGGTGAGCGCAAGGGGCTTCGCTATGGCGAGAATCCTGGACAGGAGGCGGCGCTCTATAAACTGATCAATGGCAATCTGACGTTAGGCGATGTGACGACGATTGCGCCCGGTCGCTATCTGGTCTCGGACGCCGAGCTGCTGCAGTTCGGCAAGCACCCGGGGAAGATCAACCTGACCGATGCGGATAATGCGCTGAATATCCTGCGGTATCTGCCCGATCGACCGGCAGCGGCGGTGATGAAGCATAACAACCCGGCGGGCGTCGCGATGGGGGATGATTTGGAGGATGCCTATGTCAAGGCGGATTTGGCCGATCATATCGCGGCCTTCGGTGGATGTATTGGATTGAATCGCGCTGTGGATAAAGGAACGGCAGAGGCCATCGCGTCGCGGTACGCGGAGGTCGTGGTCGCCCCGGAGTACGAGGAAGGGACGATCGAGATCCTATCCGGGCGCAAGAACCTGCGGATCATGCGCGTCCAGGAGCTCGAGCGACTCAGCAGCTACGCGACCGAGCGGGTTGTCGATTTCAAGTCGCTGATCGACGGCGCGGTGATCGCGCAGCTCTCGTTCGTCCCGATGGTTCGCACAGCGGAGGATCTTCTGACAGCGCAGACGACGAGGAAGGGCGAGACCTACAACGTGACCCGAGCCCCAACCCCACGCGAGATCGATGATATGCTTTTTGGCTGGATGGTCGAGGCCGGCGTGATCTCGAATTCGGTGCTCTACGTGAAGGACGGGGTCACTGTCGGGATTGGGGCCGGCGAGCAGGACCGCGTTGGCGTGGCTGTGATCGCGCGCGACAAAGCCTACCGCAATATGGGCGAACGTCTCGCCTATATGCGCTATCAGACGCCCTATCGGTTCCTGGAGTCCGAGTACAGGGAGGAGATCGATCGAGAGGTCGCGGATGAGAACGGTGGGCTAAAGGGCGCCGTGATGGTCTCCGACGGGTTCTTCCCTTTCCGCGACGGGGTCGACGTAGGCTTGGAGGAGGGCGTCACCGCGATCATCCAACCGGGTGGCTCGATCCGCGACTATGAGGTCATCGAAGCGGTGAATGAACACGGCGCCACGATGGTCTTCACGGGTCAGCGGAGCTTCAAGCACTAAGCGTGGGCAGAGAAGGAGCGAGTATGCCCGACCGACCGTGGTATCAGACTGCAGTGCGGTGGGGCCAGACGAATATCACCGAGCTGGATCCAACGCGCTACGACATCGAGTGGTGGCGGCAGTACTGGCGACGAACCCGGGTCCAGGGCGTGATCATCAACGCCGGCGGGATCGTCGCTTACTATCCGAGCCACTTCGAGCTGCATCATCGCGCCGAGCACCTCGGCGCGCGCGATCTCTTCGGTGGGGTGGTTGCTGCGGCGCGCGAGGAGGGCTTGGCAGTGCTGGCCCGTATGGACTCCAACCGCACCTACGAGCCCTTTTACAAGGCGCACCCCGAGTGGTTCGCGCGGATGCCGGACGGCGAACCGTATCGCGCCGGTCCTTTCTACATTACGTGCATTCATAGTCCCTATTATGAGTCCTATCTCCCGGACGTGCTGCGGGAGGTGATCGAGCGATATCATCCGGACGGCTTCGCGGACAATAGCTGGAGCGGTCTCCGTCGCGATCAGATCTGCACCTGTCAGCACTGCGCCGTAGGTTTCCGGGAAGCGACGGGCCTGGAGCTTCCTAAAGGTGTGGATTGGGACGACCCGGCCTACCGTGCGTGGATCCACTGGAATTACCAGCGTCGGTTGGAGATCTGGGATCTGAACAATCGGACGACGCGGGAGGCCGGCGGCGAGCACTGTCTCTGGATCGGGATGAACTCCGGCGACATCCTCGGTCAGAGCCGCAGTTTCAGGGACTACAAGGCGATCTGCGAGCGCTCCGAGATGGTGCTCTTGGATAATCAGACCCGCCGGGATGCAACGGGATTCCAGGCCAACGGAGATATGGGCAAGCTGATCCACGGCCTGCTCGGCTGGGACAAGCTCGTTCCGGAGTCGATGGCGATGTATCAGAGCCCCTCACCCACGTTCAGGGTCGCCAGCCGCCCGGTGCCCGAGGCCCGGATGTGGATGGTGGAGGGGTTCGCGGGTACGATCCAGCCGTGGTGGCACCACGTCAGCGCCTATCATGAGGACCGCCGGCAGTATCGCACGGCTGTGCCCCTGATGCGCTGGCACGAGGAGAACGAGCGCCATCTGATCGACCGTCGTCCGGTGGCAACCGTGGGCGTGGTGTGGTCGCAGGAGAATGTCGATTTCTTCGGACGGGAGGCGCCTGAGGAGCGAGTGATGATGCCGTACTGGGGTGTGGTGCAGGCGTTGGTTCGTGCGCGCATCCCCTACCTGCCGATCCACGCCGACCACATCGCCCGCGACGCCGCCGACCTCGCGGTGCTGATTCTGCCGAACGTCGGCGCGCTATCGGATGCACAGTGCGCGGCGCTGCGTCGTTTCGTGGGGAAGGGCGGAGGCTTGCTCGCCACCGGCCAGACCGGCCTATATGACGAGCACGGTGACCGCCGAGGCGACTTCGCTTTGTCCGACCTGTTCGCGGCGCACACGACGGGTGAGCATCGTGGTGCGCTGGCGGTATCGAGCCCTAGCTGGGACGCGTACGCACAACATACCTATCTGCGGATCAAGCCAGAACGGCGTGCGCTCGTCGATGGTCCGCTGACGGGGGATGAGCCCTCTCCGGAACTCCGTCGTCACGTGGTGTTGACGGGGTTTGAGGAGACGGACATTCTGCCGTTCGGCGGGCGCCTTGAGAGCGTCGTGGTCGATCATGACGCCGAGACGCCGCTGACGTACATTCCAGCGTTCCCGATCTACCCCCCGGAGACAGCGTGGATGCGCGAGATGGACAGTCACGAGCCGGCTCTCGTGCTCAACGATCGCGAGGATCAGGGGCGGGTGGCCTATCTTCCGGCAAGCTTGGATCACGCCTTCGCTAAGCACAATCTGCCTGATCACGGCACCCTGTTAGCGAATCTGGTTCTGTGGGTAGCCGATGGTCGCATTCCGCTGAGCGTGGTGGGGCCCGGCCTGCTCGACTGTCACGTCTATCAGCAGGCCGGGCGGCTGATTTTGCACCTCGTCAATCTGTCGCACCCAGGGACGTGGCGGTCACCGCTTCACGAGTTGATCCCCGTGGGACCCTTTGCACTGTCCGTGATGCTGCCAGCCAGTGTTGCTGGTCAGCAGGCCCGATGCCTCGTCTCCGATCAGACGGTGCCGGTGACTGTGGAGAAGGGCTGGGCCCGCTTCGACATCGTTCGGGTCCTGGACCACGAGGTTGTCGTGGTGTCCTGACGACCGTGCGAAATTGGCGTTAGCCCTCTCCGTCGAATCGGCGCCA
>CAZPJP010000176.1:0-8023 GCA_964586915.1 uncultured Anaerolineales bacterium
CGACCAGATTTGGGCCATCGGGCTGCGCAACCCGTGGCGCTTCTCCTTCGACCGCGAGACCGGCGACGTCTACATCGGCGACGTCGGCCAGAACGCCTGGGAGGAGATCGACTTTCACCCGGCAGGCCCACCCCTTGGTCTCAACTACGGTTGGGACTGTCTGGAGGGCACCCACGAGTACGAGTGGGACGCGGCCTGTGACGCCGCAACGCTCACCGCCCCCATCGCCGAGTACGGTCACGACGTCGGGCGCTCGGTGACCGGCGGCTTCGTCTTCCGCGGCGCGGACTATCCCAACCTCGTCGGTCACTACTTCTACGCGGACTACGTTAGTGGCCGCATCTGGAGCCTCACCAAGACCAACTCGGGCTTCACCGCGCCGTCTCTTCAGCTCGAGACCGGGCTCAACATCAGCGCTTTCGGCGAGGACGAGACGGGCGAGCTCTACGTCGTCGACCGCGCCGGGACCATCCGCCGCCTCGTTGATCCCACGGCATCGGGGCCGCCGCCGGACCTCACCGGCTCGGTCAAGCGCCCCTCCACCTTCGCGGCCGACGTCGGCGAGACGGTGGCCTATGCCATCGCGATCGTCAACGCGGGGCGCGGCATCGGCGGCACGGCGGCCCTGACGGACACCGTCCCCTCTGGTCTGAGCTACGTGGACGGCTCACTCGCCGCCACCGCCGGCAGCGTGGACGACAGCGCGGCGCCGACGCTGCGTTGGCACGGCGCGATCGGCGCATCGACGGTCGTCACGGTGACGTACGACGTCCAGGTGACCGGCACGGTGACCGCCAGCCTGATCAACCGCGCGACGCTGGTCGCGCCGGGCCTCGATCCCGTCCATCTTGCTGCGGCGCTCTGGACGCCGCGCAGCGCGCTGACCTCAACGATGCGTGATCTCTTCCTGCCGGGCACGCAACCCGAGACGCTCATCGACACGATCCCGCCCTCGGTCGACTGCGACATCTGTCACAGCGCGCCGGTCTATGACGCCTGGCGGGGCACGCTGATGAGTCAGGCGGGACGTGACCCCCTCCTCTGGGCTGCGATGGCCACCGCCAATGCCGATGCAGGATTGTACGAAGGCCCCGTGGCGGGCGACTACTGCCTGCGCTGTCATACGCCACAGGGGTGGCTGGAGGGCCGGAGTCATCCAGGCGACGGATCGGCCCTCGACATCCAAGACGTCACCAACGGCGTCGCCTGCGCGCTCTGTCACCGGATGGCCGATCCCCGCGCCGACGCCGGCATCGACGCGGCGGTCGCCAACGCGCTAACGGCGACGGTGCCGATGACCTACACCGGCAGCGCCACGCTGGTCGTCGACCCCGAGGACAACCGCCGCGGGCCCTTTGTCCTGCCCGACCTCCCCTACCACACGGCTTTCCAGACCGACTTCCTGGGCCAGGAGAGCGACGCGGTCACCCGTGCGCGCCTCTGCGGCACGTGCCACGACGTCGACAATCCCCTCTTGAGCTGGGATGCGGGGCGGGGCGAGTACTGGCCTAACCCAGCCGACACAACGCCCGAGGTCATCAAGGGCGATCTCTTCCCCATCGAGCGGACCTTCACCGAGTGGCTCAACAGCGCCTATCCCGACGGCGTGGTGGCGCCCCAATTCGCCGGGGAGAAGCCCGACGGCACCGTCTCGGCGTGCCAGGATTGCCACATGACGCGGCAGACCGGCGTGGCAACCGATCCGCAGTTCAATCCGGTGGCGCGCGACTGCGCAACCAGCGGCTGTCTGCCGGAGCACCAGATGGTCGGCGGCAACGCCTGGGTTCCCGTCCTGTTGCGGGACTCAGCGTGGCGACTGGACGCCGTGCCCGACGCCGATTACCTCGACGCGACGGTCAACGCCGCCCAGTCGATGCTGACACGGGCCGCCAGGCTGTCGGCCACCGTGACGACCCGTGGAACCGGGCGGGTGGCGGTGGTCCGGGTCACCAACGAAGCGGGTCACAAGCTGCCCACCGGCTATCCCGAGGGGCGCCAGATGTGGCTTTACGTCCGGGCCTACGACGCCCAGGGCAATATGGTCTACGAGTCGGGGCGTTATGACGAGACCACCGACCGCCTTGTGCGCGACCCCGATATCAAGGTCTATGAGGCCAAACAAGGGCTGACGGCGGACTTCGCAACGCTGCTCGGGAAGGCGGCGGGGCCGACCTTCCACTTCCTGCTCAACAACACGGTGATCAAGGATAACCGGATCCCGCCGCGCGGCTACACGCAGACGGGGTGGGACGAGCCGGGGCTGGCGCCGGTGGGCGCCACCTATGAAGACGGTCAGCACTGGGACGAGACAGTCTACGCCCTGCCGGCGGATGCCACGCGCGTTAGGGTGGCGCTCTACTATCAGACCGCTTCGCGCGAGTACGTCGAGTTCCTCCGAGCGACAGGCGGCGTGGACGGCGAGGCGCTCTTCGACCTTTGGCAACGCAGCCCCAGCCCGCCGGTGCTGATGGCGGCTTATCCCCGCTACGAGCTGTGGCTGCCCGTCATCGCCCGAGGCTGGACGCCTTAGCGCGCGCCTGTCTGCGGTAGATATGGGCGGGTCAGACAAGCGCCTCCAAGGCACGCCGGGACACGCGAGCTGAAGCGGCGAAGAGGTGCGCCTGGGCGCATGCGGGCAACGAAGTCCCCGTTCAAGGGGAAATGCCCGCGGTCCATAGGGTCGATAGGCAGGCACTGCCGGTGGGGTGCTAAGCCTGCCCAGTTACGCGTGGGCGCTGCCAGGGCCACGCGCCTACCGTGACGTTGCGCCGCTCGAAGGCGAGCAGCGCGAGGGCCAAGAAGACGACCACGACGCCCATCAGCACCGCGGCATCCTCCCAGATGAAGCCTGACGTCATGAGCTCGTGCGGATCGTAATAGTGGCTCAGAGACAGCCATCGGTAGGGATCAAGAGTCTCGGTGATCTCGGCCAGGCTGTACAACAGATAGCTGACCGCGATGATCACGGTTCCGACGAGCGTGGCCTGCCGCCGGTGCGGAAGATAGGCGCCCAGGAAGAGCGCGATCATCGCCAGCGCGACCACCAGGAGCCAGCTCTGCAGCGCCACGAGCGCCAGGCCTTCAGCGCCCACGCTGACGTCGAGCCCATCGCGGATCGCCTCCTCCTCGATGGCGAGGATGCCAACCCACGTTGATACGCAAAGCCCCACCACGATGATGGCCAGACTCACCGCGATGGACAGCGCCTTGGCCAAAACTAACTTCCAGCGAGGGATGGGGAGCGCCATCAGAAGCTCCAGAGTGCCGTCATCCTCCTCGCCCGCAACGACGCCTGTGCCGAGCACCAGGCCATAGATGGCCAGGCCGATGGGAATGGCGAAGTTGAAGACCTCCAGGGTCAGAAAGGCCGGGAGCTCCCCCAGAGCACCGACAGGGCCGAAAGCCGCATAGAAGTCGGGGAGATCGATTCTCGCGAACTGCGTGCCAACGGATGGGTACAGGAGGGGGACCAGCCCACCCCACAGGCCCAGCCCGACCGTCCAACCGATGATGCCGCCGCGATGCATCCGCAGCTCTTTGACCAGCAAACTAAGCATCGTCCCCTCCCTGTTCCCCATAGTAAGCCAGAAAGACCTCCTCCAGCGTCACCGGATGTGTCTCGAGATCGACGATGCCGTACTGCAGGGCCTCCTCCAGCACAGCCTCCAGGTTCTCGCGCACCTCCAGCTGGATCTCCTGGTCGATCCGCCCCCGCTCGATCACGCCGGGATGGTCAAAGCCATCCTCGGGCGGAGCCATCCGCAGGACGAGTCGCAGGCGATGGAAAGGCTGGGTGGTCAACGCCTCGACCTCGCCGACCTCGACCAACCGCCCCTCGCGGATGATGCCCACGCGATCGCAGACCGCCTGCACCTCCGAGAGGATGTGCGAAGAGAAGAAGACGGTCCGTCCGTCGTCGCGGGCCTCCGTCACGATCTGGAGCACGGTCTGCGCCACGAGCGGGTCCAGGCCGAGGGTCGGCTCATCCAGGATGAGTAAGGCGGGCCGGTGCATAAACGCCATCACCAACCCAAGTTTGCGCTTGTTGCCGCTGGAATACGCCTGAATCCTCCGGCTGGGATCGAACTGGAGGCGCTCGCAGAGCTCGCGCCGGTAGCGCGGGTCCGTGCGATTGCCGCGCAGCCGGGTGAGCATATCCAGGAAGCTGCGCCCCGTCATGCCGCCGTAGAGCGACAGCTCGCCCGGGATGTAGCCCGTCTCTCGGCGGATCGCCACGCCGTCCCGTTGGCAGTCCATGCCGAAGATCGTGGCCTCGCCACGGGTGGGCCGGATGATGTCGAGCAGCACGCGCATCGTCGTCGTCTTACCGGCGCCGTTCGGGCCGAGAAATCCGAAGATCTCTCCCTCGTGGATGGCAAGGTCCACGTCGATAATCCCCCGGTGACGCCCATAGAAGACCGTCAGGCCGTGGGTTTCGATGACGTTGGTTGGCATAGTCCTCCTTCTGCAAGTCTCGACTGTCCGCGGCTTGTCGCAGATCCCCGCCGATTGATCGTCAGGTGCGAACACTATCATATGCGATATTTCCGTTTCTGTTAAGCCCTTCCATCTGACCCTGTGAGGACGCAACGGTTGTGTGTTCGGAGATCTACGGGTACATTAGGCACAAGCTCTGCTTCGCACAGGGCTCTGCTCCGCGCAGGGCTCTGCATCGCAGTGAGGCGATTGCACTATGGACAGATGCTGTCAAACGCGGCACCATCGGTAGACGGCGCCACCAGCTCACCGGAGACGCAGAGATCACCAAGAACGGCCAGAAACCTAGGAGACGGTTATGACGAATCACACTCAGCACATCATCCTCTTTCTCATCGACGGGATGCGTCCCGACGCGCTCGAGCAGGCCGACACCCCCATCATCGACCGCCTGATGACCACCGGCGCGTCGACGCTTTCGGCGGAGACGGTGATGCCCTCGATCAGCCTGCCGTGCATCGCATCGCTCTTTCTCGGGACGCCGCCCGACCAGCACGGGATCACGACCAACCAGTGGACAGCAACCCACCCCAATGAGGGCCTCTTCGAGGTGCTCGCCGCCGCAGGCCGGTCGGCGGCCTCCTTCTATAACTGGGAGCCGCTGCGCGATCTCTCGCGACCTGGCGCGCTCCACGCTGCCTTCTTCCTGAAGAACGACCAGGTTCCGGAGGGCCGCGGCGACACCGCGCTCGCGGACCTGGCAGCACGGTACCTGGCGACGGAGCCCGTCGACTTCGCCTTCATCTATCTGGGGCACACCGACAGCGCGGGGCACAAGCACGGATGGATGTCGGCGCCTTACCTGGCGGCCATCGAGAACGCCGATCGCGCCATCGGCGCGGTCCTCGACCAGCTCGGCGACGGCTGGGGCGCGATCGTGACGGCCGATCACGGCGGCCACGACACCCACCACGGCACCGAGCGAGCAGCCGATATGACCATCCCCCTCGTGCTCTACGGGCACCCCACGCTCGCAGCCGGCGCCCGACTCCCCTCCCCGGTGAACATCGTCGATATCGCGCCCACGGCAGCCCAGTGGATGGGCCTGACGCCGGCGCCAGCGTGGACCGGGCAGGATCTTGCTTGAGCTCAGGCGGCGACTAACTTGACAGATTAACTCAAAGCCTATAGTCTAAATTGGAAAGCTCGGGGAATCCTAGCGCATGACGCGCCCCGAAGATCAAGAGGGTAATCCACAAAAGAGAAGGGAGGCTCAGACATGCCCGATGGGAACGCCAACCGGGAGGAGATCCTGACACGTCGCATCCGCGAGGGAATCGATGCGTTGGACACCAGACTACGCCGGTTGCGGCGCACGAATGCCAGTCTACTGATCACAGGGATCGTGGCCTCGGGCCTCTCCACCCTCGTCACGGCCGTCACGGCAGCGCAGGGGCCGGTCGTGGGGACCGGCACCGAGGGCTGGCGCTTGGCGTGCAGCGTGGGTGCGGTCTTCAGCTTCGGCACGACCGTGTCGATCGGCGTCAACCAGCGCCTGAAGATCGACGAGCGACTCGCAGAGACGACGCAGTGCGTCGGCCGCTTGAGGGCCCTCGAGGTGGCCATGGCGACGGGCTCGCGGGCTTGGGAGGACATCGCCGATGAGTACGCCGAGGTCGTGGCGGCCTATCCAGACCTGATCAAGTAGCACATAGAAGGGGGGGGCACGATGAAGACGAGGGGTGTGAGCCAATTCGTGGAGCCACGCACCGTCCTGGAAGGGGCAGGCGTCAAGGTCCGGCGCACCATCGGCATTCCCGACCTCCGGCGCCTGGATCCGTACCTGCTGCTCGACCACTTCGGCTCGGACCGGCCGGAGGAGTATCAGGCGGGATTTCCGACCCACACGCACCGAGGCATTCAGACGCTCACCTATATGCTGGCCGGCGCGATGGCGCACGAGGACGACAGCGGGCACGCGGGGCGTGTCGCCACCGGCGGCGCGCAGCTGATGACGGCGGGTCGCGCTATCCGCCACTCGGAGATGCCGGAGGGCGACGCCGAAGGCCGGATGGAGGGAGTGCAGCTCTGGTTCGCGCTTCCCGCAGAACTCAGATCCACGTCTCCAGACTACCAGAGCGCCCGGCCCGAGGAGATTCCCGAGTTGACGCCGGTCGATGGCGTCGTGGTCCGACTTGTCGCCGGCGAGTTGAACGGCGTGACGGGCCCGATCACCGAGATCGCCGTCGATGCGCAGTATCTAGACGTCCACATCCCGGCGGCAACCAGTTTCGCCCAGGCCGTGCCGGAGGACCACACCGTCTTCGCCTACGTATACAGCGGCGAAGCCACTTTCGGTGACGAGGAGGAGACGGTGGTAGGGCCTCGGAGGCTCGCGGTCTTTGGGGAGGGGAACCAGATCGCGGCGCGGGCCCACGACGAGGGCGTCAGCTTCATCCTGGTCTCGGCGGCTCGCGCCGAATAGCCGGGCGCCGGAGACGCGCATACGAGGGCGCACGGCAATAGTTACCCGCCCAACCGCGCTATTGCGGAACGCCCAGCGCCCTATACACATCGCCCCCATTGGCAAAGAAGGTTGTATACGCCATTCGCCGACTACTGCGGCCGACTAGCGCGGCTGTCAGCTACCAACCGTCAGCAAACCGAGGAATTGGGAGTACTGAAGTAGGGACCAGGCGATCCCGAACGAGCGTTCGGCAGCTCGCCGCTTACTCCCTACTCCCCTGCTGCCTACTGCCGTCTTTGCCGATAGCTGATCGCTGACCACTGACGCCTCTCCCCCATTGACACCCCCCCAACCCGCCCTATACTAGCGCCCATACCGCCTATCCAACCACGAAGCTCAGGAGGCGAGATGAGCGATACATCCCAACAGCAAGTTGCCCGCGGTGTTCGTCGGCGGCTGGTGCAGATCGCCGTGACACTCCTGCTCCTCGGCGTCGCGACGTTCCTGCCCGCCGGGACGGTCCAGTGGACGTGGGGCTGGGTGTACGTCGGACTCTACGTACTGGGTACTCTTGTGACCGGTGTCTTCGTGCTGCGTACCGGGTGGGAAATCGTGGCTCGACGCTCCGAGACGGCTGGGATGAAGGACTGGGATCAGATCGTCGGCGGCCTGTTCGGTGTCGCCTACTTCGTGCTGACTCCCGCCGCGGCCGGGTTCGATTTCCGCCTCGGATGGACCGGATCCGTCTCCATCGTCGTGCACCTGAGCGGCGTAGTCGCTTTCGCCCTGGGCTTTGCGCTCTTCAGTTGGGCGATGCTGGCAAACGCCTATTTCTCGACCGTTGTGAGAGTCGAGGAGGAGACAGGCCAGATCGTATGCACCGAGGGCCCCTACCGCATTGTGCGCCATCCGGGCTACCTCGGCGCCATCGCGATGTCGCTCAGCATGCCGCTGCTGCTCGGCTCGGCCGTCGCCCTCGCGCCTGCGGTCGCGGCTGCGGTCTTACTGATCGCGCGCACCGTCCTGGAGGACCGCATGCTGCACGAGGAGCTACATGGCTACGAGGACTACGCGAAGCGCGTCCCCTACCGGCTTCTTCCTGGTGTCTGGTAGAGGCCC
>CAZPJP010000177.1:0-8015 GCA_964586915.1 uncultured Anaerolineales bacterium
ATCGAACACGCAACTTTACAAACGGCAAATATATGGTATCATTGCCAAACCTGCGAGCGCCCTTAGGCTCTCGGGTTTTTGTTTTATCATAGCCCCGTGTCATACGGGTGTGGAGGGAAGCTTTCTATGAGCAGTCGCGCGGTTGTCTATTTGACCCCCGAAGGGTATCAAGCTTTGGAGGAGGAACTTGAGTTCCTTAAGACGGTCCGTCGTCAGGAAGTCGCCGAACGGCTTCATAATGCGCTCGGTGAGGGCGAGCTGATTGAGAATGCCGAGCTGGAAGAGGCCCGCCGAGAACAATCCTTTGTCGAGGGGCGAATACTGGAGCTTGATGAGAAGCTGCGCAACGCGAGACTCATCACCAAGTCAGATGAGGGCTCAGATAACGTTGTTATTGGCAGCACCGTTACGGTTAGGGAAGAGGGTGAGCGCGATGAAGAGGCATACTTTGTCGTTGGCTCGGAAGAAGCAGACCCACGGAAGGGCAAGATCTCAAACGAGTCGCCGCTGGGCAAGGCTCTGATCGGTAAGCGCGTCGGAGATAAGGCCGTTGTCCAAGCTCCTGACGGAGACCTGGTATTCGAGGTTATCGCCATTAGTTGAGGCAACTGATCCCCGGCAAGCTGTCAGGGATGTGCAGCCGGAGCAGGGACCTAGCCGCATCTTCAGCTAACAAACCAAGAGCGCAGAGTTCAGAGAGCGTATGCAGCCGGGATCATGCATACGCTCTATTTGTGTGACCTGAGAGGAGCGATCGATGGAGCTAAACGACCTAGAAGAGCAACGCGTTGAGAAGATGAAACAGTTGAAGGATGCGGGCATCTCTCCGTATCCCCATCGGTCGAAACGGACGCATACAACGGAGCAGGCGATTCAAGCCTTTGAGGCCTACGAACGGTCCGAGGTCGAGGACGCGCCCCCCGTCGATGTCACCATTGCCGGTCGGATGGTCAGCATCAGGATTATGGGCAAGCTCTCATTTGCGCATATCGAGGACGGAACCGGGCGGCTCCAACTCTTCATTCGGCGCAACGATCTCGGCGACGACGCCTATGAGCGCTTCCGGCGGACCATCGACCTTGGAGATTTCATCGAAGCCAGCGGACCGATGATGCGGACGCGGGCCGGCGAAATCAGCGTGCAGGTCACGTCCCTGCGGATATTAGCCAAGGCGATCACCCCCTTGCCAATACCCAAGGAGTACGAGGACGAGGAAGGCAACATTACCCGCTACAGCGCCTTCTCCGATGTCGAGGAGCGGTACCGACAACGCTATGCAGACTTGGCCGTGAACCGAGACGTTCGCGAGATCTTCCGCGTCCGCTCACGCATGATCACAGCGCTGCGCACCTTCCTGGACGATCACGGCTATCTGGAGGTGGAGACCCCGGTCCTGCAGCCGATCTACGGCGGCGCTGCCGCGCGTCCTTTCACCACCTACCATAACCAGCTACAACAAGAGTTCTACCTGCGGATCTCCTTCGAACTCTATCTCAAGCGCCTGCTCGTTGGGATGTACGAGCGCGTCTACGAGATCGGACGTGACTTCCGCAATGAGGGGGTCTCCTACAAACACAATCCAGAGTTCACCCAGCTCGAGTTCTATTGCGCATACACGGACCTCTACGGCGTGATGGAGACCGTCGAGCAGTTGATTGCCTACACTGCGGAGCGCACCCTCGGCACGACGACCTTGAGCTATGGCGGTCACACGATCGAGTTGACTCCTCCCTGGCAGCGCATCACACTGAGAGATGTAATCCACCAGGGTACGGGCATCGACTACACGGCCTTCCCCGCAGCGGATGCGCTACGGAGGGAAATGCGTGGACGCGGCTATGATGCCGCCGGCGACGCCACCTGGGGGCATCTCGTGGATAATCTACTAGGAGAGGTGGAGCCTACCCTGATTCAACCCACCTTTGTCCATGACTATCCCGTTGAGATATCGCCGCTAGCCAAGCAGAAACCCGACGATGCAACCCACGTCGAACGGTTTGAGCTCTTTATCGGCGGTTTGGAGCTGGGAAACGCCTTCACCGAGCTCAACGATCCCTTCGAGCAGGAGTCCCGCTTCCTACAGCAGGGTCGCGCCTATGAAGCCGGTGACAAGGAAGCACAACCGATGGACGAAGATTACCTCCAGGCGATGAAGTACGGGATGCCGCCGAACGGCGGGTTTGGTCTGGGCATCGATCGATTGGCGATGCTTTTCACGGATCAGCACTCCATCCGTGAGGTGCTGCTTTATCCGCACCTGCGGCCTCGTGATTAGCATCCGATAACCCGCGTACAGGCACTCCCATGGTGCCCTGCCGTTCCATATAACAGCCCAGCTCGCTGAGCTGGGCTGTTATGCCTCTTCCTAAGCACACAACACGCTCGACTAAATCTCGCCCCGAACCTCCCGGTCCAGCCGATCGTAGAAATCCTCCATGTAGCGATGCCGCGCCACAGCTATCCGTCGTCCCTCGCCGGTGTAGAGCCGGTCCTTGATGCGAGAGAGCTTCACGACGAACTCGTGCACCGGCGTGTGCGCTTCGGGATCGTCACCCTCTACCTTCCAGTCCGCGAGGTTGACCGAGCCCCGGGGTGTCCAGAGTCGCTGGTTGTGTGCGCCCCCGTAGGCGAAAGCCCGGGCGATCCCAACAGCGCCGATGGCATCAAGTTTATCGGCGTCAAAGAGCACCCTGGCCTCCAGCGTCTGAGGATCGGGCGCCGTTCGGAATCGATGTGCTCGAATCGCGTGGGCGATCGCACTCACTGTCTTGTGGGGAACGCCCCGATGCCGTAGAAAGCGCGTCGCCCGCTGTGCGGCAACGTCCGCGTGATCGGCACCCGAGTCCTGTGCGTCGGCTCGTCCCCAGTCATGCAACAGTGCAGCGGCTCGCACAATCCCCAGATCAGCAGCTTCCGCCCGAGCTATGCGCTCGGCCAATCGCAACACACGCAGGATGTGATCGAAGTCGTGAACGCTATCGGCCTCGCCATACAGCACCCGGACCTCAACAACCGTCAGATCCACAACCCCTCCCGATCCGCCCGTCCGCGAACCTCTGAGCCCGAAGCCCCGGCGGCGACACACGCGCGTCTTCGTGCAAGCCGAGCGACACGCAAATCGCGAGCCCCACGGCTCGCGATCGAGACTCACTCCGCTTCGCACTAAGGTAGAGAGATCAGCGGGTTGGTGGGGAATCCATTATACCGTATCTCAAAATGCAGATGAGGTCCGGTCGAGTTTCCGGTGCTTCCCATAGCCCCAACCACCTGGGCTGACTGTACCACTTCACCCTCTTGCACAAAGATATTGCTTAGGTGCGCATAGTACGTCTGGTAGCCATTTTGATGGTTTACCACGACGAGATACCCGTAACCAATGTCGGTCCAGCCGGCGAAGCTGACGAACCCCCCGTCCGCCGTACGGATCGCAGTCCCTAGAGGGGCTCCGATATCTATGGCCCGATGCCCATACCAGTATCCTTGAGTCAAAACCCCGGCTGCAGGCCAACTGAAGTACCCCCGCACCTGAATGGCATCAGGAACCGGCCCCTCATATGCTGTGACCTCCTGGGTCTTATAAGGTTTGGTCCCGCCGGGCACGATCAGTTTCAGTCCAGGAACCAACTCGCCATCCGCCGGGATTTCGTTGAAGGTGCAACTAGCGATCGCCTCATGATCGACCTTATAGCTCTCCGCCACACTCTCGAGCGTGTCACTGTATTCGACGGTGTGATATGCGCCATCGATGGGCAAGATCGTCAGCACCTGACCCACGGTCAGAAGATCCGGCTTCTTCTCCATCTCCGGGTTCGACCAAAGAAGCGTGGTAGGCTGAAGATCGAAATGTGCCGCGATCTTCTCAGCGGTATCCCCAGGCTGGACCGTATAGGTGACGACCTCCAGCCGCGGGCGGTCGGGTATCGCGGTGTGGACCTGCACCTGACGCGCAATCCGGGCTTGAGAGGCAACGCGATAGTATGGGCGCTCCACCAGAGTCGTGGCAGAGGGGGCGGCATCGACGTTCTGTACGAAACCTTCGAGGAATGTCCTGTCCACCATTCGCATCAGCGAGGGCAGTGAATCCAAGCCGAAGCTACCCAGGGTGATCAGGAAAGCCAGTGTCAGAATCAGACCAGCATGCGCGGTCAAGCGCCCCAACGCCGGACGTTGTCCCACATGATCACCATGCCAGCGCCAGATGAACGCAGCGAGCCGCGCTGGCAGTCGGACAAAGAGCGAACTGTGCCATTCCGAAGAAGGTCTGGGTTGGGCCATCTGCACCAAATTAGGGCGACTGAACGTCTCTATGGCTCGTACAACTTGGGATTCTGCGGGACACCGTTCAGACGAATCTCGTAGTGTAAGTGCGGTCCCGTCGACCACCCCGTACTCCCACAATACCCTATGATCTGGTTCTGAGCAACCGCCTCCCCACAGCTCACAGCGTAGGCGCTGAAGTGCGCATAGTAGGTCTCGAAGCCGTTACCGTGGCTCACGCGCACGAGATTGCCGTACCCACCGTTCCATCCCGCCCAAACCACGACGCCGGCATCCGCAGCATAGATGGGATCGCCGAGGCGGCAGCGGTAATCCAAGCCGATGTGACCGGGGTTACGCGAATCACGGAAGACCCATCCAGAGACCCCATAGGAGCCAGTGGGGAGGATAAACCAACCGTTTGCACCGTAACCGGAGACAGCCGTGTCGCCGCAATAGCCCCAACTCGCCGATGCAACGCCCACCGCCGGCGCAGAAGGTGCGGGCGGATCGGGCTCCCACTTTATGTCAGAGCCAACGGCTCCGGGAACCACGAGCTGAGTGCCTTGAGCAAGCGGCTGCCCCGGCTCAATCGTGTTCCACTCATTGTAGAGCGCCTCGACGGGCACTTCGTAGTCCTTGGCGATCGAGGCAGGGGTTTCCCCGGGCGCGACGGTGTGATACGCGCCGTCAACCGGAGGAATGGCGAGGGTGAGCCCTGCGTTGATCAGCCAGGGCGCGCCCTGCAGCGTCTCCATATTCGACCAGACCACCGTGGCAGGAGAGATCTTAAACTTCTCAGCAATCCAGAAGATATTGTCGCCCTCCTGGACAGTGTAGGTGATGACTTCGAGGCGTACTCGCTCCGGAATCGTGGTGAGCGGATTGGCCTCTCGCACCACCGCCTCGGACCGGGCGAGCTCATAGCCCCATGCAGAATCGACATCCTGGGCTGTGGGGGTCGCCACGGGCTCTGCCGCAGCGGGCAAAAGCAGGTGGCGTGGCGCAGAGGAACCGACCACATCGGTCGGTGACCAGGCAACTCGCCCAACCAGCCCGACAAGCAGGGCCAGCGCGACAATTGCCAGGTGAGCACTATAGCGTCCAACAAAAGCAGCAACGGCCTGGCGGTCATCTTCCCATCGCCAGACAGCTGCTGTTACGTCCGCAATAAGCTGCCTAATCGTCCGAGGTGTCCCGTGCTTCGAGCTCGTCTCAGAGTCCGAGTCCGCGCTTGATGTCGATGCTGGACCCTCGTCAGAACTTGGCGCGCTTATATTCTCGCAACTAGATCCATCTGTCATAGGTTCTGTCGGCAGATTCCCCCGGCTAAACTGGCACGCTAGCTAACACAGACCCAACCCGCACACCCGTATCTGGATTACACGCGCTGCGTAGCGCTTTAGGTAGCGTAAATGTCCGGCCCAGCGTAATGGAGCCCCGCCTTCACTATTATTATAGCATAGCAGCATCTCACAGGCAACTTGGCGCACTCCACGGCGGTATGCTGCCAGACCAGAAGTGTAACAAGCCCCAGTAGAAGCGCAAGGTACGGCTCCAAATCTCAAAGTCGCGTGGCGCGCAGTCCGGTGTTTGACATTGGTTTTGGGCGTGCGATAATCAAGCAAATAGTGATTTTTCAGATGGTGAGTTAACGCAGGAGATCATACAATGGGCAGTCTTGAACACGTCGATGAGAGCAATTTCGCAGAAGCCATTGAGGATACTGAGTTGCCCGTACTGGTGGACTTCTTTGCCGAGTGGTGCCCTCCCTGCCGAAGGTTGGGACCGACGCTGGAATCCCTTGCTGACGACCTCGAAGGGCGATTAAAGATCGTCAAACACAACGTCGACGGCTCCAGTATTGCACTCCAGTATAGCGTGATGAACATCCCCACAATGATCCTTTTCAAGGACGGTGAGGAGGTCAATCGCCTAGTCGGCAACCAGTCAAAGCAAGCACTCGTGCGGACCCTTGAGCCTTACCTAGACTAAGGCCTTGCGGGAGACTGAGGGGGGCTGTCAAGAGCGCCAGTTGCCCACCGGCGCTCTTGCGTCTACGTTGGGCGATTCTGCCTGCGTTGGGCGGTTTCTGCCGATCCGGCGCTTTCCGCCGGCCTACGCTACGCTGTGTTCGTCCCAGATTCTCCGAATCTCATCGGCGGACAAAGCATCCAAAGTATCCTCCTCGTGACGCACAACTGCCTCGAGCGTGCGAAGACGCTCCGCAAAGCGTCGATTCGCCTCTCGCAACGCGCTCTCCGGGTCGATATCCTGTCGTCTAGCCCAATCGGCAATCGCGAGCATCAAATCACCGACCACGCGTGGCCCGGCATTGGCTTCAGAACTCCCCTTCAGAGTCGCATTGAGACTGGCGAGCAGCGCTGATAGCTGGTGCGCTGCCCCCACAGGAAGATCCATCCATACGCCCTGGGGTTTGATGCAATCAAATCCGATCCGACCGGCACGGTCCGCGTAGGCAACCGCCTGCGCCAACGCCGGCAGCACGCTGGGAATGCCATCCAACAACGATCTTTCTGGTGTACCCTTGTCCACGCGTTCGCGGCGCTTAATGACCTCCCAATTGGTGATCACCTCACCGACATTCTCAACATCGACGCCTCCCCAGACGTGCGGATGGCGGCGTTTGAGCTTCGCATCGATCTGAGCGATCACCTCGGTCATGCGGAAACTGCTCTCCTCAACAGCGATCTGCGCGTGAAGCACGATCTGCAGTAGCAAGTCCCCAAGCTCCTCACGGAGCCCCTCAGCATCGCCAGCGTCGATAGCCTCCAGCACCTCATAGCACTCTTCCAGGAGGTTAGTCCGCAAGCTCTGATGTGTCTGCTCCCGGTCCCACGGGCATCCTTCTGGGGATCGGAGATGGGCGATCGTCTCCTGAAAGCCCTCAAAACTCGTGACCGCAGGCACAGGACTGACATAGAGTGTCGTCAGGGGTGTAGCTTCGTACCGGTCTATCTCATAGAGTGGCACAGATCTCACTCGTGCATGCTCGGTACCGGCGGCGTCGAGCAGCACCGTAGGATGGTCATCCTCATACTGGTTCATCAAGACCAACTTGAGTTCTGAGGCGACCGCACGACTGTAGACCTGGGCAATGAAGGCCGGAACATCGGGGTTTAGGGGGGGATGGTGGAGCGCGATGAGGTCGAGCGCGTCGAAGACCTGAAGGCCATTGAGGGCATCTAGCTCCAAAGCCGACAGCGCCGGTTCGATAAAACTCAACCCGGCTACAATGCGCACTGGGAGGCCTTCGTCCCGAGCATTCTGCAGAATCTGAGTCACGGTAGCCTCACCCACGACCGGATGTCCGGGTACCGCATAGATCACGCCCTTGTCTCGGCGCCCAAGCGCCAACACCTCCGTCACGATCTCTGTGTAGACGTCGGCAAACGTCTCAGCGCGTTCGTACACCGCGTCAAAGGTGTGCAGATCTCCACCAGTGGGAAGATGTGGTACCACTGGATGGTGCACCGTCCTCAGCCAGATCTCATCGGCTTTCTCTATGACACGCCAGGCTTCTTGTGTGAGGTCACCCAGCGAACCCGGCCCAAGGCCGACGATCGTAATATGAGCCATATGACTCTCTCCGCAAAAAAAGACAAAGGTAGGCAGCAGCCAGCACTGCCTACCTCAACTATCGTTCTCGGCGCTAGCTAGCGCGGCGCTAGTTAGCGTGACGCTAGTTAGCGTGGCGCTAATTAGCGTGGCGCGAATTAACGCTTCGTGTACTGAGG
>CAZPJP010000178.1:0-7979 GCA_964586915.1 uncultured Anaerolineales bacterium
CCCCGATGCAAACTATGGCGACAGCTCCGTTCTCGACGTCGCCGCGATTGGCGACGTTGACGTTGACAGACGCTGGAGCTTCCTGCAGTTCGACTTGAGCACGATCCCGGCGGACGCCGCGATCCTCTCGGCGACGCTGGAGATGTACCTGTCGAGCTCGCAGTTCGGCGGATCGGGGTTCCTGGTGGCTGTGGAGGAGAGCTGGACCGAGGACGGGCTGACCTGGTCGAACCAGCCGTCGAGGGACGTAGATGAGTACGACACGGCGAGCTGGGACGCGGGCGCCACGGGGGTGCAAACCTGGCAGGCGACGCAGCTGGTGATCGAGTGGGTGCGTGGCGATCGCACCAACTATGGGTTGGCGGTGACGGCCCGCGGGCTGGGCACCCCACCCTCTTCCTTCCACAGCAGCGAAAGCAGCGCGGGACAGGCGCCGCAGCTCTGCGTCGAGTGGGAGGCGTACAGCGACCCGCTGGACCCGGACGCAATCGGCTGGTGGTCTGGGCGCAACTACACCAGCAGCGGGTTCGGTACCTGGTTCGACGATCTGTCGCGGCGGGGCTTTATGATCATCGACATCGAGGTGGATGAGGTCAACGGCAACCAGCGTGTGGGCGGGGTGTGGCAACGCAACACCGACGGTCGCCAATGGCGCGAGACGCGCAACATGACGCTGGCGAGCTTCGAGAGCTTCCAGCAGACGCGGGCAGAGGCCGGCTACCGTCTGATCGATCAGGAGGTCTACGAGCTGAGCGGCAACACCCGCTACGCCGCGATCTGGATCGAGAACGTGGAGAACCTCGGCTGGGCGAACTACTATGACGTGACCAGCACGGAGTTCGGCACTCTCTTCGACACCTACTCCGATATGGGCTACCTGCCCATCGACGTCGATGCCTACGTCATCGATGGGGAGCTGCTCTATTCGGCGGTCTGGCAGGAGAACATCGAGAACCTGCTCTGGGCCGAGTGGCGCAACCTGAGCTCTCAGGAGTTCTCCGACACCTTCGACGAGTATCAGGCCGACTACCGCATGATCGACGTCGAATCCTACCGGTTCGGGGGCCAGCAGTACTACGCCGGGATCTGGGTCGAGAACCGAAACGGGCGGGGCTGGGCCGAGTACCGGAACATGACGTCGAAGGCCTTCCACGAGAAGTGGGCGGAGCTGCGGGATGCCGGCTACCGCTTGATCGACTTCGAGCTCTACCCCACCGGGTCCGGATGGCGCTACGCCGGGGTCTGGCGCCAGAACGGCAGTCGCCTGAACTGGGCGCTCAAGAGCGACATTGACACGCTGGTGGAGGATTACTTCAACAACAACAGCCTGCCGGGCATGAGCGTGGCCATCGCGCAGAACGGGCAGTTCCGCTACCTGCGAGGGCTGGGCCACAAGGACCTCGATGACGACATCGCGACCGACTCGCGCACGGTCTACCGGCTCGCCTCGGTGAGCAAGGCGGTGGGCGGCGTGCTGGGCGTGCGGCTGTCGCAGGAGGGCGAGCTCGACCTGAACGCGCCGTCAAGCGACTACATTCCCGGGCTGCCGATCACCCATACGCATTTCGTCTCGCAGACCCTGACGAATCGCTCGGGCATCGGCCACTACGCGGCGCATCCCTCGATCGTGGGCTCGTACTTCACGGCGCTGGATGCAGCGGAGAAGCTGTGGTCCACGCCGTTGGTCCACGCGCCGGCTGCGCAGTGCACCTATAGCACGCACGCCTACACCTTCGCGGGGGCCTCGATGGAGGGAGCACTGAACTCGACGATCAACTACATCATCGAGGACTACATCCAGACCCCCTACAACCTCCCCACCCTTCGCCCCGAGGACCGCAGCCTCCCGGACATTGACCGGTCGCTGATCTACGGGTTGGACAACAACAATAACAATGTGGAGGTATCGGCGGACGACCTGAGCTGGAAGGTGCTGGGCGGCGGGATGGAGTCGTCGGTCTACGATCTGACGCGGTTCGGGAACCGGCTGACCAACGGTACGATCCTGGACTCCGACTCCCTCGATCTGCTGTGGACGGCGCCGGATGGCAGCTGCAATTACGCCTTCGGGTGGAACACGGGCACGCACCTGGGCAGCCGCGTCGTTGCGAAGGGCGGCGCGCAGAACGGCGCCCGCAGCTACATCCGGATCTACCCCGACGACGACATCGTGATCGTGATCCTCTCGAACCGCCGGCAGGGACACAATCCGATGACGCTGGGACGGGCGATTGGCGAGGTGATGCTGAATGCGATGACGACGTCCTCGGCCCCGCTCAGCGCCCAGGCGGTGACGCAGGAGGAGCTCGAGGAACCAGACACCGAGGATGTGCCGGCTGAGGAGGTCGTGTGGATGCCGGTATCGGATCCGGTGCGCGCCCCGACGGAGGAAGAGATAGAGGAGCCGCTGTCGGATGCGATGTCGCTGTTCCAGAGGCTGTTCGTGCCGTTCATACAGCGGTAGCTGGTGGCTGAAGGCTGAAGCAGCAGGAGGAAGACCGGAGCAAGAAGACAGGAGTAGGAAGTAGGCATTGGTGCGCTACGCGCGTTGTAGCATGGGGCAACCCTTGTGGTTGCCCCATGCGCGTGTGCGGCCCACGCACCGCGCTCACCTCGTCTGCGGCGGTGGTCGCCCGCGCAGGGCAAGGCATTCCGGCAAGGGTGACCTCTCTCGCGGCGTCCTCCGCGTTCAGGGGCGGCAGCAAAACCGGCGGCCCAGCGCGGAATGCCTGGCCCCTACCCACCTACCCACCTACCCACACAGTTGGTGGACAGGTTTCGCATACCATTAAACAAGATTGACATATTGTAAATTATGCTCTATACTGGATTTATGTGGGGATGTGACAAAAAGATCAGGTGGATGCGGGGCACAGAGTCCGCTGGCAGCAAAGGAGAGGGCGATGATGATGACGGTGTTGGAGGCGCAGGTGGCACGCGATCGGATGGCGGATCTGGAGCGCGCCTTTGGCGAGACGGCGACGGCGTTGCCGCCGGGCCTCGTGGAATCGTTTCTGGTCCACGACGACGCGGACCCTACCCAGGTGCGGATCGTGACGCTCTGGGAGAGCCGCGAGGCGCTGGCGGCGCTGCGCACTGCGCCCGAGAAGCCGGAGGGCGTGCGGATGCTGGAGGCCGTCGGCGCGACGCCGAGCCTGACGGTGATGGACGTGGTACTGCAAGTCGAGGCGGAATAGCCGGCTGTCAGCGAGCAGTCCTCAGTCGCCAGTCCTCAGTCTCCGACACTGAGCGTCCAGAAGCCGCAGGACAGTGGCTGACGGTCGGTGGGCTGGCTACGCCCTGCCGCCTACTGCCTGCTCTTCCTCCGGCTGACGGCTGAGCGCTGCAAGCTGACAGCTGCCTCTGAGGAGAGTAACTATGCGACAAGTAGTATCCAAAGACGGCACGATCATCGGACTTTCGAAGAGCGGGAGTGGGCCACCGCTGGTGTTGGTGCACGGCACGGGCGCGGCAAACCCGGTGGCGTGGCCGGCGTTTCCGCTGCTGGAGACACGGTTCACGCTCTATGCGATGGACCGGCGCGGGCGGCGCGCGAGTGGCGACGCCGAGACCTACGCCATCGAGCGGGAGTATGAGGACATCGCGGCGGTGGTGGACGCGGTTGCCGTAGCGGGGGCGGCCCCGGTCGATCTGCTGGGACACTCCGCCGGGGCCTTGCTCAGCCTGGAGGCAGCGCTGCTCACATCGAACGTGCGCAAGCTGATCCTGTACGAGCCGGCGTTCCCGCTCCCCGGTCTGCAGCTTCACCCGGAGGGACAGATCGAACGGTTTGAGGCCTTGCTCGAGGCGGGAGATCGGGCGCAGCTGCTGATCGAGGTTTACAGCGGCGTGATGAGCCCCGAGGAGGTCGAGCAGATGCGATCATCGCCCGCGTGGCCCGCCCGGTTGGCCTCGGCTCACACGCTGCCGCGGGAGATGCGTGCAGAAGTCCAATACGCGTTCGACCCCGGGCGCTTCGCCGATCTGCACACGCCGACGCTGCTCCTGCTCGGTAGCGACAGCCCGGCTCTCTTCAGGGCGTGCACGGAGGCGGTGCACGCTGCGCTGCCCGACAGCCGAATCGCGGTCATGCCGGGGCAGGCGCACATCGCGATGTACGCGGCGCCGGAGCGGTTTGTGGGGGAGGTGGTGGGGTTCTTGGGAGAGGGATAGTTTCCAGTTTCCGGTTTCCAGTCGTCAGCCTTCAGTCGTCAGTCGTCAGCCGCGGACGGGAGCAGGAAGTAGGGAGTAAGGAGCGAGAGAGCCGCCCCAGCATCGTCTACTCCAGACTCCCTACTGCCTACTCCTGCTTGCTGACCGCCGCCGGCAGTCATGCTCCAGCCCCCACTTGTACATACCAAGATTCCATATACCATGCCTCGCGGAAATGATCACCCATCTAGTAGCGACTGAGGAGGCGTTATGACTCATCAGCCACCGACGGTGGATGAGGCGTTGGAGCGGCGGAAGTCTGGTATCGGGATCAGAATGACGGTGTTGTACGCTGTGGTGTACGGCGGGTTTGTGGCCTTGAGCGTGTTTTGGCCAACCGTAATGGAGGCACGGGCGTTGTTTGGGTTGAACCTGGCGGTGACGTACGGGTTGGGGTTGATTGTCATCGCGATTGTCTTCGCGCTGATCTACAATCGGCTGGTCCGCGTGCCGGCCCCAGGAGCCGGACGCGGGAAGAGGAGGGCGTGATGGCGATCGTTGTCTTTGTGGTCTTTGTCGCGGTGGTGTTAGCGGTGACGTCCTATACGAGCCGCAAGGCGCGTAGCTTGGGCGGGTATTTCGTCGCGAACAGCTCCATCCATTGGGGCGTGAACGGCGTGGCGTTCGCCGGCGGGTATCTCTCGGTGGCGAGCTTCCTGGGAATCTGCGGACTTATCGCGTTCTTTGGATATGACGGGTTCCTCTACTCCATCGGCTTCCTGGCAGGCTGGATCGTAGCGCTCTTTGTGATCGCTGAGCCCCTGAAGCGGATGGGGACCTTCACGTTCCCCGACGCGCTGAACCGAAACTTCAGCCATCCCGGGATCCAGCTGGCAGCGGGGCTGAGCGTGTTGGTCGTCTCGCTCTTCTACCTGATCCCCCAGATGGTGGGCGCGGGCGTGCTGGTGGAGCCACTCCTGGGGATTCCGCACTTCTGGGGCGTGATCATCGTCGGCGGCGTGGTGATCGTGATCGTGGCCGCTGGCGGGATGACGTCGACGACGTGGGTGCAGTTCTTCAACGGCGGCCTGCTGTTGATCTTCGCGACGGTGCTGACGGTCGCGGTGCTGCTGCGCGGGGTCAGCACGACGGAGCGGCCGATGGAGGAAGGGGTCGCCGGGTTGGAGGCCTACCGGTACGAGGTGGTCGCGTTCGACGAGACGGCCAACCCCGGCATCGCGCTGGCCGGCGCCCGGCCGGTGGGCCGGCACGCGGTGCTGGATGAGCATACCGGCGAGGAACGCACGGTGCTCACCCGAGTCTCACGGCCGATCCCGGCGACGGTCGGCGACGACGGGAGCGCCACGGTGAGCGTGAAGGGGCGCACGGTACGCCTCACCGCGGCCGACCTTGAGGCAGCCGGGTTGGCGGTGGAAGAGAGCGAGGGCGAGACGTTCGTGCGCATCGAGGATTGGTGGCGCCTGGACAGCGAGGCGGCCGGCGGCAGCAGCTTGGTCGAGACCCAGTCCCGCACGGTGCTGCCCAACGGCGACGTGCTGATCAACGGGCTGCCGGAGGGACCGGACAACCGCCTGCGGCAGATGGGCGGCGTCTCGGAGATCCCGGCGGCGCACGGCGAGGCCACCGGCCCGATCGACCCGATCTCGTTGCTCAGCGTCCTCGCGAGCCGGGAGACGGTGGTGCAGCGACCGCTGACCGCGGCGTTCGCGACGGAGACCGGAGAGAGGGTCACGGTCTACTATGAATCGTCGACGCCGGGCTCCGTCTTTATGCGCCCCGGTCTGCTCTTCCCCCTGGAGCGGCAGGCGGGCGAGCCGGTCACCACGACGCTGCTCAACCGGCTGAACTTTATCTCGCTGATGATGGCGCTCTTTTTCGGCACCTCGGCGCTGCCGCACGTGCTGATCCGCTACTATACGGTACGCAGCACCGACGCCGCGCGGAAGTCGACGATTGTGGCGATCACGGGCATCGGCCTCTTCTACATTCTGACGATGTATCTAGGCGTGGGCGCGGTGACGGCGGGGGCGCTGAACCCGGAGACGAGCAATATGAGCGCGCCGTTGCTGGCGCGGAGCTTCGGCGAGGTGCTCTTCGCGATGATCTCGGGCATCGCCTTCACGACGGTGCTGGCGACGGTGTCGGGCCTGATTATGGCGGCGTCGGGCGCCGTGGCCCACGATCTGATGGGCAACCTGCTGCGCCGCGACTTCTCGGACACGGCGAAGGTGCAGGCCGGGCGGATCGTGGCAGTGGTGGTGGGCGTCATCGGGATCGTGCTGGGCGTCGCCTTCCGCGAGATGAACGTCTCGTTCCTGGTCGGCTGGGCCTTTGCGGTAGCGGCCTCGGCGAACCTGCCGGCGCTCGTGATGATGCTCTTCTGGAAGCGGACGACGGCGCAGGGGATCACTGCGTCGATCCTGACGGGAATCGTGGCCTCGGTGGGCCTGATCCTGCTGAGCCCCGATATGTGGGCCCGCTACGGGTTGGACCCCGCGACGGCACCGATGCCGATCAACCAGCCGGGGATCGTCTCGATCCCGCTGAGCTTTGTGGTGCTGGTAGGCGTGTCGCTGCTTACGGCGAAGGGTGAGGAGGGATAGGGAAAGTGGGAGTAGGGAGTAGAAGAGAAACGGTGTGATGGCGCGGAGTACTCCCTGCTCCTTACTTCCTGCCCTGTCTCTGGCTTACAACTGAAAGCTAACAACCCCTCAGCAGCGTGAGGAGGAAACCGTGGCCTGGAAACCGTCGAACGAGCCAACGCCCTATTACTACGAGGAGCGGGTGGCGAGGCTGCGCCGCGTCGAGCAGGCGATCGAGGCGCTCAAACTGCCGCTCCTGCGCGCCCGCAAGATCCTCGCCATCCTCAGTGCCCTTGAGATGCAGATCGGGGACGGGGGCGATCACCCGGAGGTGAACGGGTTGCTCGTGCAGGCGCTGCTGGCAGCCGTGCGGCATCAGGTGGGCGAGCGGCGCGGGCTTGGCGTCTTGAGAGCGGTGGAGACCTTCGTCGAGGCGGAGACCGAGCGCTGGGAGCAGCTCCGCGCGGGCACGCTGGCGCCCCCAGAGCTCGACCCCGAAGACAAACTCATCAATCTTGTGATGGAGGGATACGATCACGTGAAGGCCCGTAAGCGAGTCGACGCAGTGCAAAAGTGGCTGGCGGCATGGGAGCTGGTGAAGGAGCTGGCGACGCCGGAGATGCGCACCACAGAGGCCTTCGACGCTGCCCATCGCGACGCGATCGAGCCTCTCTTCAACTGGTCCTCGGACCTGGAGATGGAGCTGGGCAACGCCGGCATTGACGACCCGGTCTATCATGAGCACCGCGTGCGCTTTGTCGACGAGTTCCTCGCGCAGTTCCCCGACGAGGAGGACTGGCGGTATGTGCAGATGCTGCGGGCCAAGGGCGAGGCGCTCTTCCGCCTGGGCCGACCGGAGGAAGGCGCGAAGGTCTACGGGGCGCTGATCGATCGCTGCCCCGACGAGGCCTGGGCCTACATCGGGTGGTCCGACCAATATCACTTCGGGTGGGGTGTGCCGGTGGACTTCGAGCGCGCCGAGGCGCTGCTGGTGCGGGCGCTGGAGCACCCCCCTCTGAAGCATCGAGCGGATGCGCTGGAGCGGCTGGCGGACCTCTACTATCGTTGGGGCCGGATG
Organism: uncultured Anaerolineales bacterium; assembly: GCA_964586915.1. Taxonomy (GTDB): domain Bacteria; phylum Chloroflexota; class Anaerolineae; order B4-G1; family SLSP01; genus PWVB01. The sequence goes on from CAZPJP010000178.1 coordinate 7,834, forward strand.
GAGGACTACGAGCGCACGGTCGAGAAGCTGCCCGCGCAGCGGCGTCCTCACCGTACTCCATGGACGCTGAAGACGAAGAATCCGCCGGCGGAGAAGCCCGGTCGTAACGACCCCTGCTGGTGCGGCAGCGGCAAGAAGTACAAGCA
>CAZPJP010000179.1:0-7965 GCA_964586915.1 uncultured Anaerolineales bacterium
TCGACCAGGTGCGCCCGCAACTGGCCCGGTACCGGGGGGCGCGCTGGAGCGCCTTGCTCGCCCCCGCGCGTCCCCCCTTGTATTCCCCCCGGAGGGGGGAAAGATCCCCGTCCGGGCCGTGTTCTCTCCCCCACCCGCGGCTCCAGCCTCGCGCATCACAGCAGCGTCACCCATCGAATGGACCAGTGTGGCCGAAAAGTGGTGGACCAGTTGCGCCCGCAAATTGACAGTTACAGGGGGGCGTGCTGGGCCAGCTTAGTTCGCTTGCGCGGACCCCCCTTTGTATTTCCCCCAAAGGGGGACAAGGAGCGTTCTCCCCCCTCCGGTGGCTTGTCCCCGACTCACCTCTCACAGAGGGGAGAGTTAGAGGGCGGGGACGCCGCGCGATGCGTAGCTTGAGCCCGCGTCAGACCTGACGTATACTCACAGACAGCTCTCCAATGCGAAAGGAGGAGCAACTATGGAGCCGGATCTGATTGGCCTATACCGGCAGATGCTCTTCAGCCGGCGCTTCGAGGAAAGCGTCACAGAGCTGTGGCGCGCTGGACGGATCTCGGGTGAGATGCACCTGGGAACGGGTGAGGAGGGCATCGTCGCCGGCGTCGCCGACCACCTGCGCGACGGAGATGCGCTGGCGCTCGACCATCGCGCCACACCCCCGCTCCTGATGCGGGGCGTGGACCCGACGTTGATCCTCAAGGAGCTCCTGGGACACACCGATGGCCTCTGTCGCGGTCGCGGCGGCCATATGCACCTCTTCTCCCCTCCACACCTCGCCGCCTCCTCGGGCATCGTTGGCGCTGCCGCACCGGCCGCCGTGGGCTTCGCCCTCTCGGCCACCTATCTGCGACCTGGCGCCGTGGCCGTCGCCTTCTTCGGCGAGGGAGCGATGAACGAGGGCCAGGTGATGGAGTCCCTCAACCTGGCTGCCGCCTGGCAGCTTCCCGTGATCTTCGTCTGCAAGGATAACGCCCAGGCCATCGCCACGCCCTCCCCGGAGGTCACCGGTGGTCGGCTGGACGCCCGTGCGCGCAGTCTTGGGCTCGCCACTCTGTCGGTGGATGGCAGCGACGTCGTCGCGGTCTGGCACGCAGCTCGAACCTGTTTCGAGCGGGCGCGCGCCGGGCGCGGTCCCAGTTTCCTCCACGCGTCCTGCATCCACCTCGAGGGCCACTTCCTCGGCGATCCCCTGGTCCGGGTCGCGCGGCGTCCGCTTCGCGAGATGCTCCCCATCGCGATCCCGATGCTCCGGTCCGCCCTCAAGCGCGGCGGCGCGCCCCTCGGCGTGCGGATCCGCAGCATGCTGTCAATCCTGAAGCTGGTACTGGGCGCACACCGAGAGATCACCTCCACCGAGCGCGATCCTGTGAAGCGAACCCGGGACGCGTTGATCGCCGACCCCGACGCTGTCAGTGCTGTAGAGGAGGGCGTGACCGCCCGGATCCAGGAGATCCTCATCGCCGTTGGACACCCGCTCGCGGCGACTTCTCAGGGAGGTAGTGGATGAAGACAATGACCTTCGGCACTGCGATCGACGACGCCCTGGCACAGGCCATGGCCGCGGATGAGCGCATCATCCTCATCGGTGAGGATGTCCACGGGCTCCACCGCGAGCTCTTCGTCCGCTTTGGCCCGCGCCGGGTGCGGGCGACGCCGATCAGCGAGAGCGCCTTCCTGGGTGCCGCCGTCACCGCGGCCATGAGCGGCCTGCGACCGGTGGTCGAGATCATGCTGGTCGACTTCATCGGGGTCTGCGCCGACGCGCTCCTGAACCACGCCGCGAAGGTCGAGGCCTTTTCTGGCGGCACGTGGAACGTGCCCCTGGTCGTGCGCGCCTCGTGCGGCGGCGGCTATGGCGACGGCGGACAGCACGGCCAAAGCCTTTGGGGCTGGCTCGCTCACATACCGGGCCTGGCGGTCGTCGTCCCCTCCACCCCGGCCGATGCCGGCGCTCTGATGTTGAGCGCCTTGAGCCATCCGGGCCCCATTCTCTACCTAGAGCACAAGCTGCTGTCGGAGCGCTGGCTGGACGTGTTGGGGCGCGGGGGGCGGCAGACCGTCGCCTTCGATATCCCACCCGACGGCGCGCGGGGACCCGTCCCGCAGCGCTGGGCGCCTCTTCCTAGCCTCGCTGCAGCGGTGCGCCGGGCGGGCGACGACCTCACAATGGTCAGCGTGGGCGTTGGCGTCCATCGCGCGCTCAGCGCTGCCCAGATCCTCGCGGAGGAGGGCATCGCGACCACCGTCCTCGACCTGCGTAGTCTCTCTCCGCTCGACGCCCCGGCCCTCGTGACGACCGTCGGTCACACAGGGCGGCTGCTCGTCATCGACGAGGATTACGAGACCTTCGGGCTCTCAGGCGAGATCGCGGCGATCCTGCTGGAGGCGGGGCTGACACCTCGCTACGCCCGGGTCTGCACGCAGACCACAATCCCGTACGCCCGCGATCTGGAGGATCAGGTGCTCCCCAACGTCGAGCGCATCGTCCAGGCGGCTCGGGGTCTGCTGACTTAGGAAAGGAACACAGTGTCCGAGATCTACGATCATCCCGAGTACTTCGAGATCGCCTACAGCTTCCGCGACATACCGGCGGAGGTCGACGCGATCGAACGCCTCATCTACCGCTACAGTCAGATCCCGGTCACGCGCATCCTGGAGCTGGGATGCGGCTCGGCGCCTCACTTGCCCGAGCTGGCGCGGCGCGGGTACCGCTACGTCGGCCTCGACTGGAGCGCTAGCATGCTCGACGCGGCCCGGCGCAAGGCTGAGAGGTTTCGCGCGCGGGCAGTTTTCCACCAGAGTGACCTCGCGGAGTTCGAACTGGCGAAGCCCGTCGACTTCGCGATGGTGCTCCTCGGATCCCTCTACGTCGAGACCACCGTGGAGCTCGTTCGCCACTTCGAGAGCGTCGCGCGCGCGCTGCGGCCTGGCGGCCTTTACCTGCTCGACTGGAGCATCAACTGCGCCCCCAGCACAGCGGCGCACGACACGTGGACCCAGCGCCGGGGCGACATCGAGGTCAAGACAATCTATCGCACCCGTCTCGTGAGCCCCGTGGAGCAGATCATGGAAGAGGACGTAACGATGCAGGAGAACGACGCGGGCACGCACCATGTCCTGCATCAGGTAGCGCACCAGCGCGAGATCTACCCCCAGGAGTTCCTGGCCTTCGTCGAGTATCGGCCGACGTGGGAGTTCATTGGTTGGTGGGAGAGCTGGGACCTCGACCGGCCGCTGGAGGACCTGGGGGTGGTGCACCGTCCGGTTGTCGTCATCCGCCGCACCAGTGTCTGAGGCCATCATAACGCTCGGAGAGGAGCTATGACATGCAGATCCTCCGCCATCCAGAGACGAAGCGGCCGCTGAAACAGGCCATGGCGCTCCGTCCTGCCGCACGGTGCCATCGCAGCCTGCTCGCCGCCGTGCTGGTACTGATTCTGCTCGGCTGCAGCCTGATCACCGGCGGCGAGCCCACATCGACACCGCTGACGCCGACCCCGGTCGAGGAGAGCGCACAAGAGAGCAGCCCGACCCCGACACCCCTGCCCCCGACCGCCACGCCCGAGGCCGATCCCGGGAGTCCCGCCACAGCCACGCCGGAAGCGGAGCCCTCGATCGAACCTGCTGGCGAGCCGACAGGCACACCGACGGGCGAACCTGTAGGCCCGATCGGCCCCTTCACGCCCTTCTCGCCAGCGCCTGACGTGAGTGGCGACGCCATTCGCGAGCTGCGCGTCGCGCCCAACGGCACCGTCTGGCTTGCGACCGACGGCGCCGTGCTCTCGTTGGACGGGAATACCTGGACGGCGCACACGTCCTTCGATGCCCTGCGCGACGGCGTCATCGTCGGCTTCAACGACGTTGGTCGCCCCTGGGTCGCCGCGGCTAACGGCGACACCATCGTGGCCCAGGGAGGCGCGGCGTGGATCGAATACGGTCCGGACACCGGATGGACGCCCGCCGAATCGATGGTGCGCGGCCGCTACGCCTCGGTCTCAGAGAGCAGTGTGACCGATCGCGAGGGCCGGACGTGGCTCGTGACCGAGGCCGACGTGCGTGTCTTTGACGGCGGCGAGTGGCAGGTCTTCGCGCCCGAAGAGGTCGGCTTTACCCCTTCCCAGGAGATGGTCGAGATGGGCTTCCGCTTTCGCCTCCGCGACATCGCCATCGACGGTGCTGGCGACGTCTGGGTCACCGATTGCGCCTGGATGGGTCCCGGTCCGCGGGGCCAGGGCGCGCGGTGGTACGACGGTGAGACGTGGCAGGGCGGCGACTCCGACGTGGTCGGCTCGGGCTGCATCGAGGACATCGAGGTAGACGCCACCGGGCGGATCTGGGCCGGGGTCGACGGCAACCTGATGCGGTACACACCCGGTGGCGGCTGGGAGACGCTGCTCCATCCCGATTTCGACCTCGCCGACGATCTACGCTGGGGCTACCTCACCGATCTCGTCCTCTCGGACGACGACACCGCCTGGCTCACGGTCAGCCTTTGCGGCGGCGCGAGCTGCGACATCGACGATGCGCTTTTCTTCCGCGTCCACGAGGACATCTGGTCTCCCATCGCCGACCAGGCACCGGACAGCCTCGCCTTCGACGCATCCGGCACCGGCTGGCTCTGCGCTGGTGACGGGCTCTACCGGATCGAAGGCGACATGGTGACGCCCGTCCACCGGGCGGAGGGGTTCTCCTGCCAGCTCGCCCCCCAGCCGGAGGACGCGGCGAGGAACGACACGGTCTGGCTCCTGCAGCCGGGCGAACCACCCTTGTGGAGGTATGCGCCCGGCGACTGACCTGTGAATGGGCCGCGGGCATCTTGCACGCACGCGCTGGTAACCGGATCACGTCACTGCGTGCCAACCCAATACGTCAATTCGATACGGTATGATCGCTATCGACACAAAGGAGCGACACCATGACACACGTACTCGACCGCTACACGCAGGTCGATGGCATTCGGACCCGCTACTGGGAGACCGGCGAGGGCCCGCCCCTGCTCCTGGTGCATGGCCTTGGCGCCTCTGTCGAGATCTGGGAGCGCAACGTCGAGGCCCTAGCTGAGGCGCGCCACGTGTACGCGCTCGATCTGATCGGCTACGGCTACACTGAAAAGCCCAAGATGGACTATACGCTGGCGGCCTTCGTCAGCTTCGTCACAGCCTTTATGGATGGGATGGAGCTCCCCCAAGCCGCCCTCCTGGGCCACTCTCTTGGGGCTGCCATCGTGCTCCGGCTCGTCATCGAGCACCCGGAGCGCGTCGATCGCCTCATCGTCGTGGACGGCGCGGGGTTGGGAGAGAGCGTGAGCCTGTCACTGCGGCTTCTGACGCTCCCCCTGGTTGGCGAGCTCCTGCTGAAGCCACGGCGTGAGAAGACCGCGCAGGCGCTTCGCGCACTCTACTATGATCCTGATCTGATCACTGAGGAGATGATCGAGCACAACTACGAGATGATCACGATGCCTGGCGCTCAGCGCGCCTACCTCTCGACTGTCCGCAACCTCGCGACGCCCTTCGGCGCTCGCAACGAGGTCCGCGACGCGGTGACGAAGCGTCTCGACGAGATCAAAGCGCCGGTGCTGCTGGTCTGGGGCGCCGACGACAAACTCGTGCCTATTGACGACGCTGTGGACGCCCGCGCTCGCCTCCCCAACGCACAATTGGTCGTCCTGGAGGCCTCGGGCCACAACCCAATGGTGGAGCAGCCCGAGCGCTTCAACGACGCTGTGCTCGAGTTCCTCGCGTCGTAGCCAACCAGAGGACGCCCTACCCAATTCCAACCCTGCCAACGTATCCCAACGTCGAGCCTAACCGAATCCCGCGGCCCCCCGCCGGCCTTTGAGCTACACTAGATGGGACGCAGTTCGTCGTCTATCGTCCATCGTCCGTTGTCCACGCAAGTAGAAGGAGAAGCAAATATGAGTCATGCCTGGGACCCGATCCCTGATCCACCGGAGCGCATTGCCGGTCTGAAGGACGTCGCGTACAACCTGTGGTGGAGCTGGCACCCAGAAGCCCAGCGGCTTTTCCGCAGTCTCAGCGGTCAGGCCTGGCGCGACAGCGACGAAAACCCTATCGAGATGCTGACCATACTGCCAGCCGAGGTCCTGGAAGCCGCCGCTGAGGATGAGACCTTCCTCCGGCGCTACGACGACGTCATCGCTTCCTACGAGGAGGAGCGCGCCATCGAGGATGGCTGGTTCTCGACCCAGTGTGGGGAGTACAACGCGCCCCTCGCCTACTTCTCAGCGGAGTACGGTCTCCACTCGTCTCTCCCCGTCTATGCTGGCGGCCTCGGCGTCCTAGCGGCCGATCACCTAAAGGAAGCTAGCGACCTCGGCGTGCCCCTGGTCGCCGTGGGTATGTTCTATCGTCAGGCCTACGTCCACCAGCGCATCCGCGAGGACGGATGGCAGGAGGATGTCGAGGAGGTCCTTGATCGCACCTACAACCCCATCGAGAGAATCCTGAACGAGGAGGGCGACCCACTGCGGGTGACGGTTCCGGCGCTGGATCCGCAGGTCGACGTACACGTCTGGAAGGTCCAGGTCGGTCGGGTGTCGCTTTACCTTCTCGATCCGGCTGTCGACGGCAACCGGGCGTGGGACCGGGACATCGCCAGCCGTCTCTACGTCAGCGATCCCGAGCAGCGACTCCGTCAGGAGATCCTCCTGGGGATGGGCGGAATGGCAGCTTTGGACGCTCTGGACATCCAGCCCGCAGCCCTACACCTCAACGAGGGACACGCTGCCTTCGCGACCCTGGCGCGCCTTCAGAGGCACTTGCACAACGGCAAGTCCTACGACGAGGCCCTGGCGCAGGTTCGCGAGACGACCATCTTCACGACTCACACTCCGGTGCCCGCCGGCACCGACGTCTTCCGCTTCCAGCTCGTAGAGCGCTATCTCGACGCGTACCTTGATGAGATCGGTGTGGATCGGCACCGGTTCCTCGAGTTGGGCGCTGACCCCCAGGATGCCGACGCCGGCTTCAACATGACCGTCTTCGCGCTGCAGATGTCGAATGCGCGCAATGCTGTAAGCCAGCGCCACGGTGAGGTCGCCTGCGCGATGTGGTCGCATCTCTGGCCCGACACGCCCGAGGACGAGGTGCCCATCGACGCCATCACCAACGGCGTCCACGTTTCGAGCTGGGTCAACCCCGCCCACATGCACCCGCTCTTCGCTGGGGCCCTGGGCGACGACTGGATGGCGCGGCAAGACGAATCGGAGACCTGGGAAGCCGTGAATGACATCCCGGACGGAGAGCTCTGGCGAGTCCATCAAGCACTCAAGAGCGATCTTCTCGCCGAGATCGGCGCCCGCGCCCGCGCACGATGGCACGAAGATCGGGCTGCCGCCAGCAGCATTCTTGCCTTTGGCGCGCTCCTTGATCCCGACGTGCTCACCATCGGCTATGCACGGCGCTTCACCGCCTACAAGCGCCCCACCCTAATCATGCAGGACCTGGAGCGCCTCAAGGCCATGGTCACCGACCGCCTGCAACCGGTCCAGATCGTCTTCGCCGGTGAGGCGCATCCCGCCGACTCCGAGGGCAAGCGCTTGATCCAAGAGGTCTTCCGCCACGCTCAGGATCCGGCCTTCGCCGGTCGGATCGCCTTCGTCGAGGATTACGATCAGGAGCTGGCGGCCGATATGGTCGCCGGTGTCGACATCTGGCTCAACAACCCCGTCCCCCCGAAAGAGGCGAGCGGCACCAGCGGGATGAAGGCGAGCATTAACGGCGTCCCCAACCTATCGATCCTCGACGGCTGGTGGATCGAGGGCTACGATGGCACCAACGGGTGGGCCTTTGGCGATGAGGACGTTGAAGGCGACCGGACCGAAGCCGATGCCAACGCCATCTACCGCCTCCTCGAGGAGGAGATCATCCCGCTCTACTACGAGAGAACCAACGAGGGGGTGCCACACGGTTTCGTGCAGGTGATGAAGGCCGCCATCAGGAG
>CAZPJP010000180.1:0-7932 GCA_964586915.1 uncultured Anaerolineales bacterium
CCAGCAGCCCTCCAAGCAGGCTAATCAGGGCCGCGGGGCCCTTGAAGCTATCCTTAGATCTCATCACGGACTCCCTTCGCGCCTTGCCCCGACCGTTCCCCCGATAAGACAACGTGTCAGGGCGAGTCAACCGACGCCAGCGTCAGCCGACGCCGGTCGCCTCAATGCTCCGGAACCAGCTCCATCGGAGCCATCGCGCTGAGTAACTTCTTGACCCCCACGCCGTTGCCAAAGAGCACGGTGACCATCTCGTGGCGGCCCTCAAGCTCGCTCTCCAGAACCATGCCCTCACCATAATAAGCGTGCGCCACCCGCTGCCCCGTCCGATATTGCAGCTCGGGTCGCGCAGACACGCGTTCCGGCTGCTGAGACTCCCTCGTCCACGCCTGGGGCGACCAACTAGACCGCGAAACTCCTCCACGCCGCTCCCGCGGCTCCTTGAGCACCGCGTCAGGCAGGTCCTCCAGGAAACGGGATGGGGCCGACGGCTCACTGTCACGATACCCGCGCCAACCCCGTCGGAAGGCATACGTGAGATAGAGACGCTGCTCAGCCCGGGTCATACCGACGTAGAGCAGGCGCCGCTCCTCAGCCACCTCCATCGGCGAATCCATCGAGCGACTGTGAGGGAGGAGCCCCTCCTCCAGGCCGGTCAGGAAGACGATGGGATATTCCAATCCTTTCGCGCTGTGCAGCGTCAGCAGCGTGACGGCATCGACCTCTGCCGAAAGCTCGTCCACATCGGCCACCAACGCCACGTCGGTCAGGAAGTCGACCAAGGAGATAGCCGGCGCTTCCGCCACCACAGCGCGGAGCGCCAGCACGTTCTCCCATCGCGACTCACCCTGATCGCTCCCGTCGCGCGTATAGGACTCGTAGTCGGTGTCGGCGAGGATACGATCGATCAACCGTGCCACACTCATCTCCTCCCGAAGCTCGACCCATTGATGGACCATAGTGGCGAACGCGGTCAGCACGCGCTCTGCACGGCTGCGTAACGTATCGTCCTGCACCAATGAGAGCAGTCCCTGATAGAGACTCGTGTCACGCTCCTGCGCCTCACTGGCAACCTTGCTGATGGTGCGCGCCCCGATCCCTCGTGGCGGCACATTGACCACCCGCATAAAGCTGACATCGTCGTCGGGGTTCTGCGCCAGTCGGAGGAAACCCAAAACGTCCTTAATCTCCTTCCGGGAATAGAATCGCGTGGCCCCGATCAAACGATAGGGAAGGTTTTGACGGATAAAGGCTTCCTCCAAGGCCCGGGACTGCGCGTTCGTCCGATACATAACGGCAATCTCCCCGGGCTGGTGACCGGTCTTTAACAATCGCGAGGTCTCCCGGACGACGTAATCGGCCTCTTCTTGCTCATCGTACGCCTCGTGGAGCGTGATCGGATATCCCCCCGCCTTGTCGGTGTAAAGATGTTTGGGCGTCCGATCTGGATTCGGAGCGATCACCGCCTGCGCGCCATCCAGGATAACCTGCGTGGAGCGGTAGTTCTCCTCCAACAGGAACTCCTGGAGCTCCACGAAATCCTGTCGCAGACGGACGATATTGCGATAGTCAGCCCCGCGCCAGGAGTAGATGGACTGATCCTCATCAGCGACAACGAAAAGACTCCGGTGCTCTTGCGCCAACTGCTTCAAAATCACGTACTGCGCCACGTTCGTGTCCTGAAACTCATCGACCAGCACGTGCTGATACCGATCGCGGTAACGCGCAAGGGCCAGGGGATCCGACCGTAGCAGGTTCGCAGTCTCCATCAGCAGATCATCGAAGTCCAGTCCGTCGTTCTTACGCAACGTCTCCTGATAGTGCCGGTACGCCCGAACGACAATCTCGTCATAGTATGTGTGAACGGGATAGTCGTCGGGGGAGAGCAGTTCGTTCTTCGCACCAGAGATAGCGTTGAGCAGCGTGCGGGGACGGTAGCGCTTATCGTCTAGCCCCAGGTCAGCGACAACCTGTTTCATCACGACGAGTTGGTCGTCGCTGTCGAAGATCAGGTACTCCGGCGCAATGCCGAGGGACTCTGCTTCGCGCCGCAGGATGCGAGCACACGTCGCGTGAAATGTACCCAAGGTCATCGCTCGCGTCGATGTATCCCCCAACATCGTATCCAGGCGATGACGCATCTCGCGGGCGGCCTTGTTGGTGAAGGTCACGGCAAGCACGTGCCACGGCGGCACGTCCAACTCGGAAAGCATCCAGGCGATCCGATGCGTTAGGACCCGGGTTTTCCCAGATCCCGGGCCAGCCAACACCAACACAGGCCCCGCTGACGTGGTCACGGCGGCGCGTTGTTGGGTGTTGAGAATGCGAAGTAGAGGGTGATGATCCATATCCATGATGACTATTGTAACATGGGCAAACGTCTGGGGAAAGTGTCAGCCGCGGTCATTGCTTTCTCACAATCGACCAGAGGACCCCTGCGCCCATCACGACCGCGACGACGAAGGACACGATGACCACCGCCTGCAACAGCCAGCCCGCACCGGTCACGGCAGGAATCAGCCATGCCAGCCCCACAATCATTCCCGCGATGATGAAACTGAGCGCAAGCCGGGTGACCAGACGATCAATGACACTTAGCGTGTGCTGATCAAGGGATAAGGGGACAGGTTCCCGTTTTTGCAGGCGATCGATCAACAGCTGACCGGCATAAGGAATCTCGTCGAGGAAATCGCCCCAGGCCAGCCAGCGCCGAATAGCATCAGAGACCCAGCGCTCGTTAGGCAGAACGGCGCTGAAAATGAGACGGTTAACGTAAGGCCTGGAGAACTCAAAGATATCGAAATCCGGCGCTAGCTTCAGTCCGATGCCCTCCATCATCGCCAAGGTCTTAGCCAGCAACCAGAAGTCCGATGGCAACTTCAGTTTGTGCTCAAAGACCACAGGCATCACCTCATCCAGCAAGTCCTCTAGCCGCATCTCCTTCAGCGCAAGGCTGCTGTAACGCTGCAGTAACCGCTCAACATCCCGAGTGAGCGTGTGCCGATCCACATCTGGAGGCGCCGCCCCGATATGAATCAGTTCCTGTGTCACCCCTTTGGCGTTCATCTGGACGGCCGCATTGTAGAGGCGGATAAGGTTGACTCGATCGGTCTGGCTCAGATATCCCACCATCCCGAAGTCCATCGCACCGATCACGTCGCCCTCCATGACCACGAAATTGCCCGGATGGGGATCCGCGTGGAAGAATCCGTCCTGGAGCACCTCCTGAATGATCATACGCGCAGCGTTCGTCGCGATCCTCTCGCGGTCCCGGCCGGCCGCATCAATCGCCTCGATCTGATCGATTTTGATTCCCTCAATATACTCCAACACCAACACCCGCTCCGTGGTGTAGGTCCAGTAGATCCACGGAATGTAAACGCCGGGCTCATCCTTGAAGCTTCTGCGGAAGCGGTCGGCATTGCGCCCCTCAGACTTGTAGTCAAGCTCGCGATTCAGCGTGTCGGCGAAGTCATCTGCAATCTCCACCAGATTGTACACTTGACCCAGCGGCGTGTGGTTCTGGACATAGGCGGCGATATCGTGGATGATCTCGAGATCGGTCCGTAGCGTGCGTAGGATGTTCGGTCGCTGTATCTTGAGTGCGACGCGTTCTCGCGTTGCGAGCTTCGCCACGTGCACCTGAGCCAGCGAGGCGGAGGCCACCGAGACCGTGTTGATCTCATCGAAGACCTCTTCCAGAGGCTGTTCGAGTTCGGCCCGAAGGACCTTCTCTATCTCCTCCCAGGCCACGGGCTTCACCTTGTCCTGGAGTTTGGAGAGCTCGAAGATATAATCCGGTGGCAGCAGGTCAGGTCGCGTGCTCAGGACCTGGCCCAGTTTGACAAAGGTCGGCCCTAACTCCTCCAGCGCTTGTCGAAAGTGGGAAGGCAGTGAGGCGCGCTCCGGTTTCGGAAAGGGATAGAGATCACGCAGCCACAGCGGCTCGGTTGGGAGGTGAGAGACCATAAACCCGAATCCGTGGCGCGTGAAGACCGTCAGAATCTGCCGGTAACGCTGCAGATGCCGGATCGGACGCGTGATCGTCGGCAAGTTGAGAACGGTCATGGCGCAAACATTGTGGCATCCTTCCTGCTTCTCGTCAAGTGTCCGCGTGCTAAAGAAAACACCCCCTGCGGTGCGCAGGGGGTAAGCGGGCCCAAGGGGTGGGCGACAAGAACAGAAAGTCTCAGCCGTATCCCATGATCCTATACTTGAGCAACGTCCACAGGACCGTAAACCCATCCCGCCAGGATATTTTCTTTCCCTCGGTGAACTCCCGACCGGTGTACGAGATGGGCACCTCATAGATACGATACCCGCTCAGCAGTATCTGAGCCGTGATCTCCGGGTCAAACCCCCAGCCGCGGGCTTTGAGCTGAAGGGTATCGGCCACCTCGCGCGTGAAGACCTTGTAGCACGTCTCCATATCGCTCAGGATCGTATTGTACAGCACGTTTGTGACGAGGGTCAGAAACCGATTACCAAGCATGTGCCAGAAGAACATCGCCTTTGTGGGTCCACCTCGAAAGCGCGACCCGTAGACGACCTGAGTGCGGTGCTCCAGGATCGGCTGCAGCAGTTTGACGTACTCTCGCGGATCGTACTCAAGATCGGCGTCCTGGATGAGGCAGATGTCGCCGGTCGTCGCCTGTAGTCCCGTCCAGACGGCCCCACCCTTGCCCTGATTCGTCTTGTGGAAAAGGACCTTGACGTCGGGCTCGTCCCGCAGCGTCTCCAGATAGGCACGGGTACCATCGGAAGAGCCATCATCCACGATCACTACCTCACGCTCCAATGTAATCACGGCCTCGTTGGCGCGATCCGCCCACACCTGCACATCCAGGTGTACGACACGCACGCGCGCGACGATCTCGGCAATCGTCTCGATCTCGTTATAGACGGGAATGATAATAGAAAGCTTCACGGTTGCCTCCGAGTTTAGGTGCGTCGTCGTGATTGTGAATGGGGGCGCCGTCCCTTCGACCATACATCGGCGAGCAGAACCTTGCGCTCGACCGCGTTGAGGTCCCGCCATTCTCCCGGCGCTAGATCTGGCGGGAGCGTGAGGCGACCGAGGGCCACGCGCACCAGCCGAACCGTCGGATGACCCACCGCCGCAGTCATTCGCTTGATTTGCCGGTTCATCCCTTCGTGGAGCACCATCCGCAGCCACGTGGTCTTCTCCGCGGGCGGCAGCCCCTTGGGAAAGTCAGGCAATGGCGGCGCGCCCCCTAGGATCTCGACATCCGCCGGTCGGGTGGTGCCCAATTTGATCTCAACCCCCGTCCTGAGAAGGTGCAAGGCGCTCGCATCGGGTTCACCTAACACGAGGACAAAGTAGGTCTTCGCGTGGCTGTAGTCAGGATGGGTCAGCCGATGCAATGTCTGACCGTCATCGGTCAGCACCAGCAGCCCCTCACTGTCGAGGTCAAGACGCCCGGCAGGGTGCAGATGGGTAGGAATACCCATGCTTGTCAGGGTGTCGCGACCCAGGGGGTCTTTATGATGAATGCTGACGACACCGAAAGGCTTATAGGCCATCGCGTAACGGAACATAACGACGGGCATTATACCCGGCTGCACTTACAGGACAAACACCGCAGGCCCCGCGCACGTTAGAGAACACATACCCGGGAGTCAACTCTGGTTGCGGAAAGGTAAGGAAAATTGAGTATCACCGCCATCACGACCATGATTACTTGCTATCCGGCAAGGATTTCTGTATAATAAAAATGACTGGATGCTCGAAACTGCACACGAGGAGGCCTTCATGGATATGGTCAAAGTCGCGGCTAACTCTCGCTCCACATCCGTCGCCGGGGCCATCGCAGGAATTATTCGAGAACAGGGGCGAGTCCACGTCCAGGCCATCGGAGCTGGCGCGGTCAACCAGGCCGTGAAAGCGATTGCCATTGCCCGAGGCTACCTCGAGCTCGATGAAATCGAGATCGCCTGTATCCCCACTTTCTGCGAGGTGCTCATCGATGGCAAAGAGCGAACGGCGATGCGTTTCGCTGTGGAATCGGGCTTCGTCCTGAGGCCAACGGACTAACCTCAGAGACCGGCCGGCACGATTCCAACAGCGTGTTCCGGGGGGCCGTGCAGACCTGGCATTCCGGGTGTCAGCGCGCCTAGGATCCGCTGAGGCCAAGAGCGAGGGCTCAGGCGGTTGCCGGCGCTAGCCGCTGGCACCCACCGTCAGCGTCGGCAGGTCCAGCAGCAAGCTCTCCACCAACAGCTGCGTATTCGCATTGGCCAGAAGTGCCTCTTGAGCGCTGTTCAGCCCTGCCAGCACGCGTACGGTGCTTTGCATATCCACAGCTGTGGACATCGCTTGTAGTGCGTTCTGCCGTTCTGAGAAGACCAGGGTATCGCCATTGCCGGTCTTGAGCAGCAGGACGTCACGCCAGAAGGTGATCCAATGCTCCAGCGTCTCGACAAGTGCCGCGTCATCGCGCGCCAGCGTCTGCGCGGTCTCGAACCGCGTCGGAAGATCCTGTTCTAGCACCGCCAACAGCGTATCGATTGCCTCGACCATCCGACCGTAGGTCTCAGGATCGGTCGCCGCGCGCACCGCCCACCCAACACGTCCACCCGACATCCGCGCCAGGCGTCGCGCCTCACCGGGCTCCACACCCCAGCGATCGACCAATGCCCCCGCGATCTCCCCGCTCGGGACGGGCCGCAGCGGAATCTGCTGCGCCCGCGAGACAATGGTGGGGAGCAACACGTCGGCCTCTGTCGCCAGAAGAATAAGATGTGCGTAACCCGGCGGCTCCTCCAATGTCTTAAGCAACGCGTTGCCCGCGCCGATCGTCGCCCGCTCAAAATCGCGAATCAGCGCGATCTTGTGTGCGCTCTCGTGGGGTGTCAGCGCCAAGAAACGCTCGACCTCGCGGATCTCCTCGATCTTCACATGTGAGGTCTTGTCCTCGGACTCAACGAGCATAAGATCAGGATGGTTGCCGGACCGCAGTTTGCGGCATGAGAGGCAGGTCCCGCAGGGCCTCTTCGCATCCGAGCGGCAGAGCATCGCCGCGATCAACCGCTCAGCGAGCGTGCGCTTGCCGACGCTTTCCGGCCCCGTGATCAGAATCGCGTGGGGAACTTCGTCCTGGGCAACGGTGTGTTGAAGCTGTTGCACGGCCCAGCGATGTCCCACGATCCCCCAAGTGTCGCTCATCGCCGCCTCTCCGGCACCAAATCCTGGCTGGTGCAGATGGTGCTGACCCAACGGATCAGAGCGGGCGGCACCGCCGCCCGATTGTCCGGGGTTATCCTGAGCAAGGTCAACCACGTAGCCTCCAACTCTGCGGCGGCGACAGCAAGCAGTTCCGGCCGCACGACAACTATCGCAACGTCATAGGACTCTCGCTTGAGCAGCTCAAGCGCGTCAACCCAGCCCCGGCGCCGCCGCAACTCCAGGGGCCCAATTTCATCAAGGACGAAGACTTGTGTGGGGAAACTGTCCACCAATGCCCGACGGCTGCGGGCAAGCGCGGCCTCGTTCATCGTGAAATTCCGAGTAGGCGACGCAGGCAGATCCACGAAAGGGTCGGTCAGCGCATAGACCTCCCCAGTGTGCAACTCGGTCACGGTCAGATCGTGGGGCCCGGTGCGCCGCGTCAGCAGCCCAGAGACCTGCAGCCCAGCCTCACGCAGGCCGGGCACAACGCGCCACAGCATCGTGCTCTTACCGACCTGCCGCTCGCCGGTGACCAACAGGATCGCCGAATTTGACTGTGTAGTAGGTGGGTGCATAGCCTGCCTATTGTGACGTAAAACGACCGGGGGGCAAGCCTGCCCCCCGGTCGTGTTGGTAACGGGGTGGTGGCGGGAATACAACCCGCGGCCGAAGAAATACGCAAAGATCATAGAAGAGCATTGTCGGCGGTTTAAAGTCACGTGGGGGGGGGTTGCCGAACCCGCCAC
>CAZPJP010000181.1:0-7902 GCA_964586915.1 uncultured Anaerolineales bacterium
GACAGGCGGAACGGACCGTCCACTGGTGGCTCTTGGGCGCTTTCCTGTCTCGTCTATTGAGCACGTCCGGAGCCTGGTTGCCAAAACGTTGGGTTGGGAACCGCACGAGCGCCTGGCGCTGGTCAGAGATGATGAGCCGGGCTTCGCATCTTTGGTGGCGCAGCTGCGGGACATAGGCCCGGCCGACCTGGTGCTTGATGCCGACGACGCAGATGCCCGGGAGACCCTCATAGACTGGTTGAGACGTGCGCCGGGGACGCTGATTTATGTGGGACACGGCAGCATGCGGATGCTTGGGGATGAGAAGCTTCTGATTGCCGAAGATGGCGGCAGCTGGCGTCAGCCGACTGTGGTGGCGGCCTGGACCTGCTTGTGCGCCGGTTTTGCGCATCCGAGCTATGAGAGCCTGGCTGAGAGCTGGCTCCTGGCGCCTGAGGGTGTCGTCGCGGTGGTCGGGCCGACGGGTGAGACGACCACTTCGGAACAGGCCGCCATGGCGCTCACGCTTCAGGAGGAGTTGGTTGAAGGCACGGAAGTTGGCGACGCGCTGTTGAAGGCGTGGCAGGTGGCGCGTTCGGACGATGCGCGTCATGGATTCCTGCTGCTGGGGGATCCTGCACTGCAGCCAATGCCCGGCAGAGATACGGGAGAGGCGTCCGATGGGTGATCGCAGGAGACTTGTGCGCTGGTTTGGACCGCTGCTGATGATCATCGGTGGCGCCCTGGTTGTGCTTGGTCTGTTGATGCGCCTCCAGCCGTTTGGGCAAGAGGAGGCGCCAGCACTGATGATCACACCGACGCCGGAACCTATCGTGCCAACCCGGACTGCTTCACCGCAACCCACCAGGGATCAGCCGGCTGCATCGGTGTCGATATCGGAGACGCCTAAGTCTGTTGTAAGCACGGCGACGCCGGCCTCTGCTGCATCGACTGAGACACCTCTGGAGCAGCTTAGCGGCGCCGTTGTGGACCCGATGGGAGGGGTAACGGTGACAGCGACGGCGGTACCCACTTCGGTCGTGGTTGTCGCTGCCACTGAAGCCCCAGCGACACTCAGGCCTGAGACAGCGCACGAGATATCTGATGGGGAATTTGTTGTCCCGGCGAAAGAGCAATCCCGCCTGGGCGTATCTATTCCTTATGGCTCTCCTAAGGAGTATGATCTACGCGCCTTAGGTGTGGGCTGGATTATGAACTGGCAGGTACGTGCTTCGCCAGATGTGCCTCCTGGCGTCAGTCATGCTCAGACGGTCCGGATGCGCGGTGGGGTGCTGACGCCGGACCCTGCCGCGATCACCCACGCAGCTACCAGCCGCCCTGGTGCGCTGTGGTTGATCTCCAACGAAGCCGATGTCAGGTGGCAGGACAACGTGCCTCCGCACAAGTATGCGGAATTGTACCATGAAGCTTATCAGGCAATCCGCGCCGGGGATCCCACGGCGACCGTCGCTGCCGGAGGAATCGCGCAGCCGACGGAGCTGCGATTGCGCTATCTCGATCTCGCTCTGGCGGCCTACCGCGAGATGTATGGGACCGCTCTCCCAGCGGATGCGTGGCATATCCACAACTATATGCTGCGCGAAGAGCGGGACTCCTGGGGGGTTGACATTCCACCGGGCTTGCCGGATGATATGGGGGCGCAGTTCACCATCGCCGACAGCGGCGATGTCGAGCAGTTCAAAACGCAGATCTACACGTTCCGTCGCTGGATGGTCTCGAGGGGCTACGGTGGGCAGCCGCTCATCGTCTCCGAATTCGGCATCCCTATGCCCGAGGACTACGGCTTCCCGCCGGACACGGTGGCGGCCTTTCTGGAGGAGACGTGGCGGTTTTTCTTGACCGCTTCTGACCCAGCTTTAGGGGATCCCGAGGATGGCGGAAGGTTGGTGCAGAAGTGGTGTTGGTTTAGTCTCTCGTGCCCGGAGTACCCGACCGGCGACCTGGTTCGGCTCGATACCAAGCAATGGACGCCCCTGGCCGAGGCGTGGAAGGCGATGATAGGAGATTGATGGCCGGATCCACGATTGGTTCTGATGTGCGTCAGTCGACTGAAGAGAGCGATGGGGCAATTGGCAATTAACGATGAAGTTCGGTATCGAGGGCAATGAAACGTCCGGCAACAAGCGGTAATCGTCTACTTCCGCTGTTAGTGCGTTTCCTGGCGCTCTTGAGCTTAGGTGGCGCATGTGTCTGGATTTCCCTGCGGAACGTCAGCCTGGATGACCTGTGGCAGTCTCTGCTACAAGCACGAGGATGGTGGCTGGCTGCTGCAGTGCTATCAGTCATTGTAGTAGCTGTTAGTAAGACAGTGCGCTGGTGGTATCTGTATCCTGAGGGCAACCGTCCTGCCACGTGGATGCGGACGTTCGATGTGTTGATGACGTCTCAGATGCTGAATTTGCTCATTCCGGTCCGCTTGGGAGAAGTGGCCAGGATTGGGTTGATGCTTCAAGAGGGTATGCCTGCACCTATGACAATAAGCACACTCATCGTCGAGAAATCGGTTGAGTTGTTGGCTGCAGGGATTCTCGTTGCCCTCGCGATTCCTGCAGCACTTTTGCCTGAGTGGCTCCCCCCTTCGTTTGGCCTCCTTTCAGGGATAGGTGGGGCGATTGTTCTCGTAACGCTGTTTGTGATGTGGATGGAGCGGCGGCGCATTGCTAGTGTCATTGAGACGGTCGTCGGTTTTCGGGGTTGGCTGCCGGATCAGTGGCAGCAACGGATAGTGGGCGGCATCAACTCGATGCTTGACGGCCTTGAGACCCTCGCAAACCCTCGGGCCGCCCTGCCGATCGTCTTGCTGACCGCACTTAGCTGGGCTGCCTCGATATTCACGATTATGGCGGCGCTAGATGCCTATGGTCTCTCCGTCGGATGGCACGTGGCGTTCTCGTTGTCCCTTGCCCTGTACCTCAGCAACATCGTTCCCTCGCCACCAGCCCTGGTGGGCGTGGTCAGTGCCGTAACGACAATCACGCTTGGCTGGTTTGGCATATCCGCTGCCCGCTCCGCTGCGGTAGGTCTGGCCCTCAATGTCGTGCTAGTCGCGCCTGTGACCCTCCTGGGCGGCTGGTTCACGTGGTACCGGTTCTCGCATCTCACCAAGAAGACGTTCAGAGAACGCTGGGGGAAGAGCCTCGGATTGCCAGATGGCGATCAGGTCGCGTGATGATCCCATCACCCTGTATGCACTGACCTGGCTGAGGAGACACTGCTAAATGCGTACGCTGCTGATGATAGCATTCGTCCTTTCGGGCTCTCTGCTGGCCTGGACTTACTTCGGCTACCCGGTGTTCATCGCGCTGTTGGCGCGCTGGCGCCCTAGGCCGCACGAGCGTCGGTCGCAAACACCGTCGGTGAGCCTCGTCATCCCTGCCTACAATGAGGAAGCGATCATTGAGCGCAAGCTAGAGAATGCGCTTCAGTTGGACTACCGGGTCGATCGCTTGGAGATCATGGTTGTGGCTGATGGATCTTCTGATCGCACTCCTGAGATTGTCCGGAGCTTCGAACCTAGCGGTGTGCGACTCCTGTATCAACCGGAGCGGCAAGGGAAAGCAGCGGCAATGAACCGGGCAGTGCCGGAAACTCACAACGAGATTCTCGTCTTCTCGGACGCCAGCGCGATGATGGAACGCGATGCCATCCGCCGGATCGTGTCGAATTTCGCTGACCCCCGCGTGGCCTGTGCGGGAGGTGAGAAACGTATCCATCGGGCGGACATGATTCAGGCGGAAGGCGAGTCTACCTACTGGCGATACGAGGCCTTTATCAAGCGCGCGGACTCAGTCGCGAACACCGCCATAGGCGCTATTGGGGAGTTTCTAGCCATCCGTCGAGACTTGTATCGCAAGGTGGAGACCGACAGTGTAGTGGAGGATTTTGTTCTCTCTATGAGGCTGGTGATGGACGGATGGCGGGTGGTCTACGACCCATCCGCTGTCACTTGGGAGGAAGCTTCGCCGACGCTCGGTGGCGAGTGGGAGCGCCACGCCCGTTTGGGGGCAGGTGGTTTTCAGGCAATGCGACGTCTTCGTGGGTTACTTTCTCCACGTTATGGCCTGGCTGCATTTCAATATTTCTCGCACAAGGTACTTAGATGGCTTGCGCCGTTTCTTATGTTGATCTGCTTGGTGACCAGTGCGCTTCTGCTAAGTGTTCCCGCCTTTCGTATCCTCTTCTGGTTGCAGGTCGCATTCTACTCCTTGGCCCTAGTGGGTTGGGGACTGGAATCGCTGGGTCTGAAGTTCAAGCCGCTGCGGGTTGTCTTCTACTTCTGCTTTGGTAACGCTGCCATTATGGCGGGATTCGTGCGCTATATGCTCGGGTCCCAATCTGTTCTGTGGAACAAGGCGCGTTGAGACATGGTTGAGACACGGATGATGCAGGTGACCAGATCAGACGCCGGCATTGCAGCGCTGTTAGGGACCCCTCGAAGCACTCGCGTGGTGCACCGAGGTTCGCTGTCCGTGACGCCACTCGCACGGGGTCGGCTGTGCCGGGCCGGATGTTTGCCCGTCCGCCGGGTGGTGGTGCATCGGCTCAAGTCGTCGCCCTGAGTTCCCTATGATGAGGGGTCGCGATGGGGATCACGCGCGATGGATCAGGGTGCTCGTCATCCCCTTGTCTGGGTTGGCCGTGCTCGCTGTTTACCGGCTCACGCTTGCGCCATCCATCACGTGGGCACATTGGGGCAGCGATGGGGGCGATTTTGTCACCGCTGCTGTCACGGGAAAGCTGCCCCATCCCCCAGGGTTTCCGCTGTACTTCCTGACCTCTCGACTTGCCGTCCGTCTCCTCGGCAGCGACCCGGCCTGGGCGCTAAACCTACTATCTGCGGTGTTCGCTGCCGGGAGTGTGCTACTGACCGCGGCGACGCTTTGGCGCCGGAAGCTTGCTTGGCCGGTTCAGCTTGGTTCTGTCTTGACGCTTGGGTTTGCGCCCTGGCTGTGGTCGCAGGCGGTCATCACGGAGGTCTATACGTTCGGAGCTTTCCTCGCGAGCGCTGTGCTACTTGTGGCTGACGCAGCGGACGGATTGGGGCGATGGCGCTCGCTTCTGGTCGGTGTGATCGTGGGATTCGCTGTGTCCGTCCATCCCACGCTATTGCTGCTGGGTGCCTACGTGTTGTTGCTGCGGAGGCCTTCTGTGCCCGCCTTTAGCTTGGGAGCTCTGTTGGGGCTGGTGCCCTACGCGTTGTTGCCTCTGTGGGGGCCGTGGCCCCAGCCGTGGGGGGATCTGCGTTCGCTCTCGGGGTGGTTCGACTATGTGACCGCGCGAGTCTACTGGGGCAACGCGTTTGGCCTTCCGGCAAGGCACTGGCCCGGTCGCGTGCTTGCTTTCGTGTCGCTCGCTAGCCGGCAGTTCACACCCATCGGTGCTGTGTTGGTTGCCCTAGGTCTCTGGACTACGTGGCAGCACAGTCGTGACCGGACCGTCGTACTACTAAGCATCCTCGGTGTGGTCAGTCTCTATGCAATCGGCTATAATACCGCGGATTCCTGGGTCTATCTGGTCGGATACCTACCCGTTGCTGTTTTGGCGTTGGCTGAGGGTTGGCGCTGGGCGGTCGCACAGAGTGTGCCGTCAAGCTTGAGCCTGTTACTGCCCATCGCGTTGTTGGCGCTCAACTGGCGACAGATGGATCTACATAACGATCGGGAAGCGGTCGTCTGGCTCGAATCGACGTTGCGGCAGCTGCCATCGAGGGCTGCGGTGCTGACTGAGGAGGATCGACATACGATGACACTGTGGTACGGAACGGAAGCGCTGGGCCGCCGGTCGGATCTCGTCATCGCGGATCGGCGGCTTTGGTGGTACGCACCGTATCGTCAGCACGTGAGCCAACGCGCGTCGGTCTCCGCAGATCAGCCGGAGGACTTGGCGGCGGACGGGCCGCTGTGTGAAATCACAGAGAGTGGAGATGTGACCTGTCTATGAACCGATCACGCCTGCGTTGGGCGGTTATCCTCCTACTGGCGGTCTCGACCATCGTCACACTTGTCTGGGGCGTGCGCACCTATCGAGCTGCAAGGGGGCTGCTGTCTGCTGCCAAAGAGGCGCAGGCTCTGATGGCGACTGGAGCGATGGACGTTCCGCCGGACGAGATGGACGATTTGCTCGTGGGGGTACGGGCAGATGTCGTCACGCTGCGACGGAACGTGGGATGGCTGGCGCCGTTGGGTCCGGCTGTCTCGTGGCTGCCGCGGATTGGAGGGCTGGCTGGTCAGGCAGCTCCGCTTTTGGAGCTGGCGGATGCATTGACCGAAGCTGCTGTGCTCCTCTGGGAGGATGTGGGTCCGTCCTTCGCGCGGTATCAGGACGGGGCCTCCCCCCAGTCATTACTGCCCGAGCTCCTCAAGGCGATCAACGAGGATCGGGAGCAGATAGCTCCCTTACTTCGGGAGGCCCGGAGTGCCTATGCCGCCGTGGAGGTCCCCAAGCTGCCGGCGAGACTGCAAGATCCAATGGACAAGCTCGGCGTGGCTCTGCCCCTGCTCGAGGATGGGCTGGAGGCAGCCCGGGCTGCGCCCGCGCTTTTGGGGATGGATCAGCCCCGGACGTATCTGCTCCTTGCTCTCAATGAGGATGAGCTCAGACCCGGTGGCGGCTTTATCAGCGGGGTGGGAGAAGTGGGCGTTCAGGCAGGGGAGATCATCTCCATGACCTTCCGCGATAGCTATGCGGTAGATGATTTCGGCCAACCTTATCCCGATCCTCCCGAACCGCTGCGTCGCTTCATGGGTCTAGAGCTGTGGGTGTTCCGTGATAGCAACTGGTCGCCCGACTTTCCTACCTCCGCTCGCCAAGCCATTAAGCTGTATCGGCCAGGTTACGAGGTCGATGTGGACGGCGTGATCGCCGTGGATCAAGCTGCCGTCCAGCGTCTGGTCGCTGCAATGGCACCGCTTTCGGTAGTGGGGGTGGAGGAGCCGGTGACGGGTTCGAACCTGCTTGATTACATCCACAGCGCGTGGGCGCCTGACGATGGTCAACTCGATGGAGGGTGGTGGCGCCAGAGGAAGAACTTCATGGGTGACCTGGCTGGCGCGATGATGAACCGGCTGAAGTCCGGGGACGTGGATGTCCAAGCGGTCGCCCGCGCAATTGTGGATCTGTTGAACCAGCGACACTTGCAGATCTACGTTTTCGATCCCGTAGCTCAGGCTTTGCTCGCGAAGTATGGATGGGATGGTGCGCTTGACAGGTCGGAGGGCGATTTCCTGATGCCGGTGGAGGCCAACATCGGCTATAACAAGGCAAGCTCGAACGTAGCGCGTGCCATCCGCTACGAGGTGGATTTGTCAGGCTCCCCAAGGGGGGACGTGTCTTTGCGCTATCAGCACCTCAGCGAGCGCGAGGTGCCTTGCATCGCGGAGAGCCGATACGATTTGGCGTACACCGATATGATGCACCGCTGTTACTGGGCTCACGTCCGCCTGTTTGTCCCTGAAGGGGCGGTCTTGCTCGAGGCGAGCTCTCATCCTATACCGGCCGGCAAGCTCATCACGGGTCGCCGCTGGCCTGGAGAGGCCGAAGTGACACTCGCAGACGCGACTGCAATCTTTTCGCAAGCCTTTCTTATGGAGCCGAAGACCGCTGAAGAGCTCATCTTCTCGTATCTCTTGCCTGATGACATCGTGTTCGCTGATCCGGATGGGCGACAGAGCTATCGCTTGCGCGTGGCGAAGCAGGCGGGCCTCGATGCGCCGAAAGTTGAGGTCACCTTGCGACTTCCGGAGAATGCGGTACTATTGGCGGTGCACCCTGATACGTACTCTACGGACGCCGGGGTGCTCTTGTTTGAAGATGTGCTCAAGACCGACTTGGAGATTGAGGTCGAGTATGAACTGGTGGAGGGATCTGCGCAATGAGTTCGAGACGTAGGGTGCTGTGGTTGGG
>CAZPJP010000182.1:0-7888 GCA_964586915.1 uncultured Anaerolineales bacterium
GCGTTGTACTTGTAGCGCGTGGTGCGCTGCATAACCGTGGTATAGCCTTGCTCCGCCTCGCTGGCCCACCCTAGATGCTCGCGCACGTAGGGATGCTCGCGCCAGACCAGGCCGAACCCGCGGATGGGCTGCTGGCGCCCGGGTGGCGGCGCCAGATCGGGATCGCGGTCGGGCTCGCCCTCGTCCCACTCATCGCGGAAGCGATCCCACCGGAGCGCGACCTGTTCCTCGCCGTAGAGCACGTAGATAGCGTCCTCGGCCTCGACCCAGATCATGGACCCCCGTTCGAAGGGCTGCTCGGCGGCCTGACTGATCACCGGCGCCGTCGGGCAGATATCCTCGGGCGGTGGGGTGAAGAACCAGTCGTGACGACAGCGCAATTCGACCGTCGCTCCGGCGCTGGCGTGACGGTCCTGGTCGTCCCAGACCCAGAGCAGGAAATTGACCCAGTTATGCTCGTCCTCGGAGATGGTGTAGGTGATCACGCCCGTGGGCGGGACGTCGATGCCTTCGGCGGGGAGCTGCCCGCTGTAGAAGAGCTTGTAGACCGTGGCGCGGCTGGCGCCGGTACTGGTCCAGCTCAGCTCCACGGTATCGCCGGGGTCGGCGACCTCGGGGGAGGCCTCGAAGGTGTGGATCACCGGGCCGCCGGCCGAGGGAAGAGGGGTGTGTGATGGCGTTGGAGGTGGGGTGGCTGTATCGGTGGCAGTGGCGGAGGGCGAGGGCGTGGCCGTTGTTGTCGGGATCGGCGTCTCGGTCGGCGGCTCAGCCGTCGGCGTGGCGGTGGGTGTGCCGGTGAGGGTGGGCTGCGGGCTCGGTGAGGCGCTCGGCACGACATCCGTCGCGACCTCGGTGGGCCGACGGGCGGGCCAGCCGGCGCACGCTGTCGGGACCGCGACCAGCGCTGCGCAGACACAGGCCGCGATGAGGAAGCGGACACGCCTGTCGCCATCACTCATCGCTCGACGCTCCTTCCTGGGGCTATTCTAGGCTAACGATAACACAAAGCGGGTCCTCAGCAAGGATTGACGTCAGGCGGGCAGCTGGCGGACGGCTTTCGCCTATTGGCGCTGAGTCCGAGCGGCTTGACTACGGTGTAGCGCCCAGGCGATCAGGTCGGGCTCTCGGGCGGCTGGCGTGCAGAGCCGGCGGGGATCGGGCGTGATGTCGACCCGCCCTAGATCAAGCCGATCGGCATCCCAGCAGGCCTGGACGGTGACCTCGGCTTCGGTCAGCCCGGCGGTGTGGTGGGCGCAGGCGTAGGTTAGCTGCTCGAAGGCATGGTCGTCCAGCTCAGGCAGGTGACTGCGGATCCGCCGCGCCCACAGCGCGGCGCGCTGCCCGTGGCCCGGATCGTAGCCATCGTTCTGACGTTTGATGTCGTGCAGAAAGGCGAAGAGCTCGACGACGACCGGATCGGCGCCGCAGGCCGCGGCCAGACGGAGTCCGTTCTCGCGGACCCGCTCCCAGTGAGCGACGCCGTGGATGCCGTGCCAGTTCAGAGCGTAGGCGGCGCGGAGCACGGTCAGGAGCTCGGCGGTGATGATCTCAGTCACGGGGCCCGTCATCGTTGAGGACTCCGATCATCCGCGCCAGCGCCTGATCGTCGCCCACGTTGCCGGGAAAGACGACGTAGATCAGACCCGGGTGACGGCTCTCCGGCCCGGTCCGCCAGACCGGAACGCCCGGGATGGCTTGCCCGAGCACCTCGGCGCGCCGCACGCCCAGCCCGCGGGTCGCGATGTCGGAGGAGGTGATGCCCCCCTTGGCGATCATCCACGCCGGGCGGGTGTCGAGCTTCTGGACGAGGGTCACCAGGGAGTCGGAGACGCGTTGGCCGATCTCCAGGCCGGTCATCGCGCCGGCTTCGGTGACGAGCTCACGGCTCGTGCAGACCAGGGCCTTCTCGCCTGCTGCCAGGAGCGCGTCAGTCGCTGCGGTTACGTGCGCGATCTCGGCCTCCCGCGTGGCGGGGTCGAGGAGCGCCGGCACTGAGAGGTCCAGGCGGTGCACGCCGGGCCGTGTCTCCGCGGCTCTGACCTGCCGCGTGGTCTTCTCCACGTGGGATCCCACCACAATCAGCCCTCCGCCCATCGGGGTTCCCACGGTCTCTGGAAAGAGATCGCTGTGGCGCAGGAGGGGCTGTGGTGTGATGCCGCCCCGGACCCGCACGAAGGACGCTGCGGTGCGATAGAGGCAGCGTAGTCCCTGCGACTCGGCGTCGAGCAGCCCGGCGACGGTGACCTCCAGATCGCGGTAGCTGACGGCATTGACGATACAGACGCTGCCCCGCGGCAGCCCGAGCAGTTTCCGGCTGACGGCCTCGGGACCCCTGACGCGCACGTCGTCCAACGTGATGCTCGCCACCTCCTCGGGGCGGACGGCACCCTTGTGCTTTTCGCTGACCCACTCGCGAAGGTTCGAATGCGCGTAGCCGAAGGTAGCGTCCCGCGCGTACTCCGTCTCCGCCGCGGGGATCAGCCTGTTCCCCGCGGTGACGTAGTGGACGTCGTTGGCGGTGATGCGCCCGCCTTCGATGAAGAACGGCACGATCAAGGTGACGTCGAGGGGCTCGTCCAGAGCCTCGGCTAGGGCGTTGGTCTCCCCAGGGTAGTGCCCGCGCAAGGTCGAGTCGCTGCGGCTGACGATGGCGACCTCGCGCCCAGTGGCGGCGCGCGCGGCCTGAAGGTTGGCGGCGATCTCCTGATTGAGCGCCCGGGCCTTCTCAAGCGGGAGGCTGCGGGAATTGGTGAGGACGTAGACGACGGGGTCAGGTTCGTTCAGCGCCGCGGTCAGCAGCGGCACCGATCCCTCGGTGAGGACGGCGACGTCGTGCACCGTCTGGTTTCCCGTCGGGTCATCGTCCAGGACGACCAGCTTGGTGCGCGAGGCGCGCACTGCGCGCTGGATCTGCGGGAGCAGGTCCTCGGGCCACTGGGGAGGCAGGCTCTCGAGTAGAACGTCTTTGCGGATCGGCATACGGTCTCCTTGAGGCGGTCGGGCTGGACGGACTGCGTCTATTCTAGACACGACGGCGCCTCCGTCAAGAGCCGCACCAGCCGGGATACCGCCGGCCGATCTTTTCCCCCCCCGGGGGAAATATAAAGGGGGCACCCACGGCGCCAGTCGCGGTAGCGCTGCAGCTCTAGACAGACCGGCCGTGCCCGACGGCTAACTAGGGAGTGCGGTCAGCACCTCGCGCATCCGCTCGAAGCCGCACTGCCCGCTGGTCAGGACCGGCACGCCGAAGGCGGCGACGGGGTCGGGATAGGAGAGCAGGAAGACGGTCATCGAGAGCTGGGCGAGGACGACGCACGCGACGTCCCTCTCGGACGGCAGGGCGGTGCGGATCGCCGTGGCGAGCGCCTCGTTGTGGGCGCGGACATCGCCGTCGGCGAGATGGTGCCAGGCCTCCTCCACCGTGACGCCGGAGAAGGTGACCACGCGCCCCATCTCGTCCGCCGTCTCACGGAGGAGCGCCTGGGTGCTGGCGACGGTCGGGCCGTGGGTGGCGACGACGAGGATACGCCCCCCGATCTCCACTGCGCGTTCCATCATCGGCCGGTCGATCTGCACGACCGGCACACCCAACGGGGCCAGCGCCGCCTGTACCTGCGGATATGACCGGTTCATCGTCGAGCAGGTGATCAGGACGGCGTCGACGCTGCCGAGCTCGACCAGGTCCTGGGCATAGCGCACGAAGGCGTCGATGTTTGACTGGGGCGGGGTCGGGCGCCCCGCCTCGTGGGCCTCCATAAAGTTGATCTGCACGGCCTCGTTGCTCACGTTGACCAGGTGGACGCCGGGCAGGTAGAGCCGGCCGAAGACATTGGACCAGAGCGTGATCCAGGACGCGCCGTTGAGCAGGCCCAAGCGCTTGCCGATCAGGGCCGGGTCACCCTGGGGCTCTGGGCCTGTGTGGGCCACGCCGGTGACGCGCAGGTAACTGGAGAAGAGCTGCAGCGCTTCCGATGTTTCAAGGGGCGGTTGCATTGTTCTGTCCTTTCTCCTTGCGGAGACCTTTGAGCTCTCAAAAAGAGCTCAAAGGTCTAGGTCTACCGTCTTTTCATCACCTCCCGCGCCGCCGCAGCGATGTCCTCCGGGCGCATCCGGTGGTGTTCGAAGAGCTCTGCGATGCCGCCGCTCTCGACCCAGCGGTCCCGGACGCCGATGCGGGCCAGGGGCACGGGCATCGTCTCCGTCAGAACCTCGGCGACGGCGGAGCCAAAGCCGCCCACGATGCTGGCGTTCTCGGCGGTGACCGCGCAGCCGGTGCGGCTGACGGAGGCCGCGATCAGCTCGCGGTCGATGGGCTTGATCGAGGCCAGGTGCACGACCTCGGCGTCGATGCCATCCTCGGCCAAGAGCTCCGCGGCGCTCACGCAGTGCCCGGTCATCATCCCGGTGCCGAAGAGCGTCACGTCGGCGCCGTCTTTGAGCACCTCACCCTTGCCCCACGCAAAGACGTGGTCCTCGCCGAAGAGGGTCGGGAGCGTGGTGCGCGTGATGCGGAAGTAGACGGGTCCGGGCGTCTCCACCGCCACGCTCATGATCGCCCGCAGGTCGGCGTTGTCGCCGGGATCGGCGATCTTCATGTTGGGCATCGAGCGCATCACGGCGATATCCTCGATGGCGTTGTGTGACGCTCCGGCGCGGCTCGTGGGCAGCCCCACGTACGATCCCGGGATCTTGACGTCAAGCCGCGGGTAGCAGATCGAGATCGCGATCTGGTCCAGCGCGCGGCGCGAGGCGAAGACGGCGAAGGTCGACGGGAAGGGGATGAAACCCTCCGCCGCCAGGCCCGCCGCGATTCCGAAGAGATTCTGCTCGGCGATCCCGACCTGGATAAACCGGGTTGGGAACGTCTCCTTGAAGTAAACGGCCTTGGACGACGTGTTGAGGTCAGCGTCGAGGACCAGCACCTGCGGATAGGTCTCCCCAAGCTGGACGAGCGTCCGACCGAAGGCCTCGCGCATTTCGAGTGGTGGTTGGGTCATGGTGGTGGCTCCTTGAAGGATGGCTGTCAGCCAACAGCAAGGAGTAGGGAGTACGGAGTAAGAAGTAGGCATCGCAGTGAGTCCTTCCTACTCCCTACTTCCTACTCCCGTCTCCGGCCGAGAGCTGAGAGCTGCCTCTACTCCCCCTTGTAAAACGTTTCCTTCCCCGATTCCTCGCCCAGGCGGCTGTAGCCCTGCTCTGGGTAACCGTAGCGGCGGGCGAGCTCGCGGAGCATCTGATCGGCGACTTGGGGCTCGGGGGCGTGCGTGTGCCACTTGTAGTTGAACTCGGTCATCTCCACGCCCTTGCCCTTGACAGTATGAGCGATGAGGACGATGGGCTTGCCGCGGGGGAGCACCCAGCGGGCGCGATGGAGCGCGTCGGCGATCTGGTCCAGGTCGTGGCCATCGACCTCGATCACGTCCCAGCCGAAGGCGCGCCACTTCTCCGCGAAGGGCTCCACGCTCATCAGATCCCAGACAAAGCCCTTGGCCATCACCTTGTTGTAGTCGACGATGGCGATGAGGTTGTCCAGATGGTAGTGGGCGGCGGCCATCGCGGCCTCCCAGACGTTGCCCTCGTTGCACTCGCCGTCCCCAAGCAGACAGACAACCCGCGAGCGAGGGTTCTCCTTCTGGCGCAGCCCCAGCGCCATCCCCGTCGCGACTGAGAGTCCCATGCCCAGCGGGCCGCCGGAGGACTCCAGTCCAGGCGTCCGTGTGCAATCGGTGTGGCCCTCGATACCACCGAGCTCGCAATACGTGTAGAGGTCGTCGATGGCGTAGAAGCCCCGCAGGGCTAGCGCTGCGTAGAGCGCCGGGGACCCGTGGGCCTTGGAGAGGACCAGGCGATCCCGCCCCTCCCATCCCGGATCGTCCGGGTCCACGCTCATCGCGTGAAAGTAGAGGACGGCGAGCAGCTCCGCCATCGAGAAAGAGCCGCCGATGTGGCCCCATTTGCCATAGGTGATCATCTCCACACTGAGCCGGCGGATCTGATACGCCCGGTCACGAAGGTCTTGTCGTCGATCGTCGGATAGTTGCATTGCCGTGGCTCCATCGTGCGTCGATAGCGTGCCTATGGGTCGTGCGCCTGCCTATGCCACAACCTTACACGCGGGCGGGACCACAGCCTGGCCCCTGGGGAGCGTCGAGGTGCGGGGGTGCCGTCCCGCCCGCGCGAAGGACTGGAGCGGTGGTGCCTCGTAGCGCGCTGTCGGGTTGACCCTCGGCGGCTTATTTGGAGGATTTCCGCTCTTCGTCCTTTTCCTCTTCTTCTTCTACTTCTTCCTCTTCTTCCTCCTCCTCACCCCCCGTCCAATCATCCAGCTTGGCCATCTCGGTCGGGGTGAAGGAGTACCTATGGGCTTGCGCCTTCTGCTCTAGCTGGGACAGCTTCGTCACGCCGGCGATGACCGAGCAGACCGCGTCGTGAGCCAGCAGCCAGGCGATAGCCAGCTGAGCCAGCGTGCACTGCTTGTCCTCGGCGAACTCCTTAAGCTTTCCGACCAGCTTGAGATTCCGGTCCGTCAGAAAATCATCGTCCCACACTTTCTGGCTCAGCTGCCGAGAGGGGGAGGGGTCTTGTCTCTGGTAGCGACCCGTGAGCAGCCCGGCGGCCAAGGGGCGGTACGGAACGAGACTGACCTGCGTCTCTACCAGGTAGTCAAGGAACGCCTGCTCGTCCTCAATCGTCGGCTCGTCGTCGAGGGCCGCTACCTGCGGGCGTTGCAGGATATTGTACCGGTTCTGGACGGCGATGATGCGCCGGGCCGGATTGGGCGCCACAGCCGCGAGCGCTTGTCGATCGGCCTCCAGGTGTTCGATGGCGCGATTGGAGACGGCCAGATAGCGCACCTTCCCCTGCTGAACGAGTATGTCGAACGTGTCCCATAGCTCATCCAGAGGGGTCTCATAGCTTCCGTCGGGCATAAGAGCCGGGGCGCGATGGTAGAGGATGTCGATATAGTCAGTCTTGAGGCGCTGCAAGGAGTCCTCAACGGCCTGCAGGATGTACTTGCGCGACGCCCCGCGCTGGTTGGGGGTAAAATCATACTCGCTCTCACCTTCGCTGGGAACCGCGCTTTGGACCTTGGTTGCTAGGACGACAAACTCGCGCGCCCTCGGCCCTCGACTCTCGAAGTAGCGCCCCATCAGCCGCTCCCCGTTGCCGGATCTTTCCTCATAGGGGTTTGCTGCGTCCCAATGGGTGACGCCTAGCTCTAGAGCGCGGTCGAGAATCTCGAACACCTGTTCCTCCTCTAGGGGCGAGCCCTCATTGGAGGAGGCAGCCCCTGTCTGCAGGCTCAGTCCTACCTCTGAGACCCAGAGGCCTGAGTTTCCCATACGACGATGCGGCATCCCTCGAAAATCTTTGGTTTGCATAAGCCTGTCCTTACGTTGTATCTGAGGCTTCTGCGCACGCTTGGTGGCTTGGTGGTGCGGCTTAAGCCGTGGGTGCTGGCAGAGGCCTAAAGTCTGTCTGCAAGTGTAGCTGCTCCTATCTCGGGGTCAAGTCGCGGATAGGGAGCGTGGACCGCGGACGAGACGCTTTGAACGGGAGCATCGTTGCCCGCGTGCGCCGCAGGCGCGCCTCCAGCTGCTCCTTCCCAGACCTCGACGGGATAGCCAGGCCCCCCACAAGCGGGGGTGATGCGCAACGACTGCCGCTGACGCGGCATGCGGGCAAGATGCCCGCGGTCCATAGGCCCTACTGGTTGTGTTGTTCCGGTAGTCGGTGACGATGGGCAGTATGTGCTGAGTGTCGTTGGCTTAGCTTGATGCGTATAGGCGGGATGCCCGCGGTCCATGCCTGGCGTTGGGGCTCCGCAGGAAGGCAAAAGGCCACTGAGCGTGATCGCTCAGTGGCCTCATTTCCTCAGTGGTTCCGG
>CAZPJP010000183.1:0-7821 GCA_964586915.1 uncultured Anaerolineales bacterium
GGGTGGGTTCCCTTCTCTGGGGAGGTCCGGCTGAACGACATACTCTTCGATGACGCGGTGATGGCCAAGCGCTACCGATGGAGCGTTCTGAGGGCCCACAACGCAGCCGCAACGCAGCCGATCACCATCCAGGAGGCGGTCGTGGCCCACGAGCTAGGCCACGTCCTGCTGGATGGAATTCGAGTCGCTCACGCTGATGAAAGCGCTGAGGCCGTCCCTCTCGGGGAGGTCCACGCCGCCGTGGAGGCGCGCGACGTCAGCCACGAGGAGGCCTATGCCAACTTCACCGAGGCTTTCATCCTTGAGGAGACCTACGCCGACGAGCTCTACATCGTCTACTGGCCGCACCCTACCCACCACGTGAACGAGAGCCTGGCCACCGAAGTGGGACTATGGGCGCTAGGGGTGCAGCGTCCACCACAGGTGCGCACCTACCGCGAGCTCCACCTAGGCCCCGCCCTCGCCAACGCCGCAGCGATGGACCTACCGTAGGCTCGCGTCCCCCTGTGAAGAGAACAGTCCGCCTTCCAGAAAGAGCGCGGTGAGCCTGGGGCTCACCGCGCTGCTTTCTGAACAAACACCGGCCCGGCGCCGTATAGAGGTCGGGTCTAGTCACCGGACAGTCGTGCCGCTGCCTCGTAGGCGTAAGCCGCACGCTCGGGGTCGTCCCCGCGTGTGTAGCGCGACCAGGCCTGTCCAAGCAGGCGCGCCTCAGCGAATTCGAGGCCGCGGACAACCTCGACCGCCTCGTCGACGCGGCCGGCAGCCACGAGCGCATCCCCGTAGAGCAGGCGCGTGATACGGTCGCGGTATCCGGCCTCCCAGAGCACCTGCATAGACGCCAGCGCCTGTGCGTAGTCGCCGCGCGCCAGGTGGATGGACGTCAGGCGCTGCCGCGCCGTTGGGTTAGCAGGGTCAAACGCCAGCGCATGCTCGAAGTGCGCCACCGCACGCGCCAGGTCGACTTGCTGACGGACGTCGTCAATGGGAAGCTCCGAGAAACGGTGCTGATCGTAGACGGACAGCTCGGTCCGCGCCTGGGCGACCGCACCCAGGTTCGCGTACCACCGTCCCTTCCAGGTGTCGAGCCCGGAGACGTCACGCGCTTGACCCTGGCGCGCATCGCCGCGCGCCAGACCCAGCGCCATCGCCAACAGGAGCCCCAACACCACCCCGGCGGGCCATAGAGCGCGGAGGAAGCCCCATGCCGTATCCGACCGTCGCGGCTGCGTTACCGATCCAATCAACCGACCGGACGCGACCAACAGGCCGAAGGGCACAAAGAGGAGTAGGAGACCCCGGCTGCCATAGACGGTGTCATCGACCAGGCCATGACCGACCATCACGACTATGGCAGCCAACGCCGACTCGACCACAAGCGTGGCCTGGCGAGCCACCATCCGATCCTCGACCGTCGTGGCTGGTTCGTGCGGCCCGGAGTCAGAATCATCGGACGACGCATGTCCCACCATGGAAGCGGCTTGCAGGCGCCCTACCCCCCAGACCAAGGCCGTGATCAGCATCCCCACGTACGCCGCAGCCCCCAGCAAGCTCTGCTCGATCCCCATGTCGAGCACCGTGTTGTGGAGGTGCTCGAGATAGCCCACGTGGATGAGAAGCGTGTAGACCGAGAGATGCATCTCCTGCACGCCCAGACCGATGCCCGTAAAGGGCGTGTCACGGACAAGAAGGCCGCCTAACTGCAACAAGCGGAGACGGTTGGCGAGATCGGCTCGGATCGTATCGCTCAGCGCACTGGGCAGCCAGTCCGGCAGCGCACCCCTGAGCGCGAGCAGGCCCATCCAGCCAGCCCCAACACCGCCGGCGAGAAGCAACCCGCCCATCACCCATAACCGCCGTCGCGGCCCCAGCGCGCCGGACAGCCGCCAGACCGCCCACAGCGCTGCCGCGGTCGCGAGCGCGATCCACGCCCCTCGCGAGAAGGTGACAAGACAGCCCGCAAGGCCGACGAGCAGGGCCAGGACGCCTGCCGCGACGAATAACCCGCGCCCGAACCGAGCTGCGGTCGGACCGCGACGCTGATCGGGCGCGGGGGGCCGCCTGGCGAGGGCGATTAGGGGCACCGTGAGCGGGAGGAGCAGCGCGAGCATCCCGCCCGCGACGTTCGGACTAATCCGATGGATCAAGGACTCGGGCAGCCGTGAGCCCACGGCCTGTGACAGCGTCGCGAGCAAGGGCACGCCAACCGAAGAAGCTTCCCAGTCCTGAACCACCACGAAATAGACGGTCAGCAGCAAAATGAAGCCGCTCCAGAGCGCCAGGGCGACGTGGATCCGCAGGAGATCGGGCTGGTGCGCCATCGCCCAATAGAGGCCCAGCGCGGCGATAATGAGCCAGATCTTGGCCCACGCCAGCGCAGGATCGTACGCCGCCCAGAGGCCGACGGCGGCGGAGAGCGCGAAGAGGATAAGCGGGCCGGTGAAGACCGCAGGACGCAGCGCCCGCCGCCGGCCCGACACCGACGGGAGTGCCGAGATCCACAAAAGTCGCAGACCCCACAGCGCCGCGATGAGGACGAGCGGCCACGCGCCGACGCCCGGCCCACGATACCAGACCCAGCCGCCCTGCGTGTACCACAGGGCCCCAGCAGCGCCGGCGAGGATTAACTCCAGCGTCGGCAGCCAGGATAAGCGTGCGCCTGTCTCAGGCATATGTCTTCCTCAGATGAAGCGCTGCCGACCCGAACGTGCAACGCACGTACACCGAACTATTACCGACCCGTCCTCTCTGAGACGAATGGCACGGAGTTTGTGCAGCAGCGCCACTGACCCCACGAGGTCAATCCCCCAAATCCGCCGGCAGCTCCTCGGTGGCCGCCGGCTCCGGTGCGCGGACTTCCATGCGGCCCGCCGTGCCACGGTACAGCTCCCATCCCTGGCTGAAGATCACAACCTGGGCAGCGAGCAGCCACGCAAGAAACAACCCGATCACGATCGTGGCGACGTTCAGGATCCTGGGCAGGTTGCTTTCGACGGCAGTCACCATCGAGTTCAGATTGTCCATCGATGCCTGAGATTCGCTGATCATCACCTGATATTGGCTCAGACTGGTTGAGATCAAAGACACACTCTGTGACATCGTATCAAGATTGCCCTTGATCAGATCGAGGTTGCCGCCGGCCTTATCGACATTTATGGCGATGTCCTCGAACGTACCCGGCATATCCTCGATGCTCGCGGACAACTCACCGAGCGAGTCTGCGAGAGGTTTCTCCGGGTTGTAGGACTGTTGGGACGCCGGCACGAAGGCGCTGAGGAGGGGTGTCGCGCCAAGGGCCGCACGGAACGAATCAAACGACCGGATCGCCGCCTCCAACGACTGAGCCGCCGCCTCGGCTGCCTTGAGCGAGTCTCCGGCCGCCTCCAGAGTGGCGGGCAGCGTTTCAGCCATCAGACCGTTGATCTGGGTGATGACCGGCTGCGTATCGTCCACCGTTGCCGCGGTCGTTTCGAGCATCTCCGAGAGCCCCTCCAGGCTGACAACGGTCGCGCCGAGCGCCTGGTCCGTGATCACCAATGTCTCTTGGCTGACTTCCACACTGGTGGAGAGGATGGTGATGGTGGTATCCACAGAAGCGATCAACGTGGGTTTCGCCATTAACAACCCTGCCAGCCCGGCAAGGCTCAGCAACAGGCCGATGATACCCGCAATCATGACAAACACACCCAGCAGACGTCGCAATATCGTCATGGCCACTCCTCAAGGCTTTACTTATCCGAGCATGGTAATCATACCGATTGTACTCTCAGTTGGCCTCACCCGCATCCGTCAATAGACCCGCATCCGCTGCAAATCCGTCGCACGGCACGCCGGAATTGACGATTCAGCGGTCAAGCCAAGATTAATCTAGGGCGTGAACCGATCGCTGTGGGGGAAGTCGTGACTGCTCCCGGCGCCTGTGCACATCAGTCACCGCGCTTGCGCAGCCAGGTCGATGCGCGCGGCGGTTGACCGTAAACTTCGCCCGCCAGGACCTTCACCGCATACGCCGCTACCTGTACGTGGAAAGGCTCCACCCGACCGGGGAGCTCGTCGAGCGCGAAGAACCCAGCTTCGGAGACCTCGGCACTGGCCTGGAAGACGCCGCCGTCAAGCTCGCAGAGGAAGATCAGGTCGATGCGACGCAGGTCGCGATCCCCGCCGATCACCAGTGGGTGGAGGGCCTTGATCCGCAACCCCGACTCCTCGTGGATCTCGCGCTCGACGGCATCGACAGGATCCTCTCCGCCCTTGAGCCATCCGCCGGGCATGCCCCAAGGGTAGTCCTCGCGGTACGTGTGGCGGAAGAGCAAGACGCGGTCCTCTTTATCGACGACCACCGCCATCGCGCCCACGAGCCACTTTGGCAGAATCAGCCACTCGATCCGACCCTGCAGCCAGCCGGGCAGCTGTCGCCAAATCCGAAGGAGCCATGGCTTCGCCCATCTCTTGATCACAGCAGACGCCTCGCGCTCCACTTGGACGGTCGACCCCGAGACCTACCCCACTCCATACGCTGTGTTGACATACGCCGCCCAGTATACGTGGCCCCTCACCCGGCACAAGCCCGCGGACCTGGTTTCCGCACCACACTGCGCTATAATGGGGCGCGTGTCACCGAGCAGGAAGAACTCATAACCTATGACATCGCAGCAGATGTCGCACTCTACCGAGCCGTCGGATCAAGCAGCGTCGCGCCGCACACTCTGGCTGGTTGCAGCCACCGTGACCGCCGTCCTGATTTGTTTGGTCTCGACCGTCGTGCTGGTGAGCATCATCGCACCGGCGGGTGAGCCCACGCCTACCTTCAATTGGGTCACGCCCACGCCGTTTTCTGGCCAGGCTGGGGTGCTAGACACACCCTACCCGACCGCAGATCTCGGGGGCTGTGCGCCGGACGCCGAGTTCGTCGCCGACGTCACCGTGCCCGATGGGACGGTGATGGATCCGGGCGCGACGTTCCTCAAAGCGTGGCGCGTGCGCAACAGCGGGACCTGCGCGTGGGTCGAGGGCTATGCGCTGCGCTTTCTCGATGGGGCGCGCATGGAGGGACCCCCTGCTGTCTCCGTCGCTGCGGCAGCGCCAGGCGAGCTCGCCGAAGTTGCCGTCAGCCTGAAAGCGCCGATGACGCCGGGCTCATATCGAGGTCGCTGGCAGCTCTGCGCCAGCGAGACGACCTGCTTCGGACCGATGCTGACCGTTGAGATCGCTGCTAGTGATAGCGCGACCGCCCCTGCGACCACAGCGACGGCGGGAGAGCCATCGCCGCCCGAACCCACCGTTGATCCTACGCCCGCCGCCAGTGACACGCCCGAGGAGCCCACACCGACCCATCCTCCGGATCCCGGCGCCAGTGCCTGGCTTGCCCACAACGGCCAACTTCTCGGTGTTCGCGAGATCGCGTGGGACACCGAGCTGGGGCTCCAAACCCCGGGCAACAATGAGACCTATCTCTCCCTGTACGTCGTCGCTATTGCCGCTGGAGACAGTCGCAAGACCTTCAACCCGCTCGACCTCCAGGTGATCGACGGCAAGGGCGAAGCCCACAGCCGTGCTATCCTGGCGACCAAGGATCCTGAGTTCGCGCTCTGCATCGCTGACCCGGGTCAGCGATGCGAGGGCTGGTGGACCACCGTGATTCCCGACAACATCGCCGCCCGCCGCGACCTGACCCTCCATTGGCAGCCGGGTCTCTTTGCACCGGAGATGGAGACGGCGATTGAGGGCGGAGAACGATAAAAGCCACGTGCGCCGACCAGCGAGCACCCGCGAGCTGGGACGTCAGAACGAGAATCCTCGAGGCCGCAGAGAGCGACCGAACACGACTCTTCTTCTTGTCATTGCTTGCGAGCAGCTTTCGGACTAAATGGCGAAAGAGGCCATCGGCCAGCGTTCGGGCGATCTGTTGGTCCAGGGGCAAAACGTCTCCGGAACCTGGGCGAACATCGCCGCCGTCTTCGCCGGGAAGTCGCTCACGGGCATATACCGAGGATGTGCGGGCCAATGGCACCCGTTGCACCGTTCTGGTCAATGAGCGATGAGAACTAGATCGACAGCTATGGCTAAAGAAGACTGCGACCCACCGGCATTGCAGCTCATAAGCCTGGATGATGTCAGGGGTCGGCGCGAGTGGCTGGACCCTCGATGAGATTCCCGTCGTCTACGGTATGATCGGAGCGGCAGCCATTCCGGTTTTGTCGGAGTATCTGTCCCAGCAGCACGGCGCCTATGCCCATATCGGCGCTGCAGCGGCGCTCGGTGAGATTGCTTGCGACATCCGGAGACGCGTGACAGCGTCGTGCGCGTGCTCGTCCAGGCGCTGGCGCGCAGATAAGACACGAGGGACGGTGTGAACGCTAGTGCGTCAGTCCTTTGCCGGCGAGGCCCCCTCGCCGTCTGCGACGTCTTCTGACTTGGCGACATCGGCCACCGTAGCCATCCAATAGCCCAGCGATCGGTAACAGAGTCCAACGAGTAACGGCGCGCTCGTCGGATCCAGATCTTCGCCACGACCCGCCAACGGCATCCAGGCCTCGTGGACCAGCCGGGCGGCCCGCTCCTCTCCCTTGGCAAGCAGCTTCCGCCCATAGTCCTGCAGGTCAGCGACCAGCGCCTGAACACGCTCGGGCGTGAAGAGGGCTGAGGCCATCTCCTGGGCGGTATCGAGCAGGATCGTCCTGCCCCGAGACATCATCTCGGGGTCAGGGGACTCTCCCCGCGCGCGCAACACCTGGAGCTCCTCCGTAAGCGGCGCCAAACGTTCACTAAGCAGCGTCACCCAGGCGTCTGCTTCCTCCCAAGGTATGTAGAGCACCACCGCGTCTTCGCGCTCAAGCAGCTGTGTGGACTCCAGCTCTACCTGCCAGGTGGCGGATTGAAGGGTCTCAAGCAACACCGGATCGGCCTCAAGCTCGGCCTCCAGAGCGGCTTTCCGTCCCTCGTCAGCGAGACGCGCCCTGACCAGCGCGTCGACCTCCTCCACATCTAGCCCGGCGAGATCCTCATCCTCGACGCCAAGGAGACTCAGCAACCCCTCCCTTTGCTCGTCCAACGCGTCCTGCCACGCCTCATAGACCAGATAGGCCGTGGCGAAACTAAAGAGGTTGCCTTCGTCAGGTACCTCCACCAACCGCCACGCACTCATCTGAATCAGCCAACCGTCAAGATAGCGTCCCTCCGCCACGTAATCCGGAAGCGTCATCAACAGCCTCTGGGCCACGCGCTGGCGTTCAGGGAGATCCCCGGCGAGATAGACAGAAGCGTCCATAAGGTAATCCATCACCTCGTCCGGGGCGGCGTAAGGTCTAAGGGGACCGATCTCCTCAAACGCCCGGTTGAGATCCTCCACAGTGTAACGCAGGTCGGCGAAGGGGTCCTCTGCGAAGAGCGCCAGAGCTCGCTCCGTCGTAGCGGCGGGATCCCGCATCATCTGTCTATACTCAAACTCATGGGCACTAAGTTGCTCGCCGGCTTTTTCGATGCGATCGCCCATCGAGAGGTAGGCCGAGAGCAGTTCCAGCTGCTCAATGATCGTCTCGACCTCCTGGACCCGCTCCTCAGGGAGCCGAGGGATCAGCTGTGTCCGTATCTGGCGAATCTGCGCGTTCACACTCTCGGCGTCTTGAGAGGGAGACGCAGCCACGGCCTGCATCTGCCGCACCGCCCGGTCCAAGGCCAGGCAACAGTGCTTGTACTTCTTCCCACTGCCACAGGGGCAGGGATCGTTACGCCCCACATCTGAAGGTATCGTGCTCATCTATTGTCTCCTCACCGTTATGCATACCATGCTACACAAATTGCGCCGCGTATCAAGCACGGGGG
>CAZPJP010000184.1:0-7802 GCA_964586915.1 uncultured Anaerolineales bacterium
CCGCCGCCGTACTCGTGCACGCGCGTGCGAGCGTTGAAGGGCGGAGGCAACAGATCGGTGACCCGACCATTGGGATCGCGGCGTACGAGGACATTGCGTCCTCCCTCCGAAGGACGTCCCTCCAGCCAATAGAGGCGGATGCCGTGGCGGTCGTCACCCTCCACGTGGGCGGAGCCCAAGCGAATGGTTGAGGAGACGATGAGATCGGACGCGATGGGGGAGGCCCAACCCCCATAGGGGGCGATCTTGGGTTGCGGCATATCGGTGCTGCTCCTTTCGTAGGTTCTGTGCCCGACCAGGACACTGAACGGCACAGCGACCCGGGGCGCAGCCTGTACCGAGGACGTCAGGCACACCAACACGTGCACGCGTAGTGTACCAAAGGCTGATGCGCTGTCCACCGTCACGGCCCCGGGTATCGCGCTCCATTCCAGGTTAGGCGCAACGCGCCCAAGCCTCGTCAACCATCACCCGACGCTACACGGCGCGTCTCCCGTCAAGTCTAGGTGCGTTGCGCCTTTGCGTGCTTAAGCATCGTAGCCTCGCCCAAGGACCGGAGGCGGCATTGTTTAGTTGACATTCCGCGGAATCCACTTATAAATCATTGGGCGAAGGCGGTCGAGATCACGCGCAGCGCGTGTTAGGTGTGTCGCTCGGCCGCAACCGAGGCAACCCATCCTCAACACGTGACAGATAGCGGTGACGATGCAAAGTCCAAAACATCCCTATGTGCAGGTCGACAAGCATGAGTTGCTGGCATTGCTTGGCCTCTGCCTCGATGCGACGGATCTATCGTCGCTGCACGCGCGTGTAAGCACTTTTCGAACGTCCATTGAGGAGACCACGCCTATCTCGCTGCCTGCGGTCCCCCACCCCGGAGCGCCCGGCAATGGCGCGGATGCGGATGTTGTCACGTTGCGCCGGGATATCTTCCTGGAGGAGCTGGAGCAGATCGTCGCGGCCCGAACGCTGCGACGCGCGCGCTATTATCTGCAGCGGTTGCGCAAGAGCGCCACCGAGACCCGAGTCGCCGCAGTCAACGATATCAACCTCAATCGGTGGAAAGAGTACGAAGAAGTGCTCACCGACAGCCTGTGGAACGTGGAGAAGCGAGACAGCACGGGCGCGCACGGCGCCTGGTACTGGGGCAACTTCATCCCACAGATACCGCGCCAGATGATGCTGCGGTACACGAAGGCGGGGGACTGGGTGCTCGATCCTTTCCTGGGCAGCGGCACGACCTTGATCGAGTGCCGGCGCCTCGGGCGCCATGGCATCGGCGTGGAGCTCAATCCTGACGTGGCCCGCCGCGCATCCGAGGTGATCGACAAAGAGCCAAACCCTTACAATGTCACGACCGCCGTCACGCGGGGCGATAGCGCCACTCTCGATTTCGAGGCCCTCGTCGACGACCACGGGGTCGCCGAGGTGCAATTGCTGATCCTCCACCCCCCCTACCATGACATTATTCAGTTTGGCGAAAGCGAGGCAAACCTCTCCAACGCGGCGACGGTCGACGGCTTTGTCGAGCGGTTTGCAGACATCGCGACACGAGGGATGGCCGTGTTGGCCGACGGACGGTACCTCGCCGTCGTCATTGGGGACAAATACCAGGATGGCGCGTGGATCCCGCTGGGGTTTCGGCTGATGCAGGCCGTGATGGAACAAGGCTGCACCCTCAAGAGCATCGTCGTGAAGAACCTCAACGGCACCCGTGCTAAGCGCGAGCAGCAGGCGCTATGGCGTTACCGGGCCTTGGTGGCCGGCTTCTACGTCTTCAAGCACGAGTACATCTTCGTCTTTCAGAAGTGAGGGTTGGCTGAGACATGAACCAGCGGCGGTCAGAAACTCGAGATGCAGCGTCCCCTGCCCTATCATCCGCCGAGGACACGCGCCCAGCTGATGGCCACGATGATCCTACACAGATGAACCAGAAGGATGCGGCCCGTCACGCGGATGCACCGGCACTGACGATGCTGCTGCGGATCGCCTCGGAGATCTCCGGCCAGGTCAACGCTATCCTCGACCCTGATGAGCTGCTCAACACCGTCATTCCGCTCCTGAAAGAGGGGTTCGGCGTCTACTACGCCCACGTCTACACGCTCGATCTGGAAAGCCGCGAGTTGCGCCTCCGCGCCGGCTACGGCGAACCGGGACGGAAGATGCTCAAGCGGGGGCACAAGATCCCTCTGGACGCGGAGAAGAGCCTCGTGGCGCGAGCCGCCCGAACCCGCGCCCCCGTGGTCGTCAACGACGTCGCCGGCAATGATGATTGGCTCCCCAACCCGCTGCTACCCGACACAAAGTCGGAGCTCGCCCTGCCGATGGTCGTCGGTGATGAGGTTCTGGGCGTCTTCGACGTGCAGGATGATGCGCAGGACGCATTCAGCCAAGCGTACCGTGACGTGCTCTTCACGCTGGCGGGCCAGATCGCCACAGCCCTGCAGAACGCGCGCTTTGTGGACCGCATCGAGGAGAGCCTCACTGAGACGCGCGTACGACTGGAGATCCGCGAAGCCCTGGCCGAAGCGCAGACGCAGGAGGCGGTGCTGGACGCCTTGGCTGCCCAGGCAGCAGCGGGTGACGGCGCGACCGTTGTGATCGCGCTGCTCGATCCTGAAGCCAACCATGCCACTTTGGAGGT
Organism: uncultured Anaerolineales bacterium; assembly: GCA_964586915.1. GTDB lineage: Bacteria > Chloroflexota > Anaerolineae > B4-G1 > SLSP01 > PWVB01. Next base: position 2,645 of record CAZPJP010000184.1, read on the forward strand.
CCGGCGCGTGACCGGGGAGGAGATTCCGGAAGCCGGGCTGACGGTAGGGGCGCGCGCCCGCGCCGGGGAGTTCCCGCTCTTCCAGCTGGTGGCCCAGGACACGTTCGTGGCCCAGGACACGTTTGTGGCCCAGGATCTCGCGGAGGTGGCCGATCTGCCCGAGGGCTTCCGGCAGGCACTGCGAGCCGCCGGCATCCAAAGCCTCACAGCCTATGCGCTAACAGCTCACCGGCAGCGAGTCGGTGTTCTCGCCGTCCTGGCGCAGCAGCCAGGGGCCTTCGACCGGCAGGCGCGTTTCCGATATGATACGCTGGCCGAGCAGGGCGCGATGGCGCTGCAACAGGCCCGCCTCCAGGACCAGCTCAGCCTGACGCAGTTCTCCGTCGACCACGCGCCCGCCGCCATTCTCTGGATCCGCCCGGACGGCACCCTCTATACCGCCAACGAGACCGCGTGCCGCCTGCTCGAGTACACCAGAACGGAGCTGTGCTCCTTGCCTGGCATCTCCAAACTCGACCCTAACATGATTCCCAGCGTCTGGGGCGTCCACTGGCAGAAAGTGAAGGAGCAGAAGCGCTTCACGATTGAGACGGAGTACCGGACCCAGAAGGGTAAGCTCATTCCCGTGGAGGTCACGGCAAACTACCTTCGGTACGGCGACGTGGAGTTCAACTGCGTCTTCGTGCGCGACATCAGCGAGCGCAAGCAGGCCCAGGCAGCTCGCGATCGGTTCACCGTGCAGCTGCGGACCGCCGCGGAGATCGCCGAGCAGGTGGGCGCCATCCTCGAACCCGATCAGCTCCTCGCCGCCGTCATCCCGCTCCTCAAGGAGCGTTTCGAGCTCTATCACGCGCACATCTACCTGCTGGAGGACGATGAGGAACTCGTGCTGCGGGCAGGCTATGGCCGCATTGGGCACATTATGGTTCAGCAGGGTCACAAGATCCCGCTCCATCATCCCCGCAGCCTCGTCGCACGGGCGGCGCGGACGCGCGAACCGGTCCTCGTCAACGATGTCTCCGAGGCGCCCGACTTCCTCCCCAACCTCTTGCTCCCTGATACTCAGTCCGAGGTCGCCGTCCCGATTATCATCGGTGACCGGGTCCTGGGTGTCTTCGACGTCCAATCCGACACCATCGGTTACTTCACGACGTCTGACCTAGACGTCTTCCGCACGCTCTCCGGCCAACTGGCCAACGCGCTCTATGGCGCCATCTTATTCGAGCAGCAGAGGGCGACACAGCAGGAGCTCCGCAGCTCAGTCCAGACCGTGCGGGCCATCTTCAACGCGATGACCGAGGGCATTATCGTGACGGACATGATGGGGCGTATCGTCGACCTGAACGAGGCCGCCCTGAGACTGCATGGCTACGCAAACCGGAGCGATCTCGTGGGGCGGAGCGCGATGGACCTGGTGACCAGGTCCGGCTGGTCCCGCATGGCGGAGAACATGCGCCGGTCGTTGGAGAGGGGCGAGGGTGAGACGTTGGAGATTCCGATGCTCCGTCAGGATGGGAGCACGTTCGATGCGGAGCAGAGCTCAGCGCTGCTTTGGGGCGAGGACGACGAGCCCGAGGGTGTGGTCTCCATCACCCGCGACGTCACGGCGCAGAAGCGCGCCCAGCAGGAGATCGCGCGCTTCCAAGCGCTCGCCGAGAACGCCGTCGATGCGATCTTTATGGCCGATCTCTCCGCCTCGATCATCTACGCGAACCCCGCTGCCCACCAGCTCTTCGGCTACGACCCGTCACAGCAGGAGATGGTAGGGCACCCAGGAGACGCGGGGCTGACGCTTCCCGACCTTTGGCCACCGTCGGAGGTGGAGGTGCTGTTGACCCAGACGTTACCCGCCGCCGGTGAGGCGGGCTGGCAGGGCGAGGCCCAGCAGGTGCGCAAGGACGGCACGATCTTCGAGGCCGCGCTTACCGTCTTCGCGGTCAGGGGCGAGCGAAGCGAGCCCATCAGCGTGGCGGCTATCGTCCGCGATATCACCGACCGCAAGGCCGCCGAGGCCGAGCTGCGACGATTTGCGATGCAGCTGCGCACCGCCGCCGACGTCTCCGCTCAGGTCAGCGCGATCCTCGACCCCACCGAGCTCTTAGAATCCGTCGTGCCGCTGGTGCAGGAGCGATTCGGCGTCTACCATCTGCACGTCTACACCCTCGACACGGCCGAGCGCCAGCTCGTCATGCGGGTCGGCTCGGGGGAAGCCGGGCGCATCATGCGCGAGCGCAGCCACACCATCGCGCTCGACCAACGGCCCAGCCTCGTAGCGCAGGCCGCGCGAACCCGTGAGATCGTCCTGGTCGACGACGTCACCGAGGACCCCGCCTTCCTACCGAATCCCCTATTGCCCGAGACGAGCTCCGAGGTTGCCATCCCGATGGTCGTCGGAGACGAGGTCGTTGGGGTGCTCGACGTGCAGGACAGCACCCCAGCTCGCTTTACCGAGCCAGACGTCGATGTCTTCAGCACCCTGGCGGCACAGATCGCCATCGCCTTCCGCAACGCGCAGTATTTCGAGGAGATCCAGGCCGCAGCGGAGCGGCTGCGGGAGGTGGACCGCCTGAAGAGCGAGTTCCTCGCCAACATGAGCCACGAGCTCCGCACGCCCCTCAACTCCATTCTCGGCTACGCCGAGGTGATGCTGATGGGCATCGACGGCGAGCTGACCCCGGACATGGAGGAGGATGTCACCGTGATCTTCGAGAACGGTCAGCAGCTCCTGCGCCTCATCAACGACATCCTGGACCTGACCAAGATCGAGGCCGGACGGATGACCCTCAACAAGGAGCCTGTCGACGTCGCTGCGCTTCTTGAACAGACCAGGAGCCACAGCCTGGGGCTGCTCCATCAGCAGCCCAAACCCATCGAGCTCCATATCTCTGCCGACGAGGAGCTACCACAGGTGATGGCCGATCCCATTCGGCTCGCGCAGGTCCTCAACAACCTCGTCTCCAACGCGATCAAGTTCACCGACGAAGGGGAGATTCGCCTCCAGGCGCGCCATGTCGAGGCCGAGGGCTATATCTCGATCGTGGTTGCGGACACCGGCGTGGGCATCGCCGAGAAGGACCTGCCCAACCTCTTCGAGCGCTTCCGTCAGGTCGACGGCTCCAGCACCCGGCGGGCAGAGGGCACGGGCCTCGGATTAGCCATCAGCAAGCACCTCGTCGAGCTCCACGACGGCGACCTGACCGTCGAGAGCGAGTTAGGCCGGGGCAGCACCTTCACGGTGCGCATCCCGGTCGGAGGGTAGGGAGATCCCTGTGGATGCCCACTGCGTTTCAGCGGTCGAAAGGAGGTAACGCATTGTGACCACACCTGTGAAGCCCACAAGCCCGGTGGCGTGTACAGGCCCTCAGGGCGCCGGCCTCTTCTCAGGCGCGCGCTGTCTCGAGTGCGGCTATCTAATGCCACCCGACCCGTATGCGCGGGCATGCACGTCGTGCGGCGGCTCCTGGTTGGATGCCGAGTACGATATGTCGGCGCTCCCTGAGGACTGGCGCTCATTGCTCAAGGAGCGAGTGGCGTCCCTCTGGCGCTATCAGGAGCTCTATCCCTTCCCTCAGGGGTTTCAGCCGGTCACGATGGGCGAGGGTTGGACCCCCTTGATACCCGCCGAGGGGCTGACGCGAGAGACGGGCCACGCGGAGATCTGGATCAAGGACGAGCGACAGCACGCCACGGGCTCCTTCAAGGACCGCCAGGCCGCCACCGCAGTCAGTGCCTTCAAGGCCCAGGGTATTGAGGAAGTCGTCCTTGCCTCCACCGGGAACGCCGCAGCCGCCTACGCCGCCTATTGCGCGCGGGCCGGGATCAAGCTCTGGGCCTTCGTGACCAGCAGCGTGCCCGCGGAGAAGATGCGCGAACTGGCGCTCTACGACGCCGAGGTGATCAAGGTCAGCGGTACCTACGACCAGGCCAAGGCAATCGCCGCGAGTTTCGCCAAGCGGCGGGGGCTCACCCTCGATGGCGGCGCCAGGTCCATCCCCTGTAAAGAGAGCATGAAGACCATCGCCTTCGAAATCGCCGAGCAATGGCCTCGGCGCCCTGACGGAGGCTGGGGCGCGCCCGATTGGTACGTCCAGGCGGTCTCCGGTGGTATCGGGCCCTTGGGGGTGCTCAAGGGCTTCGAGGAGCTAGCGGCGGCCGGGCTTATCAACCACGTGCCCAAGATCGCGGTCGTCCAGACTCGAGGGTGCAACCCTATGGTGCGCGCGTGGGAGCGCGGACTCGACGAGGCGGTGCCCGTCGAGCAGCCCGACAGCCTGATCACCGTCCTGGCCACGGGCAGCCCCGGCATAGCCTATCGCATCCTCAAGCGGGCCGCGGACAGATACGGCGGCGCTATGATCTCCGTCACCGACGGGGAGGCCTTTCGCGCAATGCGGCGTGTGGCGCGTATGGAGGGCGTCTCTATGGAGCCGGCGGCCAGCGTCGCCTTCGCCGGCCTCGACAGGCTCTTGGAGCGCGGCGTGATCCGTCCCGACGAGACCGTCGTCGTTAACTGCTCGGGACACACCTTCAGCGCCGAGAAGTACGCGTTGGAGGACCGCTATATCCTCAACCTCTCCGTCAAGACACAGCAGGCTGTCCGCCCCGCAGAGGGGCTGGCGGCGACGCTTGAGGAGTTGGATGAACGGATCACGACCGTGGTGATCATTGACGACAACCCCAACGACAGCCGGCTCATGCGCCGCTTCTTGAACACCTATCGCCACTATCGCGTCTTCGAGGCTAATACGTCCAAGGACGGGGTGGATCTCGTGCGCCAGCGTCAGCCGGACGTGGTGTTGCTCGATCTTATGATGCCCGAGATGGACGGCTTCGCCGTGCTGGATGCGATCAAGTCCGATCCCCGCACGGCCCGGATCCCGGTGATCATCGTCTCGGCCAAGACGCTGAGCCCTGAGGCCCGCCAACGGCTGGAGGCCTATGCCGAATCCGTGTGGCAGAAGGGCAGCTTCAGCGTCAAGGACCTGGCCAGCCACGTCGTGCAGCTCGTAGAGGACACGCCCGATGACGCAGAGGCGCCAGCGCCAGGGTTCACGCCCACAGGTCCCTCAAGGCCTACGGGCGCGACAAGCTCCTCAAGGACTGCGGGCGCGACAAGCTCGCTCAGGGCACGCTTTGGGGAGGGGGAGCGGCAGCGAAT
>CAZPJP010000185.1:0-7668 GCA_964586915.1 uncultured Anaerolineales bacterium
TTGCCAGCTTGACCAGATGGAGGCCGGGATGGCGCTACCGAAACCAAGACTGGACGACCGCCAGTTTCAGGACATCGTCGATGAGGCCAAGAAACGCATTCCTCATTACTGCAAGGAGTGGACCGATCACAACGTCAGCGACCCTGGCGTGACGCTGATCGAGCTCTTCGCGTGGATGACCGATATCCTCCTTTACCGGCTCAATCAGGTACCCGATCGCCACAAGATCGAGTTTATGGAGATGCTGGGCATCACCCTGCGCGAGCCGGTCCCCGCAGAGGCGCCCGTCACGTTCTGGCTGTCGCAGCCCCACGAGACGACGATGGTCATCCCTGCCGGCACCGAGGTCGCGACGACACAGACCGAGCGCGAGGCCTCCATCGTCTTCACCACAGACGAGGACCTGAGGGTAAGGCCGCCGAGCCTCAAAGCCGTCTTCTCGCGGGTGCACGCACGCGAAGGCGGCCAGACGAGCTATCGAGATCAGAACCTGCGGCGTCTGGCGGCGGGCTTTGGTGGATTCGAGGTCTTCGCCAGCGTCCCTCAACCCGACGATGCCCTCTACTTCGGCTTTGAGAACGATCTCAGTCACCACATCCTGGGCTTCGAGATGGATTTCGACCCGGCGGGCGGCGCCGGGGTCGACCCCACACTACCGCCCTACGTCTGGGAGGCCTCCACCGGCGATCCCAACGACCGCTGGGAGCGATGCGATGTCGAGATCGATACAACCCGGAGTATGAACACCGCTGGACGGGTCCAGATCCACCTCCCGAAGATGGGGCCCTATGATTTCGAGAAGGGAGACTTGTTCTGGGTTCGGGCCCGCATCAAGGAGATCACGGGGACCGAGCGCCAGGAGGGGATGCGCCGCTTCGAAAAGACCCCGGTCCTGCGCCAGGCCAAGGTCGCAACCTGGGGTGGAACTATCCCGGCGACACACGCCCAGGTCATCACCGACGAGTTCCTGGGACAGAGCGACGGCACGCCAGGGCAGCGATTCGAGCTCCAACATACGCCGGTCCTCGATCGCGGACCGGCGGAGACCTTGGTGGTTCAGGTCGAAGGGCGCGGCCCGGAACGATGGACGGAAGTTACCGACTTTGCGGATTCGACCTCCAATGCTCGCCACTACACCCTGGATAGCGTCACCGGAGAGCTGCGCCTGGGGCCTGCGATCCGGCAGCGGGATGGCACGATCAAGCTCTACGGCGCGATTCCCCCGCGCCACGCCAACCTGGTCTTCAGACGGTACCGGTATGGCGGAGGGCAGGAGGGCAATGTGCAAACCGGGGTTCTCAACACCCTCAAGACCGCGATTCCTTACGTCGCCCGGGTCAACAACCGCGAACCGGCCTGGGGCGGGCTGGACGCCGAATCCCTCGAGTCGGCCATGATGCGTGCGCCGGCCCTTCTGCGATCCAGGGATCGAGCCGTGACCGAGTCAGACTACGAGTATCTCGCCCGGCAGGCATTGCCTGCCGCTATCGGTCGCGTCAAATGCCTGCAACCGAGACCAGCGGAGGCCGGCAGGGTCGTGCCCGGGCAAGTCTACGTCCTGGTCATCCCCCGCGTCGCGGAGCCGGAGGAGTACCTGGCGCCAGGGCGGTTGGAGCTCGATCCAGAGGATGTCAACGCCCTCACGCAGTACCTCGACGAGCGCAGGCTGCTCACGACGCGCCTAGATATCCGACCGCCGGCCTATTACTGGGTCTCCTGTCGGGTCCAGCTCCGGGCAACGCCCGGCGCCGATCAGGCCGAGGTCGAGGCAGAGACACTCAGGCGTCTTTACCGGTTCCTCAACCCCTTGACCGGCGGGGTCGACGGCACAGGTTGGCCCTTTGGACGGGATCTGTTTGTGTCGGATGTCTACCAGTCCCTGCAAGGGATGGCGGACGTGCAGTTCATTCGGGGCGTCCAGATGCGTCCAGCGCAGGCCGGGGGCCCAGCTCAGGGGGATCCCATCGAGTCTCTGGAGGTCATTGCCCACGGCGTCGTCGCCTCGGGCACTCACGAGGTCGAATTTGTCTAGGCTCGCGTACGCGCAGCGCAGGAAGCAGGGGGGCTATACGTGGCACAGCGTCTGAGCTTCAATCTCGAGATCGTATCTCCCGAGGGGGAGAGGACAGAGATCCCTCTGGAACAAACCATCACCATTGGACGCCAGGTGGGCAACGATCTGGTGCTCGAGGATCAGCGAATCTCGCGCCAGCACGCTACGATCCGGTGCGACGAGGGTCGTTGCGAGATCATGGACCTAGGAAGCTCGAATGGCACGTATGTCGAGGGTGAGCAGATCCCGACCAACGTAGCCACACCGCTCGACCCGGGCACCGAGATTCACATCGGTCCCTACACCCTCTATCTTCGGGCTACGCCGGTTGAGGTTCCCTCGTCCGAACCGCCGGCTGAACGCCCCGCTGAGGAGAGAGGGCGTACCGTCGTCCTGCAGGCCGAGGAGACGCCAGCTGTAGCGCCGAGCGCCGAACCGGAGGAGGAGGAGGATCAGGGTGAGGTAGCGCGCCCCGCCGAGGGGACCAGTGAGGAGATCCCTGAGCGTGAGCCGGGAAGACCCACCGGCCCTCCACCGCCGCCCTCCGGTTCACCGCTTGCTCCGGCAGTGCCACCCGAAGCATCGGTGCCGCCCGGGTTGGGGATGCGAAGTCAGAGATTGTTAGGGTACCTGCCCGGCATCTATCATACGGATTTCATGAGCCGGTTCCTGGGCATCTTCGAGGCCATCCTCACCCCAATCGAGTGGAATATCGACGGCTTCGATCTTTACCTCGATCCGGGAACAGCGCCGACTGACTTCTTGCCGTGGCTCGCCAACTGGTTCGATCTCCTCTTCGACGCATCGTGGAGCGAGGCTCAGCGCAGGCAGCTGTTACGGGAGGCCCACCGCATCTATGCACGCCGCGGCACGCGCTGGGCCCTCAGCCGCGTCCTTGAGATCTACACAGGGCACCCGCCGAGGATCATCGACACAGATTCATCCTTGGACCCCTACACGTTCAAGGTGGTTCTCCCTGCGTCCGCTGTTACGTCGGACCGAGCGCTGATCGAGCGCCTGATCGATGCGCACAAGCCCGCCCACACGATGTACACCCTTGAGTTCGAGTAGCTCGCGTCCGAGATGTGATTCCCTTGGAATTAATGTTATAATTATCTTAATAAAGCATGCGTCCACACAAGCGTGGAGGGGCGGTTGCGGGGAACCGTAGCCATCAAGGAGAGATCTTATGGAGAGACTGGTAGGCCAATCGCTCGGGCGCTACAAACTCACAAGCCTGCTTGGAGAGGGCGGGATGGGCGCCGTCTTCAACGCCCGGGACCTGACGCTGCAACGTGACGTCGCCATCAAGATTATGCACCCACACCTCTCGAGACAGCCGAGCTTCCGAGAGCGGTTTCTGCAGGAGGCAAGGACCGCTGCACACCTCGACCATCCCAGCATCGTCCAGGTCTACGACTTTGGCCAGGAACGCACGCCTGAAGGGGCGAGCCTGCTCTTCATCGTCATGGAGTTCATCCAAGGTGACAACCTACGCCAGATGCTCGACGATCTCAAGGCACGGGAGAGATGGATTCCGCTGAGTGAAGCGATTCAGATCATCCAGCAGGTCTCGTTGGCGATGGATTATGCCCACCGCCACGGCGTCCTCCATCGGGACCTCAAGCCCAGCAACATCATGATCGAGCCCGAGCCAGCCGGTGGCCTGCCGTACCGTCCGGTGCTGACCGATCTCGGCCTCGCGCGGCTGATGGAAGGCCAGCGGATCACCCAGGCCGGCACCTCGATGGGGACCCCCACCTATATGTCACCCGAGCAAGCATTGGGTGAGGACACAGACGCCCGCAGTGATGTCTATTCGCTGGGCGTGATGCTCTACGAGCTCGTGGTAGGTCGTCCGCCCTTCCCGGCCAAGACCATCTCCGAAGCCATACGTTATCATACCAAGGAGCAGCCGGAGCCGCCCAGGGCGATCAAGCCGGATGTGCCTCCGGCTTTGGAGCGGGTCATCCTGAAGGCGATGGCCAAGCGGCCTGACGAGCGTTGGGAGGATGCAGCCACCTTTGCCGAGAGCCTCCGCGCCACCGTCTCTGAGGCAACCGCCGTCGCCGGGGAGGCGACCGCCGTCGTAGCCAACGAGAGTCTGATGACGCAATATCAAAGGAGCCTGGTGGAGCCACGGGGCGCGTCGGTATTGAACGAGTTCGCCGAACCGCAGAGACCTGGCGACACGATCCAAGCGCGCCTGCCCGACGGGACCAGCACGGAGGTCAGGATCTCTAGCGAGACCGTGACCGTGGGCCGGGCTGAGGACAACGATCTAGTGCTTAACACGTCCAATGTCTCGCGCCACCACGCGCGCATCGAACGGGACGGCAGCGCCTACCGCGTCGTCGACCTCGACAGCACGAACGGCACCTACATCGGCGGCGCCAAGCTGCTCCCAGGCGTTCCCGAGCCCTGGTCGCCCGACCAACCGCTGCGTGTAGGGGACGCCTGGCTGCGCCTGGTTGTGGGCGCCGGTCGCGCAGCTACAGGCCAGTTGACTCGTGGACCGGCAGGCACCAGCCCACGGGCGGCGAATTCGCACTTGCTTCGCACCAGCACCGGCGAGGGGCGCGTTGGCGTCGTGATGGAGGAAACGCAGATCGCCCTGGCGCCTGGAGAGCGCGCCGTGACGACGTTGATGCTCCTCAATCAGGGATCCATCGTCGATCACTTCAAAGTGGCGGTGGACGGCATCCCGGCGAACTGGGTCGATCTGCCACCGGTGGTCCAGCTGATGCCGGGACAGCAGCAGGAGGTCACCCTGATTCTGCATCCGCCACGAACGCCGGAGAGCCGCGCGGGTCGCTATACCTTGACGGTACAGGTGATGAGCCGGGACATGCCCTCAGAGTCTGTCGAGGTCAAGGCGTCGCTGACCGTTGCGCCTTACAGCCAGTTTCGCAGCGGGCTGCACCCACAAAAGGTACCAGCCGGACAACCCACACGCGTCACGGTTGAGAATGAGGGAAACTTCCCCGACACCTACACGATCAGCGGCACCGACCGGGGCAACGAGCTGGCGTTCGAGCCACCGCAAGCACAGATCAAGGTGCCCCAGGGCGAGAGCGCTTCCGCGGAGATCCGCGGCAAGCCACAGAAACGCGCGCTGATTGGCGGCGCCACGACGCACCCCTTCGCCGTCCGAGTACAGCCCTCACAGGGGGAGGCGCAGGAGCACAGCGGCGAGCTCGTCAGCAAAGCGCTGATCCCGACGTGGGTGCCCTCGGTCCTGATGGGCCTCCTGGCGATCGTCTGTGTGGTGGCGGCCCTCTTCCTCACCCGACCACCGGTCATTGAGCTTGCGGAGGTCGTCCCCCCCAATCCGGAGGCCGGACAGGCCGTCACCCTACGGTGGCGCATCAACAACGCCCGGCGCGTGGAACTGCGGCCCTTTGGTATCGAGGTGGACCCGGCAATCGGAGAATACACGTTCGAGGAGGGCTTCAGCGACGATGTCACCGTCGATTTGGTCGCCGCCAATCTCCTACGCTCCAGCCGGGAGTCCCTCAATATACCGGTCAGCGTGACGGTTGAGGAGCCGGTGGTCAACGAATGGTCGGTCTTCCCAACCGAGGTTGTCCAAGGCCAGGAGATCACGATTCGCTGGAGCGTGAGCAACGCAGAGAGCGTCAGGGTCCAGCCCTTCGGCACCGTTGACGCCAGCGGTGAGCGCAAAGACACCCCGCAGCAGACGGAGACTTACACGTTGATTGCCACCAATCAGGGGCGATCGGTCGAGCAGTCCGAGAGGGTCGTCGTATCGACCCCAGAGCCGGATGCGCCAGAGATCACCTCGTTCTCGGCCAACCCCAGCACCGTGGTCGAGGGTGCAACACCGACCATCCAGCTTGTCTGGGAGACCGATCGGACCGATACCGTGACCATCGAGCCTGGGCTCGGGCCCGTGGGGCTCACCGGGAACCGAGACGTCCCAGCTCCCTCGAGCGATACAGTCTACACGCTGGTCGCTCGCGGGCCAGGGGGCGAGACGCAGGCTCAGGTCCAGGTGATCGTCCAGGCCCAACGGTGCCTTGTCGCCACCGATGGCTTGCGGCTGCGCGAGGGTCCTGGCACCGCATACGAGCCGCCCATCCGGTCGTTGCCCGCCGGGACCGAGCTCCAACCCCAGGCCTACAGCGACGTGGGATTCCCCGATGGGCAGTGGGTCAAGGTACAGGTGGTGGGCGCCGGCGAGGAAGGTTGGGTCGATCAGAGCTTCCTGACGGACTGCAACGTAGACGTCACGGGATTGGGCGGGGCGGCCTTCCCACCGACGCCGGTCCCGCCTTTCGAGGTCACCGAGCTCCAGGTGAGCGTCAGCCCGACATCTCACACCGGAAGCTGTCCACAGGAGTTCAATTTCACCGGGCAGATCACGGTGATCGGCACGGGAACGGTCACCTACGTGTGGGAGCGCAGCGATGGTGCAGATGTTTCTGAGGAGAGCTTGGTCTTTGACAGCCCCGGAACCAAGACCGTCAACACAAGCTGGAGCCTCAGCGCCGACGGTGAGCGCTGGCGGCGCCTGCGGATCCTGTCGCCGAACGAGGTTACGTCCAATCAGGCTACGTTTAGCCTCGATTGCCTCACCAGCGCGATCTACATCTACCGGACCGACACGACGATGGCCAACGCATACAAGTCGTTGCTGGAGGAGAACGACTACCAAGTCGATCTCATTGCAATGGGCGCGATCATGTCCACCGACTTCAACGACTATCGCCTCGTCCTCATCGGCCCCGACACCGGCAGCGGCTTCGATTGGGGCGACGCCGCTGGCAACCAGGCTCAGCGCATTGAGGACGCCTCCGCCTCGGTCGTCGGCCTGGGCAGGGGCGGGTCCTCCTACTTCGAGGAGATCGGGGAGCCCATCGGTTGGGGAAGCACCTGGGTGGGCTCCAATGGGCGCGATGTCCGCGTCGTCGACGCCGACCACGCAGTGTGGAACTCGCCCAACGACATTAGCATACCCGGCAGCCAGATCGTCACGCTCTACGGATCCAACAGCGCCTTCGTCGCCGTTCACTATCCTTCATCCATCTCCGGCGTCACGGCGATCGGGCGGCAGAGCGACGACGCGACGCACTACCAGATCATCAGCAAGGACGGCCAACACCTGCTCTGGGGCTTCGACGCCCCGCCTACAGCGATGACCAGCGTGGGGCGTCAGGTCTTTGTGAACGCGACGCGTAGCGTGCTACGCCTGAGACTCCGTCCCATCAGCCCACCCATTCTGCAACCAGTGCTACCTTAGCTGAGTGTAGTATACTGGGATCGAAAGGATACTCGGCAATGGTCATCCTGATACTTGGTCAATCTAGCTTGGCAATCCCGGGCGTCATCTCGTTCACAGGGGCGCACCCTCCTAGCGGTGCGCCCCACTCCGAGTTGACCGACCGTCTGACAGAGTAACGTAGAATCGAGGGTCGAGCCGTGGGCGCGCTCGCGCCTGCGGCTTTCCCTTTGCCAGACCGAGCTTTCTCTTCCTCTCCTGCCGCAGAACACGAGCTGCCCCACCCAGACCTAGGGAAAAGAGAACATGAGCGCGATTCTAGGGTGTGTTTTAAAAGTCATAACCAGAGCAGAATTGAACCAATATGCAGCAT
>CAZPJP010000186.1:0-7614 GCA_964586915.1 uncultured Anaerolineales bacterium
GTCCCGCTCCGGAACGCTATACATTCTGACGGGTATGGCGGGGACCGTGCTCGCAGCGCGTCTGCTTTGCGGCGGAATCCTGCTTGGCGGCATCTCGGTGTCGGGATGGGAGTCGATTGGAGCGCTAGGGCTGACGACCGCGCTCTCCCGAATGGCGATGTTCTTTAGCCTAGAGCGTCTGGGTGGGGCGCAGACGGCGATACTCAATCTGGTCGAGCTCGCTATCAGCCTGACGTTGGCCTTTGTCTTTCTCGGCGACCGGCTTGAATGGTATCAATGGCTCGGGGCTGTGATGTTGCTGGGGGGTGGGCTGCTGGCGCGGTTGAAGGTCGAGGAGGTCGTCGATACTGCGCCCAGCTTCGATCCTATGGTCGCGGCCCAAGAGCGATAGCGGACGGGTCTGCAGAAGTCCGGGGCCTCACTACCTGGCATTCCGCGCGATCACCGACGGTATGCTGTTGGGCGTCGGTGGATACCGCTCACGGAAGTCTATGGCACAATCATCGGTGTCGATATGGGCGGGATGGCGCTCCAGAGACGCTCCCTCTATTGTGACGCCCGGGTGGGGCACGACACCGGGATAGCCGCGGTCGCCCCAGACGACGATGTCGACCGGTCGGTCGTTGCCATCCAGGAGCAGCACTTGATCACCTTCGTTCCGGAGCGCCAGTGGATAGTCCGTGCTTCCCCACGCCGGGTACGGGAGCATATTGGGTACCTCGGGAGCGCTCTCGTAGAACTCTAGGTTGGCTGCTGGCACCGAGTTGGCGTTGACGGCAATGACCAGCGTCGCGCGGGGTCCTATTGTGGTGCCGAGGGGAAACTGGAACATGGGCTCGAAAACGTCCGCAGCCTCTGCATCGCCTAGCTTATACACACTCAAGTCGATGGGCTGCCCCGTGGGATTGTACAGCTCGATCCATTCCGTTGCCCGGTACCCGGTGTAGGCCACCTCACTGATGACGGCGTAATCGGCGGGTGAGGGCGGTGGTGTGTAGCGCCGCGTCATGATCGGCAGGAAGACGGGGTTGGACAGACTCCAATCGGTGGTAAAGACACGCAAGAGGTAGCCGTAGACCTCATCGGACCGGATCTGCACGACCGCCTCGCGGTTGACTTTGCTCGAGGTCTCGCTGCCGTTGATGGATCCGACGTGGACGTATCTCCCCTCACTGTGCAGGTCGAGGAGAATCATCTTGTTGTGGATGCCATCCCCGGTCGGATCGCCCAGCGCACACCGCAGGTCAAGGTTGTCCTGCCTCGCTAGGTCGTTGAGGTACTGTGCGGTGCGGAGTGCTGATTCAGAGCTTCCGGTATCTCCTTCTATGAAGCTCCGGCTGTTGAGCAAGACGCGCACCCTCGCACCCCGTCGCGCCGCATCGATGTAGGCTTGTAGTCGCAGGTTGGGATCGGCCTCCGGATCATATCCCCAGCTATGCGGCTCGTAGAGCTGCTCTACGTAGAGCTCGTCGCCCTGGCCCGCCCGGCTGAGCAGGCCCAGCAACGCGTCAGAGCGGCGCAAGGCTGCGTCGGGCGCCGTGAACAGCTCGAAGCCGAAGACCCCTGAGATCACCAACGGGTCGGAAAACCTGACGGTGTAACTGGTCCAGTCCGTCTGGGTCAGGTCGATGAGAGCGGGGTCCGGCGCTCCATAGCGATCGAGATAGTCCGTGTTCCAGCGCAGGAGATCGCGGTGATGGGCTGGGTCGAAGTCCAGACGGAAGACCTCGGCAGCGCGCTGAACCAGGGCTGGTGCATCGGTGACCAGGACTGCACCGCGACTGCCGAAGGTGCCATTGGCCTTGGGATCGGCCGGAAGTCCGCCTTGTGTCAGGTTCTGGGTGCTGAGCGCAACCCAAGCGTCATCCACGATGATCAGCTTCGCGTGCATATACTGGTACCGGTTGTAGATGCGATCCTCAGGCCTGTGGATCATGTACCAGCACGCCCCTCCCGCCCTCTCCAACAGCTGGCACGCGTATAGCTGGGTCTGCCATTCTGGGCTTGAAACGGCGACACCGACCGGGTTGCCCTCAAGTAACACGGTCACCCGCACCCCCTCTTCAGCCTTCCGTGCGAGCAGCTCGATGATCTCCGGATGGCGCAGGCTGTATACCTCTATCGAGATGGTGCGGCGCGCCTGGAGCAGCGTCTGGGAGATCACATCGAAGGCGTTGTCCGGTGCGACGCCGACGATCACGGTGCTCGATTGCTGGACCTTGGTGGGATGGTAGAGCTTATCGGTGTCCCAGCCGGGGTACTGCACCTGGCGACCGAAGCTCACATCGTCAGGGGTCTGCATCCAATCAAGGGCCGAGTCGGTGTCGATGACGGGGAGCCCGGTCCGCTCGGACATCCTGCGATGCAGGATCTGACCGGTCTCGCCCATCAGGTAGTTGTAGTAGTAGCTCAAGGGCGCTCCCTGCCAGCCGGGTACCTCCGTATTGCCCTCGCCATAGACGAGGGTGTCGGCAATGCGACCGTTAGGCGCGCGTAACATCACTTCGTCGCCTTCGTTCGCGAGCTGCAACCAGCTCGGCAGCTCGCGGTCGGGCGCGAAGCCAAAGGACGCGGCAAAGGCTAATGCGTCGCGCGCGAGCCAGGCTCTGGTGCCGGGAGGCAACGAGAGAGATGGGAGGGCTTTGCAGGAAAGCTCGCCCGCGAGTTCTTTACAGATGTGCCAACCGTTGAGATCCTCTGACGCAGTGCCGACGTTCACCACCTGCACGGCTTCATCCGCGTCACTGTACTGGTAGCCATCGTATAGGACGCCCGAGATCAGCAGCCGTGCCTCTCCCATCTGGGTGACCCAGTGGGTATGATTGTTGCCGAGATCCGTGTCCAGCGTGGTGGCGGTGATCGCGATCGCGTTGGTGATGTGATCAACCGCCGTGATCGGTGACTGGAGGCGCAGCGCGACGGTGAAGGCGGTAGCGAAGCCCGGGGGCAGGTCCGGTAACGTCCAGGTGACCGTCGATGGGGTGCTCGTGATTGGGTAGGCGCTGGTCTGGCTCACGAGGATTGTCTGCGCCGGTAGGGTGTTGATCAGCGCCACCGCGGTGGCCGTGTGAGCGCCCGCATTTGCCAGCGCGATGCGATACTGGATCGATGTAGGGGTTGTGATGATCGCGGGACCGCTCATCTGGACCGACAGGTCGGTATTTGGGGGCACCACGGTGGTGGTGCAGCCGGCGCGATTGTTGGTCGTCAGGAGCTCGCTATCGGGGGTTGCGATCACGACTTCGTTGTACATGGCGGTGCCTAAAGGGCACCCGTCATCGACTGTTGCCATGATGGTGACAACTTCTGTCTGTCCAGGAGCCAGGTCATCGAGCTGCCACACGAGGGATGGGGCGCGCTCGGTAAACGGAAGCCCGCTCTGTTGAGACTGGAAGGTCAGGCCGGTGGGAAGTGTATCGGTCAGGTACGCTGTGGTGGCGGTGAGGCCGCCCACGTTCTGGAGATCGATGCGGTAACTTACGAGATCGCCGGGCTTAGCCTCCACGGGACCGCTCTTTGTCACTGCCAGGTCGGGATGTTGGGAAAAGACCGGTAGGAATGCAGCGTTGTGTGCCCGAGGCGTGCCGTTGATGGGCGCCCCGTCGGCATCGAGCCCGTTCACGACGGAGCCATCGTTGCTGACCCAGGCGCTATCCTCGTCGGGCGTCGTGGGTGTCACGCGCTCCATCGAGCGGAAGCTCGGTGCTCCGCCCTCGCCGTCGTTGGGCCAGGATCCGCCATCTCCGTTGGCGGTGTCGACAAGTGCGCCGGTCGCATCCAGCAACAGAAGGCTCTCGCCAGAATTGTTGAGGCCGTAGCCGAAGGGGCACGTCAGATCCGCCGGGATATCACTGACCGTGTCGTCGTCAGTTCGCTCTATCAAATAGAAGCCATAGGGGGCGATCTCGCCGCCCAGTGCGATGTCCGGACTACCGTCCACCGCGGCAAGGCGCCAGCCCAATAGGCTGAGGGTTACAGGGGTGGTGTTGAAGAGCTCGATCCATTCGTCCGCAGCACTGGCCTGCGTACCGCCCCATGCCACCTCGTTGATCACAACGGCGCCGGCAAGGGTCGATCTGGACGCCGGCGCGGCAGACACGGTGGGCGTCTGTGGTGGCGTCACGGCTACCACGAGAGCCAACGGGACTGCGCTGAGGAGCAATACAAGGGCGAGCGTAATGCCTCGATATCGCACAACCAACCATCCCTTGCTGATTGGCAGAGAAGAGACGCGGATAGTATACAGTGCTTTCGTGTATGGGGAAACAGCGGGCGAGCTATGATGCTCTGTCATCGGTCGTTGCCGTCCCCACGATCTCCGCTATAATGAAGTTGTCGAGTGTGAGGTATTGGGTATTGAGGTCAGCATGAACCAAGAGTTAAGGGTCCTGTTGGTGGCTGCGGAGGCCGTGCCCTTTGCGAAGGTTGGGGGGCTTGCCGAGTACGTCGGTGGGCTTGCCAAGGCGCTCCGTAAGTTGGGTGTTGACGTGCGCTTGATGATTCCGCGGTACGGTGATCGCCGGCATGTTGACCTGCCCCGACTGCGCAGACTCGGTAGCTCGATCTCCGTGCCGGTTGGGTCGCGGACAGAACCTGCGCATCTGTTGCGGACGGACGTGGGTGATGTGCCCGTTTACTTGATCTACAATGAGCAATATTTCGGCAACCGAGACCGAGTCTACGGGTTCAATGACGACCCTCAGCGATTCGTCTTCTTCTCGAGAGCGGTCATCGCTGCACTGCCGGCCCTCGATTTCGCGCCGAACGTCGTCCACGCCAACGACTGGCACACGGCACCGGTTGTAGCGTGGTTGGACATCGATGGAAGGACGGAGGCCGCTTACCGGGACATCGCCACGCTCTACACGATTCACAACTTCGCCTATCAAGGCGTGTGTGGGCGACTCGTCCTGAACTTTGGGCAGATGATGAACCTGCCGCATCTCGATGTGGAGCCGGTCGGCAAGGTGAACTGGATGGCCCAAGCTATCGCGCACGCCGGTCTGATCAGCACAGTGAGCCCGACGTATGCTGAGGAGCTTCTTGAGACGGACCTGGGGGGCGATCTGAGCCCACTGCTGCGCGACCGCGGCGACAGTCTTTTTGGCATGATGAGCGGAATCGACGCGGAGCTTTGGGACCCGTCTTCCGATGATGCGCTCGCGCAGACCTACGACGTTGACTCGCTTAATATGCGGCAGGTGAACAAGACCGCGCTCCAGCGAGAGCTGCGCTTGCCAGCCGGGTTCGACGTGCCGCTCATCGGTCTGGTCACCCGTCTGGATCCGATGAAGGGGTTTGATATTCTACCGGAGGCGCTAGAGTCAGTACTGGCCTCCCGGGACGTCCAGGTTGTCATTCTTGGAACCGGGGATGAGGAGATCGCTGCGCGCCTTCAGGCGGTTCAAGCGCGCTATCGCCGGGATTTCCGCGCGCTCATCCGCTTTGACGAACGCTTAGCCCGTAGGATATATGGAAGTGCGGATCTTTACGTCATGCCCAGCCAGACGGAACCCGCAAGTGTGGGGCTGATGACTGCGATGCACTATGGCGCGGTTCCGGTCGTAAGGGCGGTGGGGGGGCTGGCCGATCTGGTCGTGGATGCAGATGCCGAGCCGGACCGGGGCACCGGATTCAGGTTCGAGAGCTACAGCGCAGATGCGCTGCTAGGTGCGCTGGAGAGAGCTCTTGCGGCCTATGATGACGAGGCCCGCTGGATGTCCCTGCAGCGACGAGTGGCGACACGAGATGTCTCCTGGGACACATCGGCCCGCGCCTACGTAGACTTGTACACACGCGCGCGCAAGACGCACGCCGAGAAGACATAGGTGTGTTGTAGGTTTCTGTTGAGCGCAGCTTGAGGAGCTGCGCTTTTTCTTGTGCTGTAGTGGGTGGCACCTGGTGATGGGGAAGGGGAGTCCTTCATAGATGGTGAGTCGCAACAAACCTTTGCTGTGTGTCCATGGTCATTTCTACCAGCCCCCCAGGGACGATCCGTTTTCCGGGGACTACCGGCGCGAACCCTCGGCGGCACCTTTCGCGAATTGGAACGAGCGCATCACGGCGGAGTGCTACGCGCCAAACGCTAAGCTGGGCAACTTCGAGCGCATCAATTTTAACATAGGGGGGACGCTCCTGCGCTGGATGGCACGGCACGACCCTGAGACCTACACTCGCATAATCGAGGCTGCTCGGACGAATCACCACCAGACTCAGGCCAGCAATAGTATCGCTCAGTCGGTTCATCATACGATCCTGCCCCTCGCGCGAGGGCGGGATAAGCGGTGTCAGATCCGTTGGGGCATTAGCTCGTATACCTATCGATTTGGGCATTCGCCTGCAGGCATGTGGCTGCCGGAGATGGCCGTGGATCATGAAACGTTGGAGGTCGCTGTCCAGGCGGGCTTGGAGTTTGTGATTCTCTCCGAGGAGCAGATCATCGGGGATCTATCGCGGGGAGCTGGGCCGTATCGCGTCCGGCTTTCGGACGACCAGTCGATCGCGGTCTTTGTTCGGGACCGTGGTCTTTCCGATTACCTGTCGTTCCAGATGCCCTCACCGGCGCGAGCTAAGGAATGGATGAACAGCGTGATGGCGGGACGGGCAGAGGGTACGCTGACGTTGATCGCCACCGATGGCGAAACGTTTGGACACCATCACCGCCAGGGTGCTGCGGTGCTCCACAACCTTACCCAAACGGGGCCGGGTGACAGCTACGAGGTGACGACGTTGGAGCACTACCTCCGAACGGCTTCCCCGCTGCCTGAAGTGAATGTACGGGACAATACTGCATGGAGTTGTAGCCATAACCTCGGGCGTTGGGTCACCGGCTGCCCGTGCACGCGCGGCTGCGGGCACTGGAAAGGAGCGCTGCGCCGGGCGCTTGACAATCTCTCTCGCGACATCGACGAGGTCTATGCTGAGGTGATACGGCGTCGCGACGTGGCGCCGTGGCGGTTGCGCGATGACTACATCCGGGTCCTGCTGGGACAGGTCGACCGCCAGGCGTTTCTGGCCGATCACTACCTGGATTACTTGTCAGAGGAAGCAAGTCGCCAGATCATCGGTCTGTTGGAGGCGCAGATCCATCGTCAGCGGATGTTTGTCAGCTGCGCCTTTTTCTTCGACGAGCTCGAACGTATTGAGCCGCGGTATGCGATTGCCAACGCTGTCCGGGCGATGGCGCTGATCTACTATGCCACCGGTGATGACCTGACCCGCGCCTTCCGTCGCGACCTCGGCGTGACGATCAGTCCGCGGACGGGACGCAGCGGGGCGGCCATCATGGAGGAACTGGTTGAGGAGGCGAAGTTCGGGGCCAGTCCCTTGGGCGGTGATATGGCGCTGTCCCGTCCCAGGGGCCGTCGCTAGATTTGCCTTCGCGTAGTGAACGCATTTTGCTGCCGCGGAGACCTTTTTCCTTTTTCTCTTGATGTAACAAATTAGGCTATACGAAATCAGATCGATGACGGTCCGGTCTCAGTTCCGACTATGGCTTCGATTCCTGCTGGGCGTGGGAGCAATCCTCATCGCAGCAGGCGTTTTTCGTTTCTACAGCTTGGATTGGGACCAGGGAACGCACCTTCACCCGGATGAGCGGTATCTCACCATGGT
>CAZPJP010000187.1:0-411 GCA_964586915.1 uncultured Anaerolineales bacterium
CTTATCCTGGGCCCATTATACACAGGAAGGCGAAAGCGCCATAGTGCGCGGCAGCTGTCAGCCAGAAGTAGGCGGTGAAGAAGTCGGCAGTGGAGGCTGTCGGCGGCACTTAGGTCTCTGTGTCTAGCGGCGAACCTAGCGCGTAGCCCTCGCCGTACACATTGACGATGTAGGTTGGGCTCTCGGGATCGGGCTCCACCTTCTGGCGGAGTCGATGAACGTGCCAGCGGACCGCCTGATGCGCCCTGCGGCTCGCCCTCTCACCGCTCCCGTGTGGGTTCCTCTTCCCGTTCTCCCCCCTATGAGGTGAGCCAGAGGGGCGCCTCTCCACCCGCCCGTTCTCCCCTCCGCGGGGGGATTTAGAGGGGGGCCTCTCCGCCCGCGCGTTCTCCCCCCTATGGGGGGAGCTAG
>CAZPJP010000187.1:421-5962 GCA_964586915.1 uncultured Anaerolineales bacterium
TCGGCCGTGTTTTTATTTCCTTTTTGGGGTGTTTTTGGGGGGTGACTCTCGCCCCGCCTGTTATCCCCCGGTGGGGGGTTGTTGTAGGGGGGCCTCTCCTGCCAGATCGCAGCAGCGAGCTCCTTCGACGGCACGACGCGCCCTGCGTTGGCCATCAGACAACGCAACAACCGGAACTGGCTCGGGGTCAAATCCAGAGAATCTCCTGCCAACGTCGCCTCGTGTCTTTCCCCATCGAGCACGAGATCGTGCCACTCGAGCCGCCGCCCTGTCGTGTGGCCCTGTCGCGTTTCGCCGGACCCGCCGTGATCACGGCGCGCGTCCAGCGCGGCTCGCACCACCGCCCGAACGCGGTCGCGAGTCAGAGGTTTGGGCACGCAGGGCACCGCCCCGAGGCTCAGCTCGTCGTCCTCGCACAAGGCTTGGGTGGCCTCCGGAGCTTCGAAAAGATCCACGCCACGGCGTCGTCCACTGGCGCTGTAAACGCCTCGGTCGGGGCTCGTAGGGAGACCGCTCGGGCTTGAGGGCTGCACAGGCGTCCCTGGATCGCCGGTGATGACCACGGCCGTGCCAGGCCAGCGCCAACGGACAGCGCGGACGAGCCGCAGGCCATCGACGTGTCCGTTTAGCTGCACCGCCGTGATCACCAGCTGATATCTGTGGTCGCGCAGATCGGCAAGAGCATCACGGCCTGTGTTGGTCGTGGTGACGTGGAAACCCATCTCTTGCAGCACATCAGCGAGCAAGCGCTGGCACTCGGTCTCACTCTCGACGATCAGAGCGCGACCCGCGCTGTCCGCACCGGCGGGCCCCGCGTGCGCCATCTTGGCCGTGGCGGCCGGCATTGGTCCCTCCCTCTGATCCGCTTCGCGCTCTTGCCACCGGGGGCCGTCCGGTCGCCTAGATCGCGCCGGGATCGATAATCCTTCAATGTCAGTGTAGTCCATCGGATTCCGGCCTGACGCTGATTTGGGTTGGGGGAGGGGTTGAGTTGGGTGGGAAACGTTGGGGGTTGGTTGGTAGGGCTGCGCGCTATCGACGGTCGTCTATGTCTGTCTCGTTTCCCTCGACCGTGGCATCTCGATTTCCGTGTCAACACGCGAAAAGTCGGGGTGGTGGGTTGAATGAATAGAATAAATGTTCTAATATAAGGGCAAATAGGGGCGCGGGGGGCAGTCGGGGTTCAGCGGTTGGCGAGGGACGGGAGTAGGAAGTAGGGGAGTAAGGAGTAGGTGCTCGCTATCGAGTACTTAGGACTCAGCAGTCAGCTTTCGGTGGCTGGCAACAGATAGGAGTAGGGAGTAGGGGAGCAGGGAGCAGGGGCCTGCTGTCCTGCCATCGCCTGCTGCCGTCTGGCTATTGGCATCCAACATCCAACATCCAACATCCAACATCCAACATCGAGCATCGAGCACATACCATGCGCGACCACTTCACCATCATACCCGACTTGGTCGACGAGCTCGACCTGGACACGTACGCCTACCGGCTTTACGGTCACATCCGACGCGTGACCGGTGAGCGCGGTGGCGTCTGTTGGCAGTCGACGGCGACGCTGGCATCGAAATGCCAGATGAGCGCCGGCAAGGTCTCCGAGGCGAAGCGCATCCTAGTGGCGTGCGGCCTCATCCGCATCCGGAAACGGTCGGCGCCCGGCGGCAAGCGCGATCACATCACCGTCGTCGATATCTGGACGCGCAACCGGGCCCACTTTGCCGCCAAGGCGCCCCCTGCACCCGAGACCCGCTCGGGCGAGGCTCAGCCCGCGCGGCGGTCCTCCTCGAGGGTGGCGATGAACGCAATGCGTTCATCAGGTGAAACAAAGCAGATCCCTAACAACCAGATCCAGCTGGAAGAAAGAGAAAAAAGAGAGAAAACAGAAAAAACAGAACCAGAAAAGCGTTCAGAAAACCATAAAAGGGGGTCTGGGTCCATCGGGGCTTCAGACTGCGGTCCTGCCGGGCAAGTCCCTGACCAGCCAGATCCCGGGACGGCGAGCGACACGGAGGCCCGCGACGCCTCCGACGCCGCGGCAGAGGGGTGGGAGGCGGCGATGGCCGCGCTGCCGCTGATGACCGACGTCAGCACGTGGTGGCAGCTCTTCTCGTGGACCCGCTGCATCGCGTGCCGCGATGATGGCCGTACCTGGGTGGTGCAGGTCGAGACCCCGCGGGTGCTAGAGGCGCTGTCGACGGTGCGCTGTCGAAAGCTTGTCGCCCGGGCCCTCGCCTACGTCGGCGCGGCAGGCGTCTCGATCGAGTACGTCGTCCGAGGCGCGCCGTGAGAGGGGCGGTGCGAGTGCGCCAAAGGATCAGGCTATCCCAACGCGCCAAGCCAATAGCCGCTCCAACAGCGCTGCGAACGCATCGCGGAGCTCGATCTCCTCGGCGAGCAAGCGCGCGACCAGGGAGCGGGTCGCCCCGTTTCCGTTGTCCGGCACGATGGCAGACCCTGGACTACACACCACGGGGGCCGTTTTACGCTCCAACGCCTCATAGACCCCGACGGTGCTTTTCTCCGCCTCGAGCGCCGTCTTGGCGATGTTCGCGAGCGTGGACGTGTCTATCTCCAGGTGGATACCGGCGGGTGGCACCGGATAGCCGGTCATGCTAAGGCTCACAAGCGTCGTGGGATCGTCTGCGGGCCGTCCACCCATCTCGATGATCCGCCGCGCCAGCAGCTCCTGATGGGCGAGCCTGCGGCGCGCAGCCTGTCGAAGCGAGGCGACGAGATCGCAGATGAGGGAATCCTCGCGGTACTGCGGCTCACCGCCGTTCAGCGTGATCCGGTCAACGGTCTGCGCCATATACGTGTAGCTGTAAACGGCAAGCCACGCGTCGGCGTAAGCCTGCCGTAGATCCCCAATCAGGTCCTTATGGTCCATATTTGATCCACCGTGATATCAGATAATGATGCTCGGACTACAAGGGGCACCCAGATGCTGGCCTGTGCCGTCTCCTACACTCTGGCTCCCTGCGCCCGCTCGTCGTCGCTGCTATCAACGACCGGCTGGCACTCCGGGCAATAGCCGTAGAACGTCACCTGTCGCCTCACGATCCTGTAGCCCCTTGCCTGCTCCCGGGGCAGCTCGATCCCCTCGAAATCGTGGTCGACATCGATCAGCTTTCCACACCCCATACAATAAACGTGATGATGATCTCTGATCTCCGTATCATACCGCGCGCCGTCGACGCTAAGGTTGTCCACCTCCGCCAGCAGATCTAGGTCGACCATCTGGCGCAACGTGTTGTAGACGGTCCCACGCGAGAGATCGGGCATCTCCGCCGTCGCTTCCTCATACAGGTCCTCCGCCGTCGGATGATCCTGTCTGCCCGCCAGCAGCCCAAAGATCAGCCGCCGCTGCGGCGTAATCCGGAGGCCGGCCTCCCGGGCCGTCGTGAGCATCTCGTCGAGGCTCTTCATTATAGACCTCTATCTGTTGATAACGCGTGCTAATTTACAAGCATTATAGATTACGAACCCGGATTTGTCAAGGGGAACCCCTCTCTGGTTTCCAGGGCGTTCGCAGTTAGCGTCGGGCACGGCGCTACGCACTTCGGCTTTACGATGGGCGTTGCGTAGCACGTCGAGGACTTGAGGGAAACGTCAGGATCGCGGCTCAGGGATGTCTGCGCTCTCGTTCTTGCCGGGCACCGGCAGGTGGGCGCCGATCTCCCGGAGGAGAGCCTCGCTGAACTCCACGAGCGGTTCGCCGACCGGGGCGCACGCCAGGTCGGGGAAGGGCAGGAAGCATCCGTCGAAGACCTGCACGCGGACCGACCGCTCCGGTCCTTCGGTGGCGACAAGCGCAGCGTATCCGATGGGCGTCTCCCCCTCGGACAGAAGGTAGATGATCCAGCTGGCGTGGGCCACATCCGGACCGCCAAAGAGTCGGGTCGCCTGCGCGTCGACGATAGTGGCATCCAGTGGCAACGGTGAAATCCGCAGCGACAGGGCCGGACGGTATCTGAACAACCGGAGTCGCCGTCCCTGGCGGGACGTCCAATGACCCAGATCCCGCTCCTCCAGCCGGGCCAGCACGGCCCGCACCTCGGCGAGCGTCGCCGGGACCTCCTCTGCTCTGATGGGTTTCGCGATCATCGCTGCACGTCTGTCACCTTCTGTTGCGTTTTGGCTCGTGCGCTTGCTACGCAACCGTGCGCCCGCTCTGCGTTCGAGCGCTCGCTCTGCGTTCGAGCGCTCGCTCTCTGTGGGAACAACCCACGCCCTCGCGCTGCGTTGTTGGCGCGGGACCGGTGTGTGACGGGTTTGCGCATGGATACCACTCAACATCATTCTAGCGTGATACGGGGTAAGTAGCGTTTGGGATGGGTTTGATTTGAGGTAGAGCTGAGTTGCTGCATCCGCCATGTCCCTACACTATGTGGCTGTATACCGGTAAGGTAGACGGTGAGGTAGAGACGCGGCGGCGGTGCCGCGTCTCTACACAGGCTAGGGTCGCTCTTTACAGTGAGATCGGCGTCGCGAGGCGGCTGGGGACCCCGACGGCGACACCTGCGGAGCCGTCCTCGAGCTCCGTCTTCTCCACCAGCGTCTCGCCGCAGAAGATAAAGACCGGGCAGTCCGTGCGCTTTTCGCAGGGGAACTTGTCGACCAGCTGGCAGCCGCGGTCGCCCAGATTGGTGAGCGGTTTGTAGAACTGCATCGGATAGAAGTCGATGTCTTGGCACGCCTCAGCCCACGCCTGTTGTACGGCTTCCTCCAGCTCATCGCGCGGCCCCTCATAGGGCCCCTTCACCACGCTGAGCGTCACCGAGGCGGCGATGACGTCCCGATCGAGGTAGAGCGGCACCTCCTTCAGCCCCGTCAGGTCGTGACCTTGCCACGTGTCCGCCAGCAGGTCTGCCCAGAGCGAGCCGATCTTCGTGCCGCCGAGATAGGGGAAGTCGTGCTTGGTGCTGCGAATCGTCTTGAGCGCCTCGGTCACGTCGTAGTCGGCCTGCGCGAGCAGTGTCGCCATGTCGCCCGCGAAGGTCTCCACCAACGTCTCGCAGATACGGTGCCAGATGTCGGCGTCCTTCGTCGGCTTGCTGGAGAGATTATGGGCCTGCAGGTCGTCCTCGATCTTCTCGAGACGGATCTGGGCGACGCTGTGCGGTGAGAAGAGATAGCGGGTGCCCGCGTCCTCATAGGTCTCGCGGGCGGCACCCCACAGCTGGTACGCGTCACGGTGGTAGTTGATGGCCCCGGTCAACGTCAGGAAGTGCAGATGCTCGTTGTCCCCGCGCGCCATCCCGTTCGGGACCTCTCGTTCGGAGGGCGGGCCGCCGGTCAGAGGGTGGCCTTCTTGATAGGCGCGGTAGAGTAGGGGGCCAACTTGTCTTGCCTGGTTCGGATCCAGCGTAAGTGCCATACGTCCCTTTCTAAGGTGACAGCCAGAGCGCTGCCAGCCTCACTAATATCTATCTTAAGCTTACTCCGGCGAGCGTGCTTGTCAACTGGACGTTGGCACGTTGGAACGTTTGAATGTTCAAACGTGCACTGCGCGCTTGCGTTTCTAGGCCTTTTTTACTATAATGA
>CAZPJP010000187.1:6062-7576 GCA_964586915.1 uncultured Anaerolineales bacterium
CCGGCCCTGCCTCGGAGCTGTCTTCGCTAGTGGGCCATAAGGAGGAAACGATGATCAGTCCGGAAAAGGTAGGTATGTCGTCCGAGCGCCTGGCGCGCATCCGCCCGGCGGTCGAGAAGCACATCGGCGATGACAAGATAGCGGGTGCCGTCCTTCTCGTCGCGCGGCGAGGAGAGGTGGTTTACGAGGCGTGCATCGGGCTGGCGGACCGCGAGCGTGCTACGCCCATGCAGCCCGATACCCTGTTCCGCATCTACTCGATGACCAAGCCTATTACCGCTGTCGCGGTGCTGATGCTCTACGAGCAGGGCCAGGTCCGGCTCACCGACCCGGTGGCGGCGTTCATCCCCGCCTTCGGCGATCTCAAGGTTCACGCTGGGGGCACCGCTGCGGACCCCGAGCTGGTCGACCTCCAGCGACCGGTCACGGTTCACGATTGCCTGACACATACCTCAGGGATGACCTATCACTTTTTTGAGTATGGCGCCGTGGAACAGATGTACCGCGACGCGGGCGTTTACGCCAGCAGGCCATTGCACGAACGTATGGCCGAGTTGGCGCAGCTGCCTCTGGCGTTCCAGCCCGGGACCGCATGGCGGTACAGTATGTCGTATGATGTCTTGGCGCGGTTGGTGGAGATCGTGAGCGGCGAGGCGTATGACGTCTTCCTGCGCGAGCACCTCTTCGCGCCGCTGGGCATGGTCGATGCCGGGTTCTACGTGGCCGAGGAGAAGCTGGAACGCTTCGCCGCGCTGTACGGGGCTGCCGATTTCAAGAGACCCGACATGACCGCTACGAAGCTTTACGGAGCGGCGGCAGCGGGCGTCAACGAGCGCCTTGCCGATCCGCGAGACTGCCTGCAATCCGCGCCCCACGACGCCTTTCAGGGAGGCAGCGGACTCGTGTCCACCGCGCCCGATTACTTACGCTTCTGCCAGATGTTGCTCAACGGGGGTGAGCTCGACGGGGTGCGCATCCTGGGTCGCAAGACGGTCGAGCTGATGACGACCAACCACCTGGC
Source organism: uncultured Anaerolineales bacterium (assembly GCA_964586915.1). Taxonomy (GTDB): domain Bacteria; phylum Chloroflexota; class Anaerolineae; order B4-G1; family SLSP01; genus PWVB01. Next base: position 7,084 of record CAZPJP010000187.1, read on the forward strand.
GCCCGAGCTGCTGCCCTATGAGTCGGGGGGGCAGCATTTACCGGGCATGGGCTACGGCCTGGGCGTCGGCGTGCTGATGGATCCGGCGCAGGCCCAGATGCTGGGCTCGGCAGGGACGTATGGGTGGCCTGGTGTTGCCGAGACCAACTTCCGGGTCGACCCGCGAGAGGAGCTGGTCGCCATTCAGATGGCCCAGTTTATGTCCGGCGGGATCTATCCGATCGCGGCCGATTTCTGGACCACGGTCTGTCAAGCGATTGTCGATTGAGCCCGCGTCCGGCTCGCCGGATAAGTGCAAGGGATGGGTCGATACGGCGCCGGATGTTCCCGGCGCACCTGAGCTCTGACGACGGATGGACCGCGGGCATTCTGATGCACGGCATCTTGCCCGCATGCGCCGCAGGCGCACGTCGTCGATGTTTCCGTCCTGTCCACAGGGGGGGGCAGGCTCAGCACAAGTGGGGCATGATGCGCAACGACTGCCGCTGACGCG
>CAZPJP010000188.1:0-7549 GCA_964586915.1 uncultured Anaerolineales bacterium
CTTGAGGCCCGCAGACAGCTGCCCGCCGCCGTCGAGCCCGAGAAGGTCCCCGTGCTGGGAGGGGGCCCCGATGCATCCACCTCGCAGCGGGGCGATATCGTGCGGACCACCGCGGCGGATCACCTGGAGACGTCCCCGAGAACGGAGACGCCGGGCGCGACGGTCGTGGTCACCTTCACCTATCACTGGGACGCTCCACGACAGGGCCCGCTAACCGGTGAATGTCCGCCCGACCAATGCCACTGGTGGCGTGTGGAAGCGCGCCCTAACGGCGATGTCGTGCTCGTGAAGGAGGGGGGCGCACAACTGAACCCTAAGGGTACCAACCCATCCCAACCGCTTCCCTAACTGATTCCATCTGCTGACAAGTCCCGCACGGACTATACTTGAGGTGAGGATCCGGCATCCTATTCGTTTTCGATCCGCCGGATAAGTCGTGCAGGTTTGGCACATAAGGAGGGTAACATGGGCTCAATCGCTAAGGTCATCGAAGTCTTGGCACAATCCGACCAGAGCTGGGAGGACGCGGCGCGGGTTGCGGTCAAGGAAGCGTCGAAGTCGGTGCGTAACATCCGGCACCTCTACGTCAAAGAGCTGCAGGCCGACGTGGAAGACGGCAAGATCACCAACTACCGGCTGAACGCCAAGATCACCTTCGTCGTCGAGGAGTAGCAGCTCGCCTCAGCCCCTGCTTCTGTACGAGAGAGGGCTGCCGAGTTGCTCAAACGCGTACTATCCAAGTGCCCGCTGCTGTGGCATCCCGCCTTTCAGCAGCGAGCACTTTTTTGTCGCGCCTTTCCCCCGCGCTACCGCTGCGCGGTTCGACGCCGGCTGGCAACCGCCAGCCTACTGCTCAGCACGCTGTGTGCGCGGCGTGCCGCGGCGCCGTCGGATGAGCTTGCGCACCTCATCGGCGACGAAGATTGAGCTGGAGACGAGCAGAATCAGGCCCCAATCCCCCCAGCCAAGGGGGACGGTGCCGAGCGCGGTCTGCATGAAGGGCACATGCTCGGCAAAGAGCTGCAGCGCGATCGATGCCACGATCGCTGCCATCAGGTAGCGATTGCGGAAGAATCCCAGTTGAAAGACCGATAGCGTCCGAGAGCGGCAGTTGAGCGAGTTGAAGACCTGGAACATCGCCAGGGTCGTGAAGGCGATTGTCTGGGCGCGCACCAGGTCGTCCCCGCGATCGACTCGGCTGAACATCCACAGCGTGCCCGCGGCCATGAAGAGGGCCACAAAGACGATATTCTGCACCATCGCGCGGTTGATGATACCCGCATCGGGCTTCCGAGGCGGCTCCTGCATCACGTCGCCCTCTTTGGGCTCCATCGCCAGCGTGATGTCCAGGATCCCGTCGGTGACCAGGTTGACCCAGAGGATCTGGACCGGCGTGATGATCAAGCCCTTCGAGGCAAAGAGAACTAGCGAGGCAAGCAACGTGAGATCCTCGCCGATGTTGGTCGCCAGCAGGAACTTGACGACCTTGCGCACGTTGTGAAAGACAACGCGCCCTTCCTCCACGGCATTGACGATGCTGGCGAAATTATCGTCGGTGAGCACCATCTCCGCCGTCTCCTTGGTCACGTCCGTGCCGGTAATGCCCATCGCCACACCGATCTGCGCGGCCTGCAGTGCCGGGGCGTCGTTGACGCCATCGCCCGTCATCGCAACCACGTGGCCCTGCCGCTGCAGAGACTCGACGATGCGGTGCTTGTGCTCCGGCGCCACCCGGGCAAAGACACTGGTGTCTTCGATGACGGCGTCCAGCTCGTCGTCGTCCATACGACGTAGATCCGGGCCGGTAAGCACGCTCCCGTTTTCGCCGGAACCATCGTCATCGAGGATGCCGACATCCCGCGCGATGGCGGCGCCGGTGACTTTGTGGTCGCCGGTTGCCATGATGACGCGGATACCCGCGCGCTTGCAGCGCGCCACCGCCTCCGGAACCTCGGCGCGAGGTGGATCCATCATGCCCACCAGGCCAACGAAGACCAAGTCCGCCTCATGCCCGTACTCGAGCGCTTCCTTGAACGCGTCTATCTCCTCTGGCTCGATCAGTTGGTAGGCCACAGCCAACACCCGGAGCGCCTCACTCGCCATACGATGATTCTCCTCGAGAATATGCGCCTCGTCCTCTTCGGTGAGCTCTCGTGGCTTGCCATTCTCGTGGATCTGCGGGGAGCGCTCCAGGATCGTCTCGGGGGCGCCCTTCACGTAGACCCAGATGCGACCCTCCTGCGCCCGGTGGAAAGTCGCCATAAACTTCGTCTCGGAGCTGAAGGGCAGCTCATCCACCCGTGGCATCTGCGACTCCAGCATCTGTTTTTGGTAGCCAGCCTTCGCCGCTGCGACGACCAACGCGCCCTCGGTGGGATCGCCGCGAATCTCCCAGGTGTACCCGTCCTCCTCCTCGTGTCGGACGAGCCGGGCATTGTTGCAGAGGGCCCCGATCTGCAGCGCTTTGCGCACGTCAGGCCCCCCGGTGGGGTCGAAGCGCTCTCCGTCGCGCTCGAACCGTCCCTCAGGCGCGAAGCCCACGCCGGTGACGTGGATCGTCTTGCCGCCCGCCACGATCTGCTGCACCGTCATCTGGTTGGTGGTGAGCGTACCGGTCTTGTCAGTACAGATCACCGTCGCCGCGCCGAGGGTGTCCACGGCCGGTAAGCGACGGATGATGGCGTTGCGCTTGGCCATCCGGTTGACGCCCACGGCGAGCGTGATGCTCATCACCGCCGGGAGCCCCTCAGGAATCGACGAGACCGCCGAGGCCAACGCGAAGAGAAAGATCTCCTGGAAGGGCAGATTGCGCCACAGCCCGAGCAGCACGGTGAGTACGGCGACGCTCAGCGCCAGGTAGCCCAAGACCTTGCTCAGCGCGCGCGTCTGTTGTTGCAGCGGCGACTCCGCCTTTTTCGTCTCCTGGATCAGCGTGGCGATCTTGCCCATCTCGGTGCGCGAGCCGGTCGCGTAGACCAGCGCCCGCCCGCGCCCGTTGGTGACAATCGTGCCGCCGTAGGCAAGATTGGTGCGCTCGCCCAGGGGAAGGTCACCGTTCTCCAACGGGTCGACCGTCTTGCGCACGGCGACCGACTCGCCGGTGAGCATCGCCTCGTCGACCTCAAGGTTGACCGCCTCGATGATCCGCGCATCAGCGGGAACCTTGCTCCCCGCATCGAGCAGGATCAGGTCGCCCGGTACGATCTCCGTCGTGGGCACGCGCATCTCCACGCACTCACCGACGTCGGGACAATCGCGCACCACCTCCGCCTCGGGTGCGGCCTGCGCCTTCAGAGCCTCGAGCGCCGTCTCGGCGCGGTACTCCTGAAAAAACCCGATGAGTGAGTTGACGACGATGACGACGCCGATCACGATCGCGTCGGCGGTCTTCCCGGCGACCAGCGAGATTGCCGCTGCGGCCAGCAGCACGTACACCAGCGGGTTCTTGACCTGCGCCCACAGGATGGCCAGGGCGCTGACCTCCTCGGCCCGCTCGATCTCGTTGGGACCATACGCCTCCAGGCGACGCTCGGCCTCATCCAGGCTCAGCCCCGTGCGATCCGTCTCAAGCGCCTCGACAGTCTTTTCGACCGTCAATGTGTGCCAATGGCGATCTTCCATAGGCTTTCCCTCCAATCTGTGACGTGGACCCGCCAGAAGTGCTACCGACTTCAAAACCTCATTGGAGTATACTTGAACCTGGCGTGAGCACCACGGGCATCCATCCGGATGGCCTCGTGAACGGATGGGTACAGTATTCCGTCCTTCTGCGTGTTTGTATAGATGAAGCGCACGTTCGAGTAGCGGTCCCGATCCTCGTCAAGCATGGCCTGACAGGAGCAACGCATGCCGAGAAACGCAAAACTGCAGCACGAACGCGACCTCGTGGCGCGGGCGCGTGGCGACCTGGAGGCCTTTCGCCGGCTCTACCGCCACTACTTCCCGCGCGTCTATGCCTACATCGGCTACCGCGTAGGCCGCGAGCAGGACACCGAAGACCTCACCGCCGAGACCTTCCTCAAGGCGATGGAGGGCCTGTCCGGCTTCCGCTGGCGGGGCGAGGGCTCCTTCGCCGCGTGGCTCTTTCGCATCGCCCACAACCTGGTGAGCAACTTCTACCGCGCCGGCCAAAAGGCGCCGGAGCCGATCCCGCCGGAGGCGCTGCCTGATCTGCAATCTCTCGATGGCCTGCCGGCCGATGCGTTAGCGCGCAAGGAACTGCTGGCTAACCTGCGGCGCCTGATCGGCACCCTCTCCCCGCGACAGCAGGAGATCGTGACATTGCGCTTCTTCGGCGGGCTGCGCAACAAGGAGATCGCGGCCTTGCTCGAGCTCGACGAGCGGACGGTGGCGGCCTATCTCTCCCGCGGCGTTCACAGGCTTCAAGATCGCTATGAGGAGATGACCGTCGAGACCCCGATGAACCTGACAGAACCGGAGGTGTCCCGTGGATAAGCCCGTTGTGCTGACGGAACAGGATAGAGAGATGCTGGCCCGCATCGACGCTGCCGTCCGCGGCGAGTCACGTCTCGAGCCCGGCCTCGACGGTCGCGATGGTGTCTGCGAGCTGCTGGCCGCCACGATCCCCCAAGCCGATCCGGCCTTCGAGCGCCAACTGGAGGCGCGTCTGGTGGGCCGGCTGAGGCCAGAGGCCCACGAGAGACCCTCACAGCGCCGGTGGTTTGCGCCACGCAACTGGCTTGCGCTACGCAACTGGCTTGCGCCACGCTGGCGCCGTGGTCTCGCCGTTGTCGCGACCCTACTTCTCGCCGTGGCAGTGGCCCTGATGGCGATAGGACCTCACCGGGTCTGGGCTCAGGTGCAACAGTGGTTGGGCTACGTCCCCGGCATTGGCTTCGTCGACCTGGAGGAGACCCGCGTACTCACCGCGCCGGCTGCCGTGTCCCGCGACGGTGTGACCGTCACCGTGGAGCAGGTGCTGGCTAAGGACGATGAAACCACCGTCGTCATCAGCAGCCGGGGTCTGCCGCCCGAGGATCAGGTCTGGCCCGACGGCGCCGAGATGGAGCAGGCATCCGAGCCCCTTCTGCACCTGCCTGACGGTCGCACCCTGACGCCCAAAACCTTCACCCTGCACTGGGGCGGAGGAACAGTCACCTTCCCCGCACTGCCGGCCGACGTCTACCGCGTCACCTTGATCCTCCCGCGTCTGCCCTTGGTGCCTGCGAACCTGACCGCCGAGGACTGGGCGATTCCGCTCGCCCTGCATCCAGCCTCCGGCGACCTGGTCGCCGATCTCTTCCCGCAGCCTTACAGCCCTCCGGACATCGTCGATACCCATCACGGCGTCACCCTGCGCCTGCTGGAGGCCGCACATGGACCGGAGGAGACCGCCCTACGCCTGCAGCTCGCCTGGACCGATCCGGCGTGGGAGAACCACTTCATCCGCGGCGGCGACCCGCCCCGGCTGACCGACGACCTGGGCCACATCTACTGGGAGCAGGTCGCGGGGTCGAGCAGCGGGTCCCTGAGCCAGAGCGTGGTCGTCGGCGTACAGCGGGAGGACGACGGGGCGTCGTCAGCAGCTCCCGAGACCCCTGCCCTCGCCCAGACACTGACGTTTGCCCCGGTTTCGCCCTCGGCACGGCGTTTGACGCTGACCATGGGCGGCTTCGACTTCGACGTGCCCGCCGACGGCAGTTTCACAATAGACCTCGGCGACGATCCACAGGTGGGCGACGCCTGGCCTATGGATGCCACGCTCGACGTGGCGGGGATCCCGGCGCACATCATCCGCGCCCGTCTGATCGAGGAGCGGATCGGCCGGCCCGGGGAGGAGGAGCGCCGGACGGTGCTCTGGTTTGACGTCGCGCCCACCGCGCAGGACGGCGAAATCGGCCTCTGTGGCCTCCGCCTGGATGGCAGAACTGCGGGGTTCAGGAGCGGCACCCTCGGCAACTACGATCCACACTCGAAGCGGTTCCACGCAGGCCTCGACGTAGAGGACGGGAGGCGCGTCGCCAGCGGCCCTATCACTGTGCGCGTCGATAGCGCCCGACTCTGCCTCGACGCCACCTGGACCCTCTCGTGGGAGGTCCCCGATGCGGCGTCTGCGGGCGAAGCAGGTATAGAGCCTATGGCGCTCCATCCGGCGAATTCGGCACAGACCCGCAACGGACTCACGCTGGCCCTAGAGGAAGCGGTGCTCACCGACCGGCTCACGGCTGTAAAGGTCGGATTGCTCGATCCTCCGCAGGACGTCACCCTGCACGCGGCCCTGCGCTGGACCTGGCCCGACAGCAGCCCGGAGGGGCTTGCACTGACCGACAACCGCGGTCACGCCTACGCACCCAGCAGAACCGTCTCCTGGGGGGCTCACATCACGCTCGAGCCGGATCTCACGGCCTTTGCCTTCGAGCCCCTGCAGCCGCTGGCGCGGCGGCTGACGCTGCACGTGCCGGCGGTTGCCGTGGTCGAGCCCGCCACCGCCGCCTTCGACGTGACGGTGCCCGAGGGGCTGGCGCTGACGCCCGGCGACAGCGAGACGCCATGGCTAGCGAGCGCGAGCTGGGAGGTTGACATCCCGCTGGCGCTTGCCGGCTACGAGTTGGGCTTCACCGAGGCCCGCCTAGAGGATCTGAACGGTAGGACGCTGCTGCGGCTCGTCTCCGAGCCGTACAGGACCGATCAAAAGACACGTTGGCTCTCCGGTCTGCAGATCGCGGCGGTGACCGCGCCCGACGGCCGGAAGGTAGACCTCACAACGACGCTCAGCAACGCCGGTCCCGTGGAGGAAGGCGCCTCCCTGCACCAGGTCATGCTCGCCTTTGACGTGCTCGACCCACTGACCTCCGCGATAGACCCAGGCCGCTACAACGTCGAGATCGACGGTGTCAGGACCTTCGTCCAAGGCCCGTGGGAGTTGACCTGGGACGTGCCATAGATCAAGGCAGGCGACGCGTGCAGTCCTCTCCGCGGATATCCCCGGCTCTTCCATTCCCCGAGAGGAGGGGCTAGGAGCGGGCGCGCCGGGAGCGCAGGTCCGCACGCGCAGCCCCCCCTTGTGTTCCCGTGCCGCAGACGGCCCCGGAGGGGGGAAAGGGCTTGTCAGATTGCGGGTGTAACTGGTCCATTCAATAGGTGACGCCTACGTGGATGCGATTCGCCCGCGGGCAACGCATTCCAACAACGGCCTAACACGTCAAAGCCACCACTGCGTATGTGCCGCGCTTTGTCGCCGACGACCTGACGCGGAATGCGTTGCCCCTACACCCAATCGCGTGGGTGTACGGGTAGGGGCAAGGCATTCCGCGTACCGCCACCGGTTCCGCAAGCACCCCCGAACGCGGAAGAGCCCGCGAAAGAAGTCACCTGCGCCGGAATGCCTTGCCCTGCGCGGGCAGTTGTCGACGCAGACGAGGACGCTACGTGCGTGGGTGACCCGCGCGCCAGGGCAACGCATTCCAACAACGGCCTAACGCGACGAAGGCGCCACTGCGTATGTGTCGCGGTTTGTCGCCGACGACCTGACGCGGAATGCGTTGCCCCTACACCCAATCGCGTAGGTATGTGGGTAGGGGCCAGGCAT
>CAZPJP010000189.1:0-7528 GCA_964586915.1 uncultured Anaerolineales bacterium
GTAGCGCCCCCGCCCGCTGGTCAGGGAGCGCAGCGACGTCACGTAGCCGAACATCCGGCTCAGCGGCACGGTGGCCTCAATGACATAGCCCGCCTCTTCGTCCATCAACTGCATGTGCGACACGTGCCCGCTCCGCGTTGAGATGTCGGCGACCACGGGGCCCACGTAGGCCTCCGGCACCCGCGTCGTCACTGCCATCACGGGCTCTAGCAGGATGGGGCGCGCCCGCCGGTACGCGCGTTTGAAGGCAATGCTGGCCGCGATCTCGAAGTCACGGTTGTGGGAGTCCTCCTCATGGTAACGCCCGCCGATCACGACGACCTGGACGTCGACGACGGGGTAGGCGGCCAGCGGTCCCTCCTCCAGCGCGCCCTGGATGCCGCGCTTCACAGCGCGCTCGAACTGCTCGGGGATATCGTGAGGTGGCGCCCGGTTCTCGAAGACGAAGCCCGAACCGCGCTCGCCGGGGACCAAGGCTAGACGCACGACGGCGTAGTGGCCTGATCCGCCGGTCTGATGCACGTAGCGGCCCGTCGCGCGGGCGCGGCGGGTCGCCGTCTCCTGGTAGGCGGCCTCAGGGGGCGCCACCTTGCACGGCACTTTGAACTCGCGTTGCACCCGATCCACGAGTATCTCCAGGTGCAGTTCGCCCATCCCGCTGATGACCGTCTCCCCTGTCTCCCGATCGAATTCCACGGTGAAGGTGGGGTCTTCAGAAGCCAGCTTGCGCAGCGCTTTCATCAGGCGCTCCTGGTCCATTGGGTCCTGGGGCTTGATGGCCATCCTGGTCACGGGCTTGGGAAAGTCGATGGCCTCCAGCAACACCGGGTGCTCGACGTCGCAGAGCGTATCGCCGGTGACGCTGTCCTTGAGGCCGATCATGCCCACGATGTCGCCCGCGACACAGCGGTCGATGTCCTCGCGCTTGGCGGCGTACATCCGCAGCAGACGCCCGACCCGCTGGGTGCTTTGCTGGGCGGCGTTGTAGACCCGCGTCCCCTTCTCCAGCAAGCCCGAGTAGATCCGCACGTAGCTGAGCCGTCCCACGAAGGGATCGGTCACGACCTTGAACACCAACCCGCTGAACGGCAAATCGGGGTCGGCGGAGCGCAGCTCCAGATCCCCGGTCTCGGGATGGTGGCCCTCGACCGGGCGGACCTCCAGTGGGCTGGGGAGGTAGCGCACGACCGCGTCCAGCAATGGCTGTACGCCTTTGTTGTACAACGCGCTGCCCACCAGCACCGGCACCAACGTGTTCGCGATGACGGCGCGGCGCAGCGCGGCGTACAGGTCGGCCTCGGCGATGGGCTCGTCCCGCAGATAGCGCAGGGTCAACGCGTCGTCGGTCTCAGCGATGCGCTCGACCAACGCCCTGTGGGCCTCCTCGACTCCCTCAACGTGGTCGGGGATCTCGCCTTCAGTGGGCGGAGCGCCGGCCTCCCCCGAGAAGAAGACTGCCCGCATCCGGATCAGGTCCACGACGCCCACAAAGGCCTCGCCCTCGAAGATCGGCACCTGCAAAGGCAGCGGCAGCGACGACAGGCGCTCGCGCATCATCGCCAGGGTACGCGTGAGGTTCGCGCCTGTGCGGTCCATCTTGTTGATGAAGCAGATGCGCGGGACGTGATAGCGGTCGGCCTGGCGCCACACTGTCTCGGACTGCGGCTCGACACCCGCCACCGCGTCGAAGACCACGATGCCGCCGTCGAGGACGCGCAGGCTGCGCTGCACCTCGGCGGTGAAATCGATGTGGCCCGGCGTGTCGATGAGGTTGATCTGAGCGTCCCGGCCCGTCACGGTGTCGGTCCAGGCGGTGGTGACGGCCGCTGCGGTGATGGTGATGCCACGCTCGCGCTCCTGATCCATCCAGTCGGTGATGGTCGTGCCCTCATCCACAAGGCCCACGCGGTGCGTGCGCCCGGTGTAGTAGAGGACGCGCTCCGTCAGCGTGGTCTTGCCGGCGTCGATATGCGCGATGATGCCGATGTTGCGGATCTCGCGAATCGTGCGAATCGTGCGAATCGTGCGATTCGTGCGAATCTTGGCGTTTTGTTTGTTCACCGTCGCTCCAAAATCTACAGGGTCAGTTGCAGGTCCTCCGGCAGCGGCGCAAGCGCAGCCAGGGGGAGGCAGACGGCACCAACGATCTTCAACAGGCGGAAAGGAAAGTGAACTCTCGTGCACCGCTTCTCTTGATGGATTGTATGTCTCTACCCATCGATTGTACCAAGGGTCATGGAATAAACTACCTCTTCAAGCGCTTTCGAGCTCTGGCATGCGAGCATCTAGGACGCGGAGCAAGGCCACGTGCCGGATCCACGATCTTGCACGAATTCCGTCGCTCCCGCCCATAGTCATCCCTTATGCGGCATCAAGAGCTCTCCAGAAACGGAGGGCTTGTTTTGTTTCCAGGGTGACTTGCCGTTCAAGGACGACCGCCTATATTGTAGCGATACACGCGACAGGGGGCGAGCGGGCTGCGCTCAAGAGTTAGATTCCAGTAACGGAGGAGAACCTGTGGCAGAGATCCCTAGGTGTAATTTCCACGTTCAGTGGTGGATAGTATGCGGGCCAACGGTCTTGACGATCCTGGCGGCTTTGGCTGCTGCACGGTGAGCCGGCAAGTCTTTCCGGTACAGGACTCCACGCTTGCGGCGGACGCTCTGGCTGAGAGGGTCCTCAGCCGGTACCGTCTCCCGGGTCAGCCGGTGTGCCGCTTTTTCAGAAAGGGCATCTGCGATACCTATAAGGTAGACGCAGGTGACCACGGATACTATCTGAAGGTCTATAAACACGGTCGCCGGACGCGACTGGACGTGACAGAAGAGGTGAGGCTGCTGACCTTCCTTGCTGCTAACGGCGTTTCTGTCGCCCAGCCGGTGATGAGACCGGACGGGCGTTATGTCAATCGACTGACCGCACCAGAGGGCATCCGTTACGCGGTCCTGTTCGAAGCTGCTCGGGGCGTTGCCGGTGACGAGGGGGACCACAGCAGGATCGAGGCATTTGGCGAGATGGTGGGGCGACTACATCAGGCAGCTGACCAGATGCACGAGCCCTATCGGAGAAGTCATCTGGATATGCGTCACTTGGTTGATGACAACTTGCTAGCGATTGCACACCTTATGGCACATCGTGCCGCGGACCTCGGATTGATAGGCCGAATTGCGGACGCGTGCAAGCATCGGATATCCGAGCTGCTTCCCACTTCGAAGCCGGAATACGGCATCTGCCACGGTGACCTTCATGGGGGGGATGTCTGCTATGATGAGAACGGCACACCGGTGCTGTTTGATTTCGATAGCTCCGGATGCGGTTGGCGTGCTCTCGACATAGGCGTGTTTCTTGCCTCGGACGATTGGATGGAGGTCACCCCTGAGGCTGAGGCCAGACGCCAGCGACGTCTCGCTGCCTTCTTAGGTGGTTACGCGACTGTCCGGGCGTTGTCGGAGCAGGAGCTGAACGCCGTGCAGCTCGGGCCGCCGATTCGTCATATCTACCTGATGGGGTTTGTGCTCCGCTATACGACCACGCGGCAAGGGGAACATTGGGCTAACGATGATTTCATCGATTGGCATATGACCTGGTTTCAGCACTGGGCAGAGAGTAACCTCTGAAGCGCGTAGAAACGGTTCGGTTCGCGCTCTGGCAAGAGCCCTGCAGAAGAGTCAGCAGGTATCAAGAGCTTGAGGGGAATGCCGCTAAGTGACCCGGATGAGTTCGCTCACCGGATGGCAGCGACCGGCTTTCACGACGTGACAATTCACACGGCTTCTCATCCCGGTACCAGCCCGTCCTTAGCAGAATTCTGGGGGAAGACACAGCGCTCGGCTGTGCCTGTCGCGCTCCTGCAGCGTAAGCTGGGCGCGGAGCGATGGGCTGGGGTCGCCAACGGTGTCCTCGATCGACTTCACGAAACGCTGGACAACGGGCCGGTTGAGGAGTTCTCCACGATGCACCTGGGTGCGGGCTTGAAATGAGCGGCGCAGAGGAGCGGCGGGCTCAAGGCGACCGGGGTCCGTGGGACGGCTCTGGATAGCGCGAACAGAAGCGCGAGGAGAACGCTACAATCCGGCTTTCTTTAGCTCGTCCTGCAGCGCGGGGAGCCGGCGATTCTCCTCCTTCAGATCTCCGATGAAGGCCTGCCACTCCTCCATCGCGCCCTGTGCTGCATAGATGTCGCGCACGGTCTGGAGATGCCGGGCCGCTCTGGCATAGTTGCCTCGCCCGCGCGCCGCAATCAGATCGTCGACGATCGGCTTGATCAGCGCGACGGCCTTCCAGGGATGGCTCGCCTCGATCGCCGTGGCCACCGGTAGGCGCAATGCAGCCGCCGTCGACCATCCGCCAATTTGGGACTGGCGACGCTGCTCCTCCTTCTCGGCCAGGACCTCGAACGCCTGCAGGGCTGCCTCAGCTGCGCCCTCTTCCAGATGAATCCTGACGAGCTGGTCGTCATAGCCTTCCGCAGCGAGACGGCTCAGCACCTTGGCGCTCAAGGCTGACCAGCGGCCTAATGGCTCCGCCAGGCGACGCAACTCCTGGTAGCCCGCCACGCTGGGCCCCTGCCAGAACTGCATTTGCGCGAGTTCAAGTGCGCGTTCGGGCTGTCCGTGCTGTTCCGCATATCTCTGCAGCCAGGATAGCAGCCGGCTGTCTTCGCTCTGTTCCCATCGATCGGTGACGAGGGTCTGGGCGAGATCGCCGTGTCCGTGGGCCACGAAGAGATCGGCCAGAGTGGACAGTTGATAGTCCGGAAACCGCTTAGCCTCCGCGACCGCTTCGGTCGCTCTCCCTGACCCAAGCAGGCGGTCTATGAGCTCTTCATAGCGCCCGGTCTCACGACAGAGCTCAAGATACTGTTCATTATTGAGTTGGTCCGCCTCCAGATCCAGCAGAAACCCGCCAAGGGTCCGTCGCTGCCAGTCATGGTAGAAGCGGTCTTCCGCAGTGCTGCTCGCAGGCAACGCCTCGCGGACCCACCCAGACAAGACGCGACGTTCGTCCGACCTCGCAATATCGAGGAGCAGGCCTGGCACCTCGTCGGCAGCGCCGTAACCGCCCAGACCGGTATCCCATTGATAGAGGTCAAAGAGCGTCCGCAGGATCTCCGTCCGCGACGCCAGATCGGGCGCTGCCTTGAGGCAATCCCCGAGGCCTGCTACGCAGTCAGCCACAACCACGATGACGTCGCCGTCGTGGTCGAAGATCTGATCGTAGGCGGCTCGCACGGTCTCAGCAATTGTCATGTAGACCAAAGCCGCATTAGCCCAGTCCTCCCGCTCGGCAAAACCATCGCCAAGCGCCACGATCTCACTCAACTCCGCGCTGATGTAGTGCCCGGATTGCCAGTCGTGCCCGTGGCTGAAGAGCGCACGCGTGACTTGGTTGCGGATGGGCTCGGGACTCAACGTCTGCGCCGTCGAAGGCTTGCTCAGTGTCTTAAGGGTGAGCATCGACTCGAGGTCCGGATAGCGCATCACCATCTTCTGTATTAGGGCCACGAGCTCTTCACGAGCCAGGCCTTCGAGCGCGGTCGCCAACGTCTCCATCTCAGTGAAGCGTTCGGGTTCGTGCAGCCAGGTGAGCAGGAGCGCCACGGCGTGTTTGCAGTGTCCGCCCGTGCCGATCGGGCACGAGCAGCTGCCGGCGGCGATCCCCGTCTCGCCGAGGGTGACCTTGACGCGATAGGGCGAGGGCTGTGAGCCCAGACACTCGGCTCTTAGCGTTCGCTCCTGGCGCCGCGGAGAGAGGATATTGCCCTGGCGAAAGTAGTTGTCTCCACGCCCAAAGGAGGCCTCACTAGTCCACGCTCGGATCTGATCGAGGGTGACTTCCGGCAGGCCTTTATCGTTGCTCACAGGCAGCTCCTCTTTGTCATTCTGCGCGGATTCTACAAGTGTCTGTCTGAAAGTCCAAAAGCGTCTGCCTGGAAGACCAGCAAGAGCCTCGACGTGGATCGACGCGGAGGCTGGATACACCCGGCACGGGTTGTGACGCAGGGTGACATCCGGCGACGCAGACGTCGCAGAGCGGTCTGGGGTGTCACGCCGTCTCCTTGAGGGCGGCGATTAGGCCTCTACATCCACGACGATGTCATTTTTCAACTCGCTGTTTGGCGAGATCTGGGGGTGCTCACCACTGGCGGTCGACAGCCCGCGGACCGTCACTTTCTCGCTCCTTTTGTAAGGACAGGGCCGCTCCTCTGGCAGCGTAGCCTCAGCGTCGTCCGTGTAGGTGTCGTCCGGATCGGTGAAGAGGTAGAGGCCCTCGTAATCATCGGGGTGGTTGCTGTCGTCGACAAAGAGCCCGTCGATCGTGATCTCCCGCGGCATCGAGCAGGGGTAGCCGAAATCGTGCATGCCGTCATTCCTGACGTCGATCAGATGCGGCCATGTTGTCTCGCCGCACGCCGGGATCCAGCGGCAGTTGCGGATGACGAGGTCGCCCTCCCAGGTGCTGCCGTAGTCGCTGCGGAAGCGGACCATCGCCCTGCCGTAGAGGGTCGAGTCCTCCACCGACAGCGTGCCGCGACCGATCGCGTTGAGCCCCATATGGCCCAGCGTGCAGCGGCGGATCGTGTAGACGCCCGACACGCCCATATGCGTGTCCATCCTCGAGAGCGTGCAGTCCTCCAGCAGGATGTTCTTGCAGAAGTTCGTGGCGATGACGCCCCAGCGCGTGCGGTCGCAGATGTGGTTCATGCGGCAGTTGACCATCTGGAAGTTGACCACGTTGTTCGCATGGATGTCGTACGACCCCATACTGACCGGCTTCCCCGCCGCGCCAATCGTGGAGTAGATCTTGTGTCCGGTGGCGAAGCAGTTGCGCAAGGTGATGTCGGCACATTGGTAAGCGCTGAGGAAGCCCCGATAGGGATGTCCCACGGCCGTCTCGCCGACGACGTAGTGGGTCAGGCCATCGACCTCCGTGTTCGAACGGGTGATCTCGATGTTGCGGGCCCAGTAGTTATAGCCGACCGGCTGTTCCATCCGATTGGCGTAGGTGGTGAAGACGCCGCCGCGCAGCAGGAGGGGCTTTTCGTCGATGGGCCGGGCCTCGATGCCGGTGATGGTATCGTAGTCCCAGTCGATGTCCCCCTCGATCGAGCCGTCGCGACGGAGGATGAAGCAGTCGGCTTGGGGCACGCCGTCGTTCTGGTTGAGACCCCGCCGGATGTAGCGCCGCTGTCCGTCGTTCTCCACCAGGACGTGGCAGTCGCGTTCGGGCCGTGCGTCCAGCCGCTGCTGATCCCGCGTGAGCCGATCGATCTGCAGGTCCTCCGGTTCCAGGAGCGATCGCACCTCGAAGAGGGCTCTCTTGTGGTCTTCCACGTCTGCATCGTCAATGGTGAAGCGTGACGTGTTCCAGTCGGTGTCAGTGGCGATGATGGCGGTGAGCGCCCTCCGACCGAGGTGGTACGTCGCGTCGGGCCTCGACCTAAGGGGCAAGCCGTGGGCGTTGGCGTAGGCGTGGGCGTCGCAGATTGCCGGCAGATCGTCGGTGACGCCGTCGCCGACGGCGCCGA
>CAZPJP010000190.1:0-7505 GCA_964586915.1 uncultured Anaerolineales bacterium
GCCTGCTACGCATGCGGGCAACGAAATCCCCGTTTAAGGGGAGATGCCCGCGGTCCATGAGTGCGGGAAGGGGAACAAATCCCGTGAGGCGGACGTCATGACCGTACAAGGCGATCGATCTTTCCTTCCAATAGACCGAGGTGCCAGGATGACTGATTCGACGCTGGCGCGGGCGCTCCGCGCGATGGCGCATCCGCTGACGCTGGGCTGGGTGCTGGTTCTGATCCTGAACGACCATCTGCTGCGCTGGCGGTGGCCCGGGTGGGTGACCGGCAAGCTCGGCGACGTGGCGTGGCTGGCCTTCGCGCCGTTGGTGGTCGCCGTGGCTCTGGCGTTGGTGACGCGCGAGCGGGCGCGTGGGCGGCGCATCCTCGCGGTCGCGATCGGGTTGGTCGGCGTCTGCTTTGTATTCGTAAAGACGGTATCGCCGGTGACCCTGGCGTTCCGGGCGGGGTTTGAGTCTGTCTTCGGCTGGGCGCCGCTCCTGGTGCACGATCCGACGGATCTGTTGGCGCTGCCTGCCCTGGCTTATGCGTGGTGGATCTGGCCCCGGTCCGGGCCGGCGGCGCCGCATCGTCTCACAGGGCGCTCTGTTGGCGACCGCTCGCTTCCGCGCCGCGCCTGGTGGATCGTTGGGCTGGCGGCGCTGGTCACCCTGGCTAACGCGGCTGCGCCCGATGAAGGGATTCTGTGTCTGACCGCGACCGATGACAGCTTGATCGCCGGACCGCGCTACGGCTATGCGATGACCGAGACCTACGTCAGTGCCGACGGGCTGGCATGGTCGGTCGCCGACACGGCGATAGGTGGTGTCGACACCGCAGCGTGTCCGTCGCAGACGGACCCCTGGACTTACACGGTTCCCACCGACGGCGGTGAGGTCGTGTACCGCTTCCATGCCGGACGTCGCATCGAGCGATCGGAGGACGGAGGCGAGACGTGGAGGATCGACTACGGCCTGGTCGGGCAGGACGCGCGGGCGGCCTACTACCAGGCGACGCGGCCGAACGCCTATCGGGCGCTCGGCCCGTTCGATGCCGCCTACGATGCCGACAGTGGCAACCTGGTCCTGGCGATGGGCCACGATGGGGTGCTGGTGCGCACCGACGCGACGGAGCCCGATGGCGAGTGGCGATGGGTGCCCGTGGGCGACTACCGCTTCGAGCCGATCACGTCGGCGGGGCAGATCGCGGTGCTGCTGCAGTCCGAGCTCTTCCTCGCGCTGATCGTCGCACTGCTGGGCCTGGCGATGGTCGCGTGGCGACGGTTCCACGCGCTCTGGCGGGTCGCGGTCGCGGTAGTGGCGCTTGGGGTGCCGCTGGTGCTGGCGATGCTGAGACCCGCAACCATCGATAGCTACGGAGCACTGCTGGCCTTTATCGCTGTCGGGATCCTGGGCTTGCTGGCCATACCCTTGGCGATCCTGGCCGGGGTGCGGCTCCACGGCAGACGCGCCGGGACGTCGAGCGCGCTGTGGCGGGCCCTCGGGTTGGCCGTGGTCAGCGGCGTGCTCTTCCTCGTGCCCTTTGTCCTGTGGGGCGTTGGTGTGATGCCCTTTTATGCCATAGCGATGTGGGCCGCGATCATCGTCGCCGTCGTCGCGTGGGTTGCCCTGGCGGCGAGCGGCCCTGCACCCCTGCCGCCGCGCGACGATCCTGGAACGGGCGAAGTTTAGCGCTGTCGTTGACGTTCCTACGTTCCGCTTGCGCTGCTGTTCTGAGTGACTAGAATCCGGACGAAAGGACAGACCGCTTACAGCGCCAGAGGCTCGTGGGAGGAAAAAGATCCAATGCCCTTGACCACAGGAGATCGGCTTCAGAATCGCTATCGGATCGATGCCCTGCTGGGGCGAGGGGGGATGGGCGCCGTCTACCGCGCCTGGGACCTGCGCCTGGAGAAGCCGGTCGCGGTGAAGGAGATGGTGCCGCAGCCCGGGCTGGACAGCGGTACGCTGGAGGCGTTCAGGGCCCAGTTCCGGCAGGAGGCCGTGATTTTGGGTAAGCTCGCGCATCCCCATCTGGTCCCGGTAACGGACTACTTCGAGGAGCGGGGCAACGACTACCTGGTGATGGCCTTCGTCGAGGGCGAGAGCCTGGCGGAGCGGATCGCCCGCGAAGGGCCACTTCCGGAGGCCCAGGTGCTGGTGTGGGCACGGCAGCTTGTGGACGCGCTCGCGTACTGCCACGACCGCGGCATTCTCCACCGCGACATCAAGCCGCAGAACGTGGTGATCACGCCCGAGGGTGGGGCGGTGCTGGTGGATTTCGGCCTGGTGAAGCTCTGGGATCCGGCGGATCCGCAGACGCGGACGGCGATGCGGGGTGCTGGGACGCCGGAGTACGCGCCGCCGGAGCAGTGGGGCGGCACGGGCCAGCACACCGATCCACGCAGCGACCTCTACAGCCTCGGCGCGACGCTCTATCACGCCCTGACGGGCCAGGCGCCGCCCACGGCGAGCGACCGGATGGTCTACCCACAGCGGTTCAAGTCGCCGCGGGAGATCACCGCCCGTCTCAGCTCGTCGATGGACGCGGCGATCTCGCGAGCGCTCACGCTCGCCATTGACGACCGCTGGCCCGATGCCCGCACGATGGCGGCATCGCTGCCGGTCCCGGCTGAAGCGCCGACCCTGCCGGATGCGAGTTTGATGCCGACGCAGCGGACGCCCAAGACGGCGCGGATGGCCGCGACGGCCGCCGACGCCCGGCGTCAGCGCACCGGCGTGCCGATGTGGGGATGGGCCCTGGGCGGGGTGGCTGTCGTGGTGGTCGCGGCGGTGTTTGTGCTCGCGCGAGCCTTCTCCGGTGGGCTCTGGGCCGGCCCTGCAGCGACGTCGCCGGCCTCAACGACGGAGGTGCCCGCCGCCACCCTCGTCGCGGTAGGCGACGATCGCGCGACCGCGACGCGGAAGCCCAAGGTCACGTCGACGGCGACCTCAGATGCCACGTCCACACCTGTGCCGACAGCGGCGCCAACGGAGACAGCGCCGATCGCGGTGGGCTCGGTTGACGCAACGGCGATGGTCCCCGTGCCCGCCGGGACGTTTCAGATGGGATGTGACCCGGCCCACAACGACGGGCACCGGTGCGCGACGGAGGAGCTACCCCTGCACACCGTCACCCTGGATGCGTACACCATTGATGTCCACGAGGTGACCACCGCCGCCTACGCCGAGTGCGTCGCGGCGGGCGCCTGCACGCTCCCCCTCGTCGATGCCTCTGAGACCCGAGAGTGGTACTACGGCAATCCGGACTACGCCGACTATCCGGTGGTCGCCGTCTCCTGGCACGATGCCGTGGACTACTGCGAATGGGCCGGTAAGCGGCTGCCGACGGAGGCGGAGTGGGAGAAGGCGGCACGGGGCGCGACGGATACCCGCCCGTATCCCTGGGGGGACGACGCCCCCGACTGCACGCTGGCCAACATCTACGACGCTGAGGGCATCGACTATTGTGTGGGCGACACGACCCAGGTCGGAAGTTACCCGCCGGGCGCCAGCCCCTACGGCGCGCTCGATATGACGGGCAATGTGTGGGAGTGGGTCCAGGATTGGTACAGCCCCGACTACTACGACGACTCGCCGGACGCGAACCCCGAGGGACCAGCAAGTGGGGCGGAGCGGGTGACGCGCGGCGGTGGGTACGGGTTCAGCGGGAATCGCGTGCGAGTGGCCTATCGCGATAGCTGGGATCCTGCGGCGCGTCCCCGCACCGTCGGCTTCCGTTGCGCCGCCAGCGCCTCGGAGGACTGAGTTAGGTCGCGTCGGCCCGCGCTGGCGCGGGGTGTTCGTCGCTGTGCAGACTCACGGCCTATTCCGCAGGTACCACTTGACCTGAGGTGGTGCTGTCCCAGGTGACGGTGGGGTTGCCGCAGCAGTAGACGTTGCCGCTGCTGCTCAGCCGCGCGTCGAGCCGCTCCTTGACCCAGAGCGTCCCGTGACCATTGCTGCTAATCATGATGTCGGCCTCCTGACTGGCAAGGCGGCGGGCGGTGTAATCCCCCGAGCTGCGGATCTCGATCTTCTGGCGCGCGACCTCACCTCCGCCCATGGTCAGGGTGCCGCTGCTATTAGGGGCTGCGGTGACTGGCACGCCAACGTCACCGCCAGCGACGCGACAATCGCCAGGGTCCACAAACCACGGTTTCTCATGACCGTTCCCTCTCTTTCCCACCGGTCAAAGTTCTCATACCTTATCACACGTTTGCGACAAGGAGTTGCAGCGGGAGACTTCCCACGCCCCGTCCACCTTCGCGAGCCGATGCGCCGAACGGCGGGGTGGCGTGTGCGTCATTCTGACCTTCTGTAGCATGCTGGCTCGCGGTACCATCCAGTACGTCAAGAGGATGTACGAGGTTGAGGAGGTGACGGACATGATGATGGGAGGTTGGTTACTCGGCCTGCTGCTGGTGTTGGGCACTGTGTTGGTGCTCGTCCTGGCCGGCGGCGGATGGCTGGCCAGTCGTCAGGGACGCTCTGGCTCTGCGCCGGATCCTGACACGGCTGCGCGGACGCCGCGTGAGATATTGGAAGCCCGCTTAGCGAGGGGCGAGATCGATATTGAGCAGTATCGGGCGATAGTGTCGGAGATGAACGACGGAGGTGCGAGATGATGGGTTGGGGGACATGTTGTGGGTTCGGCGGACTGGGCCGCGGGATGGGGCTCATGGGGGGCGGCGGCGTGCTAGGCATCCTGGGGGCGTTGCTAGCCTTGGGGCTCTTCTTGGGGCTGCTGAGCCTCTTTGCCGTGGGTGTGGTCTGGGCTGTGCGGAGCTCGCGGTCATCGCAGCGCGGAGCCGGGGCGCTCGTCGGTGAGCGTGGGGGCGGCGAACGGTCGTTCGGCGAACGCCCGCTTGAGCTGGCGCAGCGTCGTCTGGCGCTGGGTGAGATCTCGCTTGAGGAGTATCAGGGTATCCGAGACCAGCTCCGGGAATAGTCACTCGATCATCGATCGCTCGATCATCGGATCGCCCGATCCGATGATCCGATGATCGCCCAATCGCTCGATCTTGCCTTACAGGCCGATGTAGCGCGCGTAGAGCGAGCGCGCCACGGCCTTGTCGCTGGTGCCCCGTACGATGGTCCGGCCATCCTGGAAGATCACGAGCTCGTAGGGATCGACGGTGAAACGTAGCAGGTAAGGATTCTGGGAGACGTCGCCGAGCGGCTCGAGCCGCTCGGCGAGCGCCGTAAGATCGGGCGCCGCAGCTTCGGCGGGTGGGCGAATCTGCACGCCGGAGTCACCGCAGAGCACCTGGCTGCGGCTCGCGTGTTCGCCGGTGAGATACTCATACACTTCGCCACCACACGCCGGACAGGGCTCGCCGACGTCCTGACTGACCTCGATATTCGTTGTCTCGCCACCCCACAGATCGACGTAGCGCAGATCGCGGCAGATCTGGTCGCGGTTGCCCGTAAGCAGTTTGAGAGCCTCGGTGACCTGCATCGCGGCGATCACCTGGGGCACGCTGCCGAGAACGCCCGCTGTGTCGCAGGTCGGCGTCGTCCCTGGCGCGGGGATCTGGTCCATCAGGCAGCGGAGGCACGGTCCCTCGCCGGGGAGGATAGGCATCGTCATCCCGTAGGTCGCGATGACCGCCCCGTAGATCCAAGGCACCTCGTGCTTGAGGCAGGCGTCGTTGACCAGCATCCGCAGCTCGAAGTTGTCGGCGCCGTCCAGGACGATGTCGACGTCTGAGACGAAGCGCTCGACGTTGGTATGCGTGATGTCGGCCACGATCCCTTCGACGGTGACCTGACGGTTGACGCGCTTGAGCTTCTCGGCGGCAGCAATCGCCTTAGGCAAATCGGCGTCGAGGTCGTCCTCGTCAAAGAGCGTCTGCCGCTGCAGGTTGTGAAGCTCGAGAAAGTCCCGGTCCACCAGGCGCACGTAGCCGACGCCGGCACGGACCAGGCCTGAGGCCAGGTGGCTGCCCAGCGCTCCGACGCCGAGCACCGCGGCTCTAGCCCCGAGGAGCTTACGCTGTCCCTCGGGGCCGACTCCGGGCAGGACCATCTGGCGTGCATAGCGGGTCAGATCGTTCTCTCTACCGGACATAGCGACTCCGTTCAGTGGGACGTTTCTCTCTATCTTAGCCGAACCGCGCTGTTCGCCAACCGGCGTTTGGTGGGGTGCACCTGCAGTTGGTGCACCTCACCTGGATGCCTCGTTTAGCCAGACGATCGGAGAGGCCCACGGCGGTGTCCGGTCGCCGGAGAGCCGGGTGGCGTTGAATGTGGAGCCTTCGCGTTGGTCAGGTGCACCCCACCCACAGCAGGTGGGGCGCACTGGGGCTTCAATCACAGGCCTCACGCGTTGCTGGTGCCGCGGGCCCGGTTACTCGGCGCTCTCTGGGGCTGTCTCATCTGCGCCGCGCACGTCCCCCGGCTCCGACTCCGACGCCGCGACCTCCATCGCGGTCAGTTCCCGGAAAGTGAGCGTCCAGACCGTCGAGACGTAGGTCTCGCGCAGGCCTCCCACGAAAAGCAGTGGTGCGCCGAAGACGAGGAAGAAGATCGGCGCTCCGGCGATCCCACCTATGATCCACGACGCACCTCCTGTCGCGAAGAGCCCCGCAATGCCACGCACCAGCAGCACGACCAGGCCACCGGAGATCCCCGCCAACGCCAGTAGCAGGAGAACGACGGGTATCATCACGACGGTGAAGGCCAGGCGGATGCCGAAGACGATGAGCCACATCAGCCCTACGTCTTTGACGTGGCCGCGGATCACGTCCCAGCCGCGCCCGATGCTGTCGAAGACCGCCAGATCCTCAAGCGCGCACGCCCGGCGAGCGAGACGCACCAGGACCCTCGCGACAACGCCTACGATGATCAGGAGGAAGATCACGAGGAAGAGGAGTCCGATAGAGACGACGGTGCTCAAGACGCCGATCACCGGCTCCTGACTGAGCCAGCCCAGAAGGGGCAGGCCCGCGAGGCCTAGCAGAAGGATGGCGGCAACCCCGATGGGCAGCGTCACGACCAGGCCGATCAGGAAAAGCCGCCAAGCAGTGCGCGACCATCCCATCCGCCAGCCTTCTCGGAAGGTGCGCCGCTCCTCGGTCCGCTCGTAGTCGTCCACGAGTTCGATGAGGCTCGTCTCGGCGACGTACCGCGCGACCGCGGCGATGAGGCCGAGCAGCAGCCCCAGGCAAGCCAGCCCTATCACCAGCGCGATCAGTCCTGCGGCAACCTCGCCTTCAGCGAAGATCCGGTTGAAGAACTGCCCGAGCATCCTGCCGGCCTCGCCCAGCTCTCGCCGTACCGCAGGCGGCGGTGTGATCTGGAAGGCGCCCTCTCCATTGCCGTTGCCGCTGAACTGAGCGCCCTGCGAGCCGTTGGGCCGTCCTGCGGTCAGCGCCAAGATGATCCCGAAGATCCAGAGGGTCTTGTAGCTCCAGAGGATCCTCCAGGCTCGTTTGAGAATCTTTATGTGGTCCATGGCTTTGTGTCTCCTTTGAGTTTATAGCTTTCAGCTATCAGCTGTCAGCCGTCAGCCTGCACG
>CAZPJP010000191.1:0-6716 GCA_964586915.1 uncultured Anaerolineales bacterium
AGCTGATCGCCGAGAGCTATCCTCCCCTCTCCTTCAACACGCGCTCCGCCGTCAGCTTCGCGGAGAGGAGGACGATCGGCAGGCCTGTTCCAGGATGGGTGCTGGCGCCGACGAAGTACAGGTTCTTGTAGCGGCGATGGCGGTTCTGCGGGCGGAGGAAGCCGACTTGCGTGAAGTTGTGGCTAAGGCCGAAGGCCGCGCCCTTCGCCAGGTTGTAGAGGCCCTGCCACGTCTCGGGGGTGTAGACTACCTCGAACTTGAGATGCTCATCGAGATCGGTGACATCCAGCTCCCTGAGCCGACGCAGGACGGTGGACCGGGCACGGGCCGTCAACGCATCCCAGTCCTGCTCGATCTCCTCGCTCAGGTGACCGACCGGCACCAGCGCCATCAGCGTGTCGTCGCCCTCGGGCGCGGCTGTGGGATCGGTGCGCGCCGGCGCGTGGACGTAGAAGCTGGGATCCTCGGGCAGCGTATGAACGTTGAAGATGCTGTCGAAACTGGCCTTGTACTCCCCAGCCAGAAAGACGTTGTGATGATCGATCTGTGGATAGACCTTGTCCACGCCCCAGAAGAACATCAGCGTCGAGCACGTGTACTTCAGATCACTCAGGCGGCGGATCGCGCGCTCGTTACGCGGCAGCAGATGCTCGTAGACGTAGGGCAGATCCGCGTTGGCGACGACCAGGTCGGCGTCGATGCGCTCGCCGCCCGCCAACTCCACACCCGTGGCCTCGCCGTCGGTGACGAGGATCCGCGCCACCGGCGCCTCGTAGCGAAAGGTCACGCCCAGCCCCTCGACGATCTCGACGAGCGTCTCCACCGCCTTGTAGAGCCCGCCCATTGGGAAATAGACGCCGTTCACCATCTCAGTGTACTGGAGCAGGGAATAGGTCGCCAGCGCCTCGTAGGGGCTCAACCCCAGGTACATATCCTGGAAGGTGAAGGCCGCACGGAGGTGCGGGTCCTTGAAGTAGCGGGCAACGCTGTCGTAATGCTTGACCAGCGCCTTGAGCTCAAAGAGGAGCGGGAAGTTCTTGGGGCTGAAATACTCGAAGATGTTGTAGAAGTTGCGCCCAACAAAATACCGGATCGACTTATGATAGTTGCGGTAACCTTCGTTGAGATAGCGGAGGAGCGCCTCGAAGCTGCCGGGCTCCCGCGCCTCGAGCTGCTCCTGCATTTCGTGCATATCGGACGTGAGCAGGATCTCGAAGCCGTCATCGAACCGGACGCGATAGGTTGGATCGATGCGCCGCAGGTCGAGATGGTCCTCCATCCGCTCGCCCAGCGCCTCATAGGTCTCGGCGAAGATCTCGGGCATCAGAAAGAGGGTCGCCCCGGTATCGAACCGGTGCCCATCGCGAACCAGTTGATCGCAACGACCTCCAGGCTTCGCGTTTTTCTCCAGGACCGTGACCCGGTAACCCGTTCGCGCCAACCGCCCGGCGGCAGCAATCCCGCCAAGGCCCGCACCAATCACGACGACATCCATACCATTATCCACAGGTTAGCTCCTCTACGACACATGAATACGCCGGCAACAGGGATGCAGGCCCATAACGTGCACTGTAAATCAACAGCGCGCTCGTGCACTCACCGTCTCCGCCGCCACTGTCGCAGCAGCAGAGCCCCACCTACCACCAACAGGATCAGAGGCCACACCAGCTCGGTGCGCCCCAGCCCCAATGAGATCAGCACGATCGCCAGGATCACGTAGCCAAGCACGTTACGTCGATAGCGCGGGACGAGCACCCTTATGAGGATATCGATCCCTACGATAAGCCCCGCTCCCACGAAGACCAACGACCAGGCCTCCCGACTGAAGGGCAGATCCCAGGATAGGTCAAATGCCTGAAAGGAAAGCCCCTCCAGGTAGCCTAGATTCGCCGCCAACAGCACGGCACCGGTCCAGATCAAGGCCGCAGCCCAGATCAGGGCGTCTAGGTTGAGGGGCCGAGGACGAATACGGTCACCTGCCTCGGCGACCGGTTCCTGATCCACCGCGTCGTCTGCTGCAAGGCGGTCCTGCAGCGCCCCTTCGGTGGGGGGCACACTTTCCACAGGACGCAGCTGCTCCTCGGAGGTCGCGCCATTGCCACTTACGTGCTCGTTCATCGGCCCTCCTCATATCACAGGTCGCAGCGCCAAGAACACCGCGCATCGATTCAAGGCGCCGCGAACGAAATCACCACGGCCCGCTGTCGTCGACCGTGCGTCTACAGTGCATTATACGGCGCCCACAGCCGTTCGCAATCGGCTCGCACCCATCGGCTTGCGGGAAGCGGCTACGCACACCCACAACAATGGCGATGGGCGAAGCTAATCCACGAGCTCCGGCAGGGCGTACCAGGCACCTTTCTGCCCCTCGATCTCGACGTCAGCGACCACATCGCCCGCCTCCGTGAGGGCCGCCAGGGTCCGCGTTGTCTCACGCTTCGGCCACCAGAAGACCTTGCTCACATCACCGAACTGCGCCGCACCCACCGAACGGAAGTAGAGCATGGCCAGCTTGCGGCGAGCCTCCATGATCTTGATCTCCCTGGCCTGCTCCAGAAACTCCGGGTGATAGCGGTGAACGCACTCGTAGATAAAGGCGTAGTTCCAGGCCCCGGCCTCCGATACACCGATCGGCATCACTTTGAAGTCCATCTGGAGCTCCTCGAGCCCCTTATTGAACCGGTAACTCGAACTGTTGTCGGTCATCGAGACCGCGCGACGCAACGCGATAGCGTTAAGCGGGCCATCGAACAAGAGAGCCTCATAGATCGACTTCGCCTCGACCGTCATCGTTCCGTCGTGGTACTGATTGAGGTAATCCTCCTCAGGCGAGCCGAAGTTCTCGCTGAGGGCGTAGAAACAAGGGGCCACGTCCAGCGAGATGATCGTTGCTTTTCTGCGCAGCACCTTGCCGTAGTACCATTGACGCTTGCCGAGCAGCGAATCCTTCCACCCCCAGGTCTTGTGCGCCGGGTCATCGTGGTTGTTCGGAACCGGCCGATCACCGGCGACGGCGGCCCACAAACTGGGCATCTCAATACCTTTGATCGGCCAAAACATCATAAAGCCGCGGTCATTGGCGTGATCGACGGCCTCAGCTCTTGTCGCAATGCGGAGGTCCTTGCAGGTACGATAGGTCTCCGCCCGATGTGCCTTGACGTCCTCCAACTTCAACATACTCACTCCTCCACCAACCAATCCTTCTCCCAACCGGCAGGTCCCTCGACACGACCGCCCATCTCGACAAACGCTTGCTCGATATTCCACCGATGGGCATTTGGATAGCTGTCCGGCTGGACAAACGGTATCGTCTCGCAGTGCGCCAGTGTCTCATCGAGCGAGGCCCCACGCGTGACAGCCTCGGAGACGCACATCTGCACCGCCCTTAAGTATGCCTGATCCTGCACGAAACGTCCATGGATCTCCTGCGGATCGGCCGTGGGCGTGCCGTGTCCGGGGACCAGCGCGCTAATGCGCAATCCGGCGAGATCTCGAAGTGTCCGGCGATACGCCACGAAAGTGTCCATCACCATGGGGATCTCGAGGTCGCTCAACATGTCCCCGGCCCACAGAAGGCCCTCCACCGGCACGTAGACGACGGTATGGTCCGGCGCGTGGCCCGGCGCGGCGATCACCCATAGGGCGTGGGAGCCCAACTGCACGATCATCTTGGTGCTGAAGGTGATATCGGGCACGGGCGGCACGAAAGTGGGTAGACATGACAAGCTCCGGTCGGCAGCCCATCGGGCGACCTGGCGTTGCAGATCCTCCGCGTGAGCGCGAATCACAGGCCGGTAGGCCGCGTGAGCGATCACCGGCGCGTCGGGGAACCGGGACGGACCGAGAAGGTGGTCCCAGTGCGCGTGGGTGAGGAGGATGCCACGCACCACTGCGCCGCGATCCCGCACGAAGGCAGCGATATCATCCAGCTCGGCAGGGCCAATGCCCGGGTCAATGAGGTAGGCCTCAGCCTCAGCCAGGAGTATCCCGCTGTTGGTCGCATACGTAGCGCTCTGCGCCACCCAGCACGTAGGGGTCAGCGAACGAAGACGAAGTGGCATATACCATCAAGCCTGAGAGAAGGCATCCTTGAGGGCCGGCGATACGCCGCCATCTCTGCGAGGCGGGTTCCCTCAGGTAGGACGGATCCGCGGTCCCCCGAGACGGGCGACGGCCTCAGCCACGGCATCCGGATCGGGCCGGCGCAGGGCGCCCGCAGGCGCCGGCGCCTCACCGTCGAGGACGACGCTGACGATGCCCTGTTGACAGGGAATCGCGAGGTCGGCGGTGTACTGGCTCTCGCCCTCACGAATCAGATACTCGCGCTCCGGGAAGAACCCGCTCTCCTTGAGGGTCACGTAGAGGCCATCGGCGCCGGACATATAGAGATCGTTGATCTCCTCCGCAGCGGAAAAGCGGTCCCACGTCGTCTGGATAAAACTGACCCGTCGCCATCGCAGGCTGGGGATCGGGGGCTCGCGGCGGATGAGGGGCCCGATCTGCATCTTGTAGTAGCGATCCTCGGCCCGTGGATGATCGGTCTGCTCGGGGAATAGGTCTCGCCGCAGCACGAGCTCGTGGCCCCGCAGCTCGGCATACCAGTGGATCGCCCAGCGCTCCTCTTTGAACGCCGCCGTGAAGTAAAAGGCCAACACCGCAGCATCGAGCGTGCACGTCGGCGCGTGTCGCACCGGGATACGATACCAGCCCTCGTCACGGGCGATCTGGAGATCGCACGGATCGGTCATCACCCCCACCAGAACGCGATCGGCAGCGTGGAACATACCCCACCTCCAGACGTAAGCTATCCCGAGTATAGAGGAGGCGGACAGGGCGTCAAGCGTGGGAAACGCAGGGCGTATTTCAGGTTGGGGGCGAGTGACCGAGCAGGCGAGACGTTTTCGAGACGGGTCTGCCAAAGCCCAACCTGAACTACGCCTGTGCAGTTTTGGCCAGATCCAGAGTGGCAGTTATTGGCTGTGGCAGGCCAAAACTGCGTAGCACCGCCCCAAAGATCAAATACATCCAAATGCGGAGCGCTAACCAAGCCAATGCCCACTGCTAACAGCGGGTCAGCGGCGAGGAAACGGACTTCTACGTCTGCCCGAAGGTCCCAAAGCCGTGACCCGCTGCTATGCTAGTCCAGTCTTGTTCTTGTTCAGCCAAGCAGAGCGGCCTTGAGCTGGGCGCCGTCAAGATCCCGAGGGGGGACACCATCGCGCACCGCCCAGGCGGCAGCGAGACCGGCAGCCTCCCCGATGGCAACACAGGTGCCCATCACCCTCGCGCCCGCCATACCCTGATGCGTCGCCGAGATGCACCGCCCGGAGGCCAGCAGGTTATCGATTCCCTTCACCGTCAGTGAACGATAGGGGATATCGTACCAATCGTCATCGGGCGGATAGAGCTCGGACCTGGAGCGCATCGAGGTATCGTGCTCGGCTGCCCAGAAGGGACAGTCCTCCTGCCGCGGACACTCGGTGATGCACAGATGCACGGGATAGGTCTCACCCAACGGGCAGTGAATGTCGATCCACCAGGAGCCGCGGGCGACGGCGTCCTCAAACTTACGCCCCTGCTCGATGTCATCGCCAGTGAGTGTGTAGTCACCGACGACCTGCCGGCTCTCGCGCGGCCCTACCTGAGGCGACGTGGCCTGGAGATAGGCGTTCTCAAAGCCCGGCGCGTTCTCCCGCAGGAATACAATGAACCGCCACACTTGATCGCGCACGCCAAGCTCCGCTTCCGTCAGGTCACGGACGTTCGTTGAATCGCCAGGCCAGCGGGTCATGTTGGGTGAAAAGTGGTCTTGATGCATCGTGTTGGTGCCGGCGAAGTTGTTGTTATAGAAGCGGAACTCGCCTTTCGCCATCCGTTCCCGCACCATCTCTTTCGCCGCCTCCACCTGTTCTGCGGTGACGTCCTCGATGCCGCCGATGTGCATAAAGGAGCCCATCGACTCGACACGACCATCGAACTCACGTCCCATCTCCGTAGGCGCCCCCGCACGGAAGGCGACGTCTGCATCCCCGGTCGCGTCGATGAAGACCTTGCCCATCACGGCTTGCCGCCCCGATTTGGACTCGATGATCAGCGCTTGAATCCGTCCGTCCTCCACAATCGCATCGGTGACGATTGTGTGCAAGAACAGCTCCACGCCGGCTTCCTTGACCATCTGATCCGCGACGACCTTCAGGGCCTCGGCGTCGAAGCGAATTCCCCATTCCTGGCAAGCCTCCTCCCAGGTCGGGGCGCCGCCCAGCGCATGCATCCGCTCCGTCATCTCCTTGAGCAATCCCTCGACAATGGGCGTGTGGCTCCTCGACGCCGTGTGGCCCAAGATCGGTGCGACCAGGCCAGCGGTGGCGAGGCCGCCCATAAACCCATAGCGCTCGATCAGCCCAACCTTTGCGCCGTTGCGGGCCGCGGCTACCGCCGCGGGTATGCCGCCCGGGCCGCCACCGGCCACGACCACGTCAGCCTCGGCAACGACGGGTATGTCTCTGGGTGCTTCCGTCAACGTCTTCATGTGGTCTTTCTCCTTGTGTAACATTATCCTGAACGTGTCATCTTCTTAGTCAACGTACCCTGAGGTAGATACGCACCGCGCTCGCGGAGCGTCTCGACCAAGCGTGCAGTATCCAGGTCGTCGGCGCTCTGTCCCATTGCCATCGCCTGTACCGCAGCAGTGCCAGCTGCCTCGCCCATCATCGCAG
>CAZPJP010000191.1:6726-7493 GCA_964586915.1 uncultured Anaerolineales bacterium
CCGGCTGAATCACAGCAGCGAAGTATCCGAAGTATAGAGGGAGTGCCCACATAGCCAAATGCTGCTCGACGGCGATAATCCAGAGGCGTTCAATAGGCTATCACGCTTTGAACCCAACTTTGACATACCCCTATTCGCAAGTAGAATGCCCCGCACATCGTCCCTGCTCGAGTCCACTCCGTTGCCCTAACAATCCAATACGTTGATGACTCCAGAGGCACCGAATAGATAGAAGGCAGGGAATCGGTGGAACCGGAGGGAAACTACAGAAACGGGGAGGCTAACCAGATGCGGATTCATCATATCGCAATCGCTGTGGAGGATCTGGATGCCGCGCTCGCCTTCTACCGCGACGCGCTCGGCGTGCGGGTGGGGGAACGGCGCGAGGTGCCCGCTGAAGGCGTGGAGATTGCGTTTCTGCCGATGGAGGATTCAGAGCTGGAGCTTCTGGAGCCGCTCGACCCCGACAACAGCATCGGCCGTTTCCTGCAGACGCGAGGCGAAGGTATACATCACGTCTGCTTGCTCGTAGACGATATCGAGGCGGCTGTCGAACAGCTTGTGGCGGAAGGTGGTCGGATGGCCACAGAGATACGCGCCCATCCCGAGGGCACCCGCTACGCCTTTGTCCATCCCAAGAGCGCGCACGGGGTTCTGATCGAACTCTACGAGGAGGGGCCTTAGCGACAAAGCGAGTCAGCGAACTGAGCGAACCCAGTTCGCTGACTCTGGCATTGTGGGTCCTCCCGGGACGTCCGCGCGCTATG
>CAZPJP010000192.1:0-7443 GCA_964586915.1 uncultured Anaerolineales bacterium
GGATCTCGCCGCGGCGCCAAGATCGGAAGCCATATCCGCCGGTCGGTTCACCCGCATAGAGCATCTGCTGGTGAGGCGCACCATCCTCTATGCCTTCGAGACGCACCGCCACCGTATCGTAAGGCGGCGCAGCTTCTGTAGCGAACCAGCACAGACTAAGGTCTAGGCGGCTGCCCGGCAGCAGCGGCGCTGCCTCTGATGGCTCAAGCTGCCAATCGAGCAGCGAGAGACCAGCCACGCTCGCTCTGTCGCGTTCGGGAATGCCGGCCCGTGCACGCCAGCATCCGCGCTCGGCCTGCTCGGGCGTCGCCGAGATTAGCCTAGCATCGAGCCGGATCCCGGCCTCCGTCTGAGGGAATCTCGCTTCCGTGCCCGCAAATCGCTCATTGACCAACCGCGGCAGCGCCGTGTCCGCACCCGGGTCATAGAACCCAATACCGATCGCGTAGCCGTCGCCCGGCGGCGTCCCGATAGGCGGCGTCAGGACCAACTGGTCCAACACCAGCTCCCCGGTCACCCACTGCTCAGCAGGATAGTGAAACGCCATAGTCCGCGCCCACTCTCCGGTCTCTGGATGCAGCAACCGCACCACAGGCTGCAGCGTGGGATAGCTCGCCAGCGGCTCCCAGAGGGCCAGAATCGGGCAGGGCTCCGCCACACGGCACGACAGCGCCGGTTGGGCGTCATAGACCTGCACGATGTGCGCGAAATCGGCAGGGTCCGAACCCGAGCCGGTCAGCCCCTCGTCGATCAACGCCCGACGCAGCTCAACGTTCGTCTTGGCTGTGAGGTGATGAACGTCCAGGGTCACATCTCCCGTGGGACCGTACCGCACCACTGATGTCCAGGCCTCGGCGATCGTGTCAGGCCAGGGCGCCGGCGGCGCCAGGCTCCCGGGGATGAGATAGGTCGCCGCCTCCTCGGCGGGGAGGACCAGCGTCGCGCCCCCGGTCAACCACTTCGCTTCCGCATAGCGTGTGGCCAGGGCCGCGACCGTCGGATGGCGATAGTGCTCACTGGTGATGTAGACCGTAGTCGCGTCGCGACTCTGCTCGTCCAGGACCTGAGCCGCCAAGACCATCTCACCGTCGGCGGCCCGGAAGAGCGCGCCCGATCCGGCCCAGCCAACGTAGAGCGCAGCCACCCGTCCTATGGCCACAATGAACAGCGCCACGAGGACAAGGCGCCTGAGCGCGCGCTGTCGCAGGGGGAGAAGCAGCGTCCACAGTCCCCAAGCCGGCAGCACCGCCAAGAAAGGGAAGAGACCGACCATCCGGAGGTTGCTCGGCGTAATCTCACCGGTCGCCAGAGCGCTAGGCAGGATCATCACGACGATCCCACTCCCCACCAGGAGACGCCCCGCGCCATCAAGGGCATCACGCTGGCGCGCCCTGATCATCGAGATCAAGCCAACCAGCGCAAGAATCGCCAAAGCGGGGCCCATCACGGATCGTCCGGGATCGTTAAAGCGTACGTACGGATCGCCTCGACCCGGCCATACCAGCGCCTGGACGCAGAGCCATATGCCGCGCCAGGCCTCTGACCACGTTGGGGCCGCCACTTGGTCGATCCGCGTCGTGAACGCGCCGGGATGCCGAACGAAGTAGGCGCCCAACGGGGCAAAAACCAGCGCCGCCACGACAAAGACCGTGGTGAGACGCCCGAGCAACCGCAGCCGCGTCCCTACCGGCGCTCGCACCAGCAGCCAGACAGCCGCGAGAAGCAGGGGAATTGGAAATAGCCGAGCCGCGAGATACGTATAGCCCGTGAGTCCCAGGAAGATGCCGGCGGGCGCCAGCCAGCGGATTGCGCCCGACCGCAGGCCGCGCCATAGCGTCGCAAGCGTCAGCGCCTGCAAGAGGGGTTGGCTGATCGCTCGGAACCCGTACCGGCTGAGCAGCACGTGAGGGAAAGCCACAGCGACCCACGCGGCCGCGACGAGCGCGATGGGGCTCGCCTCCTCTCGGGATGCCAGGAGGGCGCGGACGGCGGCAAAGGTCGCCGCCACTGTGAGAATGCCCAACATCGCGGCGCCCAGCCGCAGTCCCCAGGCAGCCCCACCCGTCATCCAGACCCAGGGCGCGGCCGCGTAGAAGAAAAGCGCCTCTTTGCCAGTATAGGCGCTGATGAAGAGGGGCAAGCGATCACCGTCAACGATCTGCCGGGTGAGGATCAAATTGGCAGCCTCATCATAGTGCAGGCCCAGCGGCAGATCCGGCAACGCCGCCAAGCGCAGAAACGCAGCAGCGAGCAACACCAGCAGCATGCCCCAACGGACAAACGACCATCGGGGCGCACGCGCCCGATCTGTCGGGGAAAACAGACGTGCTTCAGCGCTTCGGCGAGCAGGGAATTTCACAGGCGCATTATACTCGGACCGGGATCACCCTCAACCTTATGCGAGGCCGCCGCACGTTGTTTTCATCGACACCGATGGTATAATCGCGCCAGTGAGATCCTGGGTGGCCCGCTGGGGCTCGCGGTCCCGGGTCTGAATCCCAGCATTAAGTCCCTAGACAAAGGTTACCGATAGAAGCGCTATGTTGACTTGGCTAAAGGAACTCTGGTCGTATCGCGACCTAGTCCGCAATCTGGTCTCGCGCGATCTCAAGGTCCGCTACAAGAACTCCGTCCTCGGCGTCGTCTGGTCGTGGCTCAATCCGCTCCTGATGATGCTCATCTTCTCCTTCGTCTTCGGCGTGCTCTACGAGCGGGTAGACATCCCCAACTATCACATCCTCTTCCTCAGCGCGCTGCTTCCCTGGAACTTCTTTGTTGGTGCGGTGATGGGCGGCATTCCCAGTGTAGTCGGCAACGCCAACCTGATTAAGAAAGTGTACTTTCCCCGGGAGGTGCTGCCGATCTCGGTCGTACTCTCCAGCCTCGTCAACTTTCTGATCGCACTGCCGGTCTTCTTCATTCTCGCGCTCGCGTCCGGCGTCCCGCCCACCAAACACTTGCTCTTTCTGCCGCTGCCCATCCTGATCGAGGTCATCTTCGCCATTGGCATCGTCCTAATCCTCTCGACCTTGGAGGTCTTCTATCGCGACACTCACATGCTGATGGATGTAGGTATGCAGGCATGGTTTTTCCTCACCCCGGTCATCTATCCGATGAAGACCTTGCCCCCAGAGGTGACGCTCTTGGGAATCACGTTCAACCCCCAGGTCTGGCTATTTCGCCTGAACCCTATGGCATCGATCATCAACACCTATCAGGACATCCTCTACTACGGGACCCTCACGGCCGTCGACTTCCTGTCGAGGACGGCGGTCACCGCGCTGGCCATTCTGATCTTTGGCTACTGGTTCTTCCGTCACTTCAGTGGCAAATTCGGCGAAGTCGTCTAGACTCTTGGACACGCCGTCACGCTAAGCCCGTGAGACAGGAACTCAACGCCTACACCTACATGAGGAGGTAAGTATGTACTACGGGATGTCCGCGGATGCCTTGCAGAAGATGTACGTGCAGAATAGCCTGAGGAACGACAACGACGGGTTTGTGTTTGAGATTCAGAACAAGATTGATTCCGGCACGGTCAGCGGCATCGGCAAGTTGGTTGTCGATGACGAGGAGAAGCCCCTAGAAGAGGTGACGGTCGAGATGAGCGGCAAGGTTCGGCAGGCCGACACCATCACGTGGTCCTCATCGCTCTACGTCCCCTACGGGGCCACGTTGAAGATCGCGGCGCCCGGCACGCTCGAACCGGGCGAGCACACGGTCAAGCTGACGGTCAACGCGCCGGAGATTGGACAGCTGACGCTGCCGATCACCGACACGATCGAACCGTAAACTTGCCAAAGAGCGCCCCTATGGTATAATGCCGTTCGTGCGCTGAGGGGCTGTAGCTCAGTTGGGAGAGCGCTACAATCGCACTGTAGAGGTCAGGGGTTCGAGTCCCCTCAGCTCCATTGCGGGGGAAACCCCCCAACAGACAAAGAGAAGGTGTTTCAAGGGCCTGTAGCGCAGCTGGGAGCGCACCACAATGGCATTGTGGGGGTCGTGGGTTCGAGTCCCACCAGGTCCACTAAAAGAGGCCGTTACATTCCGTAACGGCCTTTTCCCTTCCCAGACATCCTGATTCAGATAGTCTGCGCGAGTTGACCTCACCTAGATCAGGAAGATGAACGTCAAAAGGACAACGACGGCCAAGGCCGGCAGCAGGTTCACCGTCTTGATCAGCTTGATCTCCAGCAAGTTGAGGCCGATCCCCAGGATGAGCGCACCTCCCACAGCCGTCAGCTGACGGATCAAGATCTCCGGAAAGAGCGTCTGAAACTGGGCGGCCACCAGCGTCAGGCTGGCCTGCACCAAAAAGAGGGGCGCCGCCGAGAAGAGCACGCCTACGCCATAGACGGAGGCCAGAACGATCGACGTGAAGCCATCCAGGATGGCCTTGCTGTAGATCAGGGTGCGATCGCCGCTCAAGCCCTCGTTGAGGGCGCCTACAAAGGTCATCGATCCGACACAGAAGATCAGGAAAGCTGTCACCAGGCCCTCGGTGAAACGCTCATTCTTGACCCGAATCCGTGCTTTCAGCGCGTCACCCCACCCTTCCAGCCGCGTATCGAGCTTCAGAAGCTCGCCCAGAACGCCGCCGAAGATGAGGCTGAAGATCAGGACGAGGAAATCCCCCTCCACCTGCAAGGCCATCTGCATCGCCAACACCAGCGTAGCCAGGCCCACGGCCTGGAAGATAATGCCCTTGACGCGCTCAGGCAGACGTTGGCTGACGAGCAGGCCCACCGTACTGCCAACAATCACCGTAATCGCGTTCACAATTGATCCAAGAGGCAGCGGCATCCATTACTCCCGACTTGTGACGGCACCGGCGAAAGCGCCGTCCGCCATCCACTCAGTATCCAAGCTCGCGGAGACGCGTCAGATGATCGCGCCAGCGCGGCTGCACCTTGACCCACAGGTCGAGATAGACGTGTCCGCCGATCAAGCGCTCCAACTCGGCCCGCGCAGCAATGCCGATCTGCTTCAACCGTTGACCGTGTCTACCGATGACAATCGCCTTCTGCGAGTCGCGCTCGACCCAGATGCGAGCGGCGACATAGAAGACGCCGTTCTCTCGCTCGTGATAGTCCTCAATCAGAACAGCGGAGGCGTGAGGAATCTCCTGCCGCGTCTGTTTAAAGACCGCCTCGCGGATGAGCTCTGACGCAATCTGATGCTCCGTCTGGTCCGTCACCTGATCGCCAGGATAGTAGCGGGGGCCCTCAGGGACGTGGTCGAGAATGCGGTCCAGAAGGCGATCGATGTTGGTTCCGCGGAGCGCACTGATCGGCATCGAGTCCACGTAAGCCGGAAGCAGCGACCAGTAGGCCTCGATGCGAGCCTCCGCCCGCTCCAGCGGCAGGAGGTCCATCTTATTAAGCGCAAAGACGACGGGCCGTGTCCCAGCCTTCTCACTCAGCAACGCAGCGATGAACCGATCCTCGCGCCTAGGAGCCACCGAGACATCCACCACGAAGAGCAAGACATCCGAGTCTGGAATTGCTGCCTCGGCCTCCTGGACCATGATCTTGTTGAGCTGGTACGGGGGGTTCTGATGAATCCCGGGCGTATCGACGAAGATCAGCTGATGATCTCGCTCGGTGCGGATGCCTCTAACCCGACTGCGGGTGGTCTGCGGCTTGGACGAGACGATGGCGATCTTATGGCCCACCAACGCGTTCACTTACGTTGATTTCCCAACGTTGGGGCGACCAATCAACGCCACAAAGCCAGATTTGTGCCCCTCGGGGAGCGGTTCTTCCGGCCAAGCTTCATCGGCGCCGGGCTCGCGGGCGACAGTGCCTCCGGCCTCGGTCAGGAATTGCTCGATCAGAGCCTCGGACTCAGCAGCGCCTTCGCTATCTGGGGGGGCCTCGGTCGAAGCGCCCTCAACTGAGGCCTCCTCAACTGAGGCCTCCTCAACTGAGGCCTCCTCAATTGAGGCATCCTCGGCTGAGGCCTCCTCGGCCGAGGCATCCTCTGATCCCGAGTCTCCCTCACCGTATTCGGCAGCGGCGTCTGGGTCGAGCTCCCACCGAGCCCGTCCTTCTTCGCGCTCATCCACGCGTTTAGTCTCCCCTCACCAGATAGATCGCGGGCAGGCTGACCAGGGTCGTGGCCCCCTTGACCAGGACATTCGCCCAGAAGATAGACCAGACCACCGACGTGGGAAGCGTACCCCCAAATGCGAGCCAGACGAAGACCAGGCTATCCAAGGGCACGCTCACACTGTTACTGATCAGGACCCGAGCCCATTGATATCGACGGGTCACGCGGTCGACCCAAAGCTGGTAGATCTCCGTGTCCGTCAGCTCGGCGACGACCTCGGCAATGATGCTGGCGATCACGATGCGCCAGACAGGACTGAGCACAGCGGCGAAGGACTGTTGCAGCGCCCACGCGGGGTCTGGCGGCAAAATCGCCAGAAACGCAAAGTAGAGCGCCATCAGCAGATTGATAACAGCAGCGCTCACGATCAGGATCTGCGCCGCCCTGCGCCCCAGCAGCTTATGAACCATGTCCCGCAGCGTGAAGGTAAGAGGATAGACGAACGTCCCCCCATCAATACTGAAGCCGGCAACCAGCGCGATCTTCAAGCTGCCGATATCCGCGATCATCTGCGCCGCTATGTAAGCTGAGATTGTCAGGACAGCGGCAGGGGTCAGGATCGCGCCCCGTCGCTCAGCTGGCTCCTCAAACAGTGTCCTCGACGTCAACGTCTACTCCGTTTCCTAGCGCGCTACGGATGTACGTTCGGAGGTTGCCATATGCCACGGTACCTTAAGCGTCACAGAGGCCCCGACCGCGAAGATCACATCCAGCGCGATGCATGTTTCGAGCGCAAGTATACCACGCTTGGGGCGAAGGCAGTCCTCACTGCCCAGCTTTACCGCTGATGGTGTCAATCGTGAGCTTGAGGACGGCGACGCCGCCCAAGCGGCTGGGATCAGCCAGGAGCCGCTCGCGCCTCTGCTCCGGCTCTTCCTCCAGATGATCAATCAAACATCCAAGGCCGTGCGCTTTGTCATCGGCGTCCTCAAGACGCTCGATGCGTCCCCAGAAGACCACAGAGCGGTAAGCATGGGCGCATTTCCCCTGTATATATCCCTGATCCTCAATCACGGTGCCGCATACTGTGGGATTCTCGCGGATGAACGCCAGTTTCAGCCCCTCGGTGGCGGTGTGAAAGTAGAGCGCGCGCTCCTCGGGATCATAGCCGTAGTTGAGCGTCACGACGTAGGGTTCTCCGTCCCTGGCGAGGGCCAGAGTTGCGTATTTCCCTTGCTTCAGGATCGCCTCAATCGCGTCGGCGTCGGTGATCTCACGTTCGCTCTTGTGCATGTGATAGCGTGCCATTGATCTCGTTCCCTCCCTGATATACACAGCCACGTCCACCTCTGAGCAGTATAAGAGGAGGCTAGTTGCCGTCAACCACATAGC
>CAZPJP010000193.1:0-7429 GCA_964586915.1 uncultured Anaerolineales bacterium
ATTCGATGGGTGACGCTGCTGTGATGCGCGAGGCTGGAGCCGCGGGTGGGGGGGAGAACACGGCCGGACGGGGTGTCATCTTTCCCCCCTCCGGGGGGAATACAAGGGGGGACGCGCGGGCGAGAGAGAGATTAGCGGGTGAGGAGCGTTGTGGCGCTCAGGAGGAGGTAGACTGTGCCGGAGAGGTATCGCTTGAGGCGAGAGAGAGGGTTGCTGGACCGTAGTTGCCGTCTGAGGGCGCCGATGACGAGGGTGTAGGCGGTGTTGGTGAGGATGCCCGCGATGACGAAGCAGGCGCCGAGGACGAGCGTCTGTGTAGCGATGTCTCCGCGGTCGGCGTCCACGAACTGTGGCAGGAAGGCCAGGAAGAAGAGGGCTGTCCTGGGGTTGAGGACCGCGACCAACAGTCCTTGGAGAAAGATCCGTCGGGGGCTCGCGGGTGTCATGGGCGGCCCGCCATCCTCAGTGTCAGGCGCGTGAGAGGAGAGCAGGGTGCGGAGGCCGAGATAGGCGAGGTAGAGCGCGCCGGCGATCTTGACGGCAGCGAAGGCCTGTGGAGAGGAGGCGAGCAGGGCGGAGAGCCCAAACGTGGCCGCGAGGACGTGGGTGAAGTCGCCGAGGCCGACGCCCAGGGTTGATGCGAGTCCGGCGCGCCGTCCTTGATGGAGGGTGCGTGCTACGGTGTAGAGGACCACGGGGCCCGGGACGATCAGCAGAGCGAGGGCCGCTCCCACGAAGAGGCCGAAGATCCGGGGCTGAGGCATCGCGCTTCTAGGGCAGCGCCAACTTCACGGCTCGGGTCGCGATGAAGGTGGGCATGAACTGCGAGAGAAGGTCCTCTTCGACCGTGCCGTCTTTGACGGTGCCGCCTTCGGCGGGGCCGTCAAGGTCCTCATAGAAGCCGGTGAGGACGAAGCCAGCATCGATCTGGCCCCCAATCTGATCCTCCAGGGTGTGGCTGAACTCCAGGGGCTCGGGATACCCGGCGAGCTCGTCCGGGGAGAGATGGTCGACCATCGCGTAGGGAAGACTGTAGCGGACCTCCAAGCGGTGCTCCTGCTCAGCCACGGCCCAGTCAAAGGTGTAGACCACAGGGTTTACAAAGCCGGAGAGCAGCGACCCGCCGGGACGCAGCACGCGGTAGGCCTCACGCCAGACGGGGCGGATTTCGGGCACGAAATTGTTAGCGACCGGGTGAAAGATCAGGTCGAAGGTGTCGTTGGCGAAAGCCGAGAGGTCGCGCATATCCCCCTGGACGGTCTCGATCTCCAACCCCTCGCGCTCCGCGACCCGCCGGTCCTGGGCGAGCTGCGCGGGGGAGTTGTCGAGAATGATGACCTGAGCTCCGGCAGCAGCCAGGATCGGTCCCTGCT
The DNA here is from genome assembly GCA_964586915.1 of uncultured Anaerolineales bacterium. GTDB lineage: Bacteria > Chloroflexota > Anaerolineae > B4-G1 > SLSP01 > PWVB01. Next base: position 1,374 of record CAZPJP010000193.1, read on the forward strand.
GCCCGCCGCCTGAGGCCAGGCCGAGGACGCGGGCGCCATTGAGATCGCCGAACCAGGCGCGGGGCACGGACTTCGTGGGCGTGAGGTAGACGTCCCACTCACCACGGCGCGCCGCAGCGACCTGGTCTGCGGTGACGGGCACGGTCCAGACGTTGCCTTGTGCCACCTGTCTGTCCCAGGCGTCGCGATTGTACGCTCTGATATCGACCATATGCGTGCCTCCTGGAGTAAGAAGAGAGAAGGCGCCGACTGTGGCCGGCGCCTTCTCTACTGGATGGTCGGGGCATGCGGATTTGAACCGCAGACCTCACGGACCCGAACCGTGCGCGCTTCCAAGCTGCGCTATGCCCCGAAGATGCTCGACGTTGTGTGAATCGAGCACGACTGCATTATACAGGGATCGTGGGATTTGACAAGCAAGATTCGCGGCGAGGTACGGCGTCCTTCGCTCGGGCATGATCCGTTGCACTCGTGAAAAAAGAAGGGACTCTTGCTCGCGCAGTACGATGCCCAACCACTGCTTGGGACAGCCTGCGCATTTCCTGATCAAAGGACACAGTATCGGCAAGATGCGTGACTTGCCATAGGTGTGGATCGGAGTATGATAGCGGGCGCTGCACGTTTTGCAGACGATAGGTTATCTCAATCTAAGCCGTGGCGGGAACGGCGGGGCGCTCGCTCTGTCCGAAAGGGTAGGGCGTTCTGGGCGCGCCGCGTTTTGCTGCCACGATTGTACTGGAGCACGGTCTTCTTGGAGGCGTATGTGACGATTTGGCAGGCGATTCTCTTGGGCGTTCTGCAGGGCTTGACGGAGTTCCTTCCGGTGAGCAGTTCCGGACACCTCGTGATCGTCCCTCATCTGCTAGGATGGCCCGACCCAGGGCTGGCGCTCGATACTATGTTGCACTTGGGCACGCTTCTGGCGATCGTGGTCTTCTTCTGGGGCGACATCTGGCGTCTTGTCCGGGCTGCGCTTGTGAGCCTCCAGCGCCGCTCGTTGGCCGATCCGGACTCACGGGTGGCGTGGAGCCTGGTGGTGGCCACGATCCCCGGCGCACTGCTGGGATTCTTCTTTGAGGATTTCTTTGAGCGACTCTTTGGTATGCCGCGGGCAGCAGCTGCGTTTCTGTTGGTCACGGCGCTCGTGCTCGTGGTGTCCGAGGTTGTGGGGAAACGCTTCCGCCCCATCGCGGCGCTTTCGTGGATTGACGCTCTCGCCATTGGCCTGGCCCAGTCATTGGCCATCGCACCGGGGATCAGTCGCTCGGGCTCGACCATCGCCGCTGGGATGCTGCTGGGCTTCCACCGAGAGGAGGCTGCGCGGTTCAGCTTTCTGCTGGCGATTCCGATCACGTTGGGGTCAGGGGCTTTCCAGCTGTTGAAGTTGATCGGCGGGACGAGCGCGCCGGCGGCGCCGGCGGTTGTCCTGAGCGGCATGGTCGCGGCTGCTGTGGCAGGCTATCTTGCCATCGCGGCACTGCTGGCCCTATTGCGACGGCAGAACTTGCTGGTCTTCGCCGTCTATTGCGCGGCGCTTGGGTTAGCGGTTCTCACCGGTCTATTGGGCTGAGGCCCCCGCGATTGTGATCCGTGCGTGCCGCCGATCGATCCAGCTCGCGTGGTCGGGACGGGGGTTCGGTGTGAGAAGGCGTGATCGTCGTCTCACGTCCCGGGCGGCGATCCTGTGCCTCGCTGGGCTCCTGCTTGTCCTAATCGTCGCCGGCTGTGGCGCTCCTACGGGCCTGATCCCGACGCCCACCGCGGAGCCGACGCGCGCTGAAGCGGTCTCTTTGACGGTGGTCTGTCCGGACGCCCTCGGTCCGGTCGTCCGGGCTGCGGCCACCGTCTACCAGCGAGAGCACACCGAGGTCGAGATCACCGTGGTCCTTAGGGCCGACGCTCTGGCGGCTGAGGCGCTGCGTCGCGGGGAAGCCGATCTCGCGCTGCTGACGTGGCTGCCCGAGGCGCTGCCGGAGGAGGCGTGGATCCGACCTGTCTCACGCGACGGGCTGGCGATCGCGGTCAATCCCCAGAACGGGATCGCCGGGCTGACGATGACACAGCTACAGGATCTCTATCAGGGGCGGCTGGAGGACTGGGCGAGGTGGGGCGGTCTGCCCGGACCGCCGCAGCTTATCAGCCGGGAGACGGCATCAGGCGACGCCGCCTTCTTTCAGGCGTGGGTCATGCGGGACGCCAGGGTCTCGCTGAACGCGCTGCTGGCGCCGAGCACCGAGGCCGTCCTGCAGTTCGTGGTTGAGGATCAGCTCGCCATCGGCTACCTCTCCAGCGCCCGGGTCAGCGGCCAAGTGCGCGCGCTGCCGGTCAATGGCATACCCCCGGCGAAGGAGACCGTCGCGACAGGCCTGTATCCTATGACGCGCACTCAGTTCGTCGTGACGCTCGCGGAGCCTGAGGAGCCAGGCAGGGGCTTCGTGCAATGGTTGCTAGCGGCACCCGGACAGTCCATCTTCGAGGCCCATGGTTTCGTTCCTGCGCCTGAGTAGGCCAAAAAACGGGCGTGCCTACAGGGAGCGTTCGTGGTCCGGAAAGCAGGGATGCCCCGCCGTCTGCGGGCGATCGGTGCAAACGATGGTCGTGGACGGCTGACGGGTTCGCTGGGGAGGCTAGCGCTCGGCGAGGGTCTCGTTCGAGCCGTTGAAAAACCGGTAGGTGAGCTGACCGATCTCCGCGAAGGTTGGCACGCTCTCTTCCCACACCAACCACTCCGGCTGGTGCAGGAAGATGGTCAAAACGAAGTCAGCCTTTGGACCGTAGATGATGGAGATGTCGGCGTGGGTATCGCCGCGCCAGCCGTGCTTGTGGGCGATGCGCGTGCCCGGCGGCATTCCCTCACCCGCCAGCGCGTGGATCTCGTTGCGCTCCATCAAGCTCAGCAGATCCTGACATACGTCGGGCGTGATCGCCCTCGGGTAGAGGGCGCGCAGGCAACCGCCCCCTCTGGCGCAATGGTAGATGCTTTCCAGAAGAATGCCGGCCTCCAGGGGTGTCGTCTGAATGTAGGGGTCGGGATCCGCCGTCACCCCAGCGCGGGTGTTGGCGGGTGTAGCGATGTTGGGCGGCGGCACGTCATCTTTCAGATCGTAGGGCGCCGCAAGGTAGGAGCTGGTCAATCCCAGGCTGCCGAGGAAGCCGGTGACCTGCAGGACGCCAGTGTAGGGATCGCCCGCGCCAATCTTCGCCAGGAGGCGATTTGCCGCGGCGTTGTCGCTTTCGGTGAGCATCTGCCTCATCAGCGAGGCCGTCTCGGCATCCAAGGGCGTCTCGTGCGTGCGGTAGGTCTCCAGCCCGATAGGGATCTTCATCGTGCTCAGCCCGGCGAAAGCGACATCGCAGTTGATGCAGAGCTCTAGCCCGGTCTCGAGGTTCTTGGCGAAAATCCCCGCGACACCGTCGAAATCGGCGAGTGAAGTTTCGAGCGCCTGGTCGAGCACATCGATTGAGACGTCCGGCGCCGGCTCGGTCTCCACGACCAGGGCAACGTGCCGGTCGGCGGGATCGGCAGCCAAGATGGCGTTGATCAGCAACGGGAGGGACGCATCGACGTCGAGGGTCGTTCCCTCCAGAGCTGGTCGAAAGGTACCGGCCTCAGGCAGGGCGACCGCCCGCAGAGGCGGGTGATCGTATTTCTGTGCGGTGCGCTCCAAGAAGGCATTCACGCGCTCGCGCGAGTAGAGGACGACCGCGTTCACGTCGATCATCTCAGGTTCCTCCTGCAGGACCTGATCGACCACGTAGCGGACGAAGGCCTGCCCTCCAGCCTCGTTGGCAATGGCTTCGTCGAGATTCTCCCTGGTGGCGGCCATGTCCAGCCGCAGCTCGATCATCTCGGGGAGCAGCGCCGGGATCGCCTCACCATTGTACGTGACGCTGATGGGCACCGTGTACGCTTGCTCGATCGCGTTGAGGGCTTGTTGACGCGTCATGCCGCCCATCGGCCTCCCATTGATCCTGAGGTTCGGCGGTAGCACCGCCTCACCAGAGCGCCACGTGGTGTAGAGCCACGCGCCGCTGAGGATGAAGAGGGAAGCTAGGAGCAAGATCAAGAAGCCGCAGCCGGTCCTTCGTCGACGTCTCACAGTTACATATTATACAGAAGATCGGGGCTAAAGTCCACTCCGCTTCGACAAGCGGATGAAGCCGACTATAATGACACCGTCGTGTCGATGTCCACGGGCGGTAGGATACCGTGCTGATGAGGAGGCGCAGATGATGGATCCGGTCGAAGAGCTGTCGTTCGAGGAAGCGCTGAGCGAGCTGGAGACGATCGTCGAGAAGCTTGAGAGTGAGGGACTGACCCTTGAGGCGACGATGACTCTGTATCAGCGCGGTCGTGCGTTGTCACAGCGTTGCCAGCATCTGCTGGACACGGCGGAATTGCGGGTGCAACAGATCGCCACCGAGGGTGGCGAGGATGCCGAGCCGGTCCCGTTTGGGCCGGAGGATGCGGAGCGATGAGCGCGTCCCAAGGCCGCTTCTCAGGAGTGCCCGTGTGGACTCTGGTCCTTGCCATGGCGGTGGCTACCCTATTATCGGGCTGCATGATCCCGATCCCGGAGATCCGACCGCTTACGAAGATCGACCCGGTGGAGCAGGTGGAGACACTGGACCGGGCTGGCGCCAGGTCGGCTACGGTGCGCTTGCGACTTCTGTCAGAGGCGCTCGTCGTCCGCTCGGTAGGGGATGTCGATCTCCTGCGGGGGATCTTCCGTTACAACGTTGAGGAGTGGGCGCCGAAGGTCGAGCAGACGACGGCGGATGACGAGACGCGGGTCACGATTGGACAGGGGTTGGGCTCGCAGATTCCCCTTGGCAAAGGTGACGCCTATACGAACCGGTGGGAGATCGGGCTGGCACCAGGCGTCCCCCTGGATCTGGGCATCGACATGGGGGCGGGTGAGGCGGGATTGGACCTCACGGGGCTGTCGCTGCGCAAGTTGACCGTCACGTCCGCGGGCACCGACGTCAACTTGGCCTTCAACGCGCCCAATCCCGAACCGCTGGGCACGCTGCGTCTGACAGGCGGCGCCGGGACCGTCATCGCGACGGGGCTGGGGAACGCGAACTTCGATCACCTGTCGATCTTCGCCGGGGCCGGTGAGATGGAGCTAGATTTTGGGGGGGCCTTCCGGCGGTCGGCGGTCGCCGATGTCAAGGCTGGGGCTGGCAGCGTGACGATCCGGGTGCCCGCGGAGGTCGGGGTACGCATCACGTTCAGCGGCATTCCTCTCGGTCAGGTGGACGTCAGGGGCCTCACGGAGCAGACAGACAACGTGTACGTGAACGCGGCGTATGGTGTGGCGCCGCTCACGCTCACCGTCAACCTGGCGTCGGGCGTGGGCAGCATCTCGCTGATCTCGGAGTAGACGTGGGAGAGGAGAGGCGCGGCTTGGGGCGTGGGACTGTGGCTGTGAGATCTTGGAGGCTTTCGGGGTCATGGGTAGCGCATCGGGTCGGTACGTGAGATTGGTTCGCGAGGATGGCCGAGCGCTCCCCCTGCGCGTTCGCCGCTGCGACACCTTTCTGTGCCGGCTGCGCGGCCTCACCTTCCGTCGCTCCCTAGGCGCGGACGAGGGCCTCCTTTTTTTGGAGCCGACGGAGAGTCGTCTGGGCACGGCTATTCATATGCTTTTTGTCTTCTTTCCTATTGGCGTGGCCTGGATGGATGGTAAGGGCACCGTCGTCGATCTCACGGTGGCGCGCCCCTTTCGCCCGTTCTACGCGCCCCAGGCGGCGGCGCGCTCCTTCCTGGAGGGCCCGCCTGCGCTGGTCGACTGGTTGCGCGTGGGGGAACGTCTCCAGGTAGTGCCGGACGCGGCTGCGGCGACCGACGCAGCGACGGTAAGGGATGCGGGAGACGGTGCGGCTGCGTGATCTGGGGGTCCGAGCGGCGCTGGGGATTCTCCTGTCCCTGTGCGTCGTCTCGGCGCTGGGGCGCATTGACGTAGCCCGGGCCGGGCCCCTGCTCGACGACGCACCGTACACCTACGTGGTGCGACCGGGCGACACGCTGGCGGAGATCGCGGAGCGGTTTG
>CAZPJP010000194.1:0-1769 GCA_964586915.1 uncultured Anaerolineales bacterium
GTATCGCCGCGATGGAGTGTATGGCCGGGTGCGCCTCACATGGGTTGTCGGGCGGACCGGCGGGGGCGGAAAGCGGGACGTGATGCGCAACGACTGCCGCTGACGCGGCATGCGGGCAGGATGCCCGCGGTCCATGTGTCTGCGCCGGGCGGGCGGGAGCACGACGGCGTTGGCTCAGCGAGTGACGAGGCGAGGGTCCTGTCAAGCAGCGTTCAGTGTCATCAGTGCTCTCAGTGCATCAGTGGTTCAACCGCCCGCGGGTAGGAGGTCGTGGGTCAGGAGGTTGCGGAGGGCGCCAGATTGGACGGTGCGTTTGGCGGCTTCGATGTCGGGCGCCTGGAGGCGGTCCTTGAGGTAGAAGGGGACCTGGTCGCGCAGCAGGGTGAGGGCCTCTAGGAGCTTGGGCGAGGTCTCCAGCGGAGCACGGAGGTCGATGCCCTGGGCGGCGCAGAGGTACTCGACGGCGAGGATGCCTGCGGTGTTCTCAGCCATCTCGCCGAGGCGGCGGGCGGCGAAGGTGGCCATACTGACGAAGTCCTCCTGGTTGGCGGAGGTGGGCAGGCTGTCGACGGAGGCGGGATGCGCCAGCGATTTGTTCTCGCTGGCTAACGCGGCAGCGGTGACCTGGGGGAGCATGAAGCCGGAGTTGAGGCCGCTGTGCTCCACCAGGAAGGGCGGCAGGCCGCTCAGATGGGCGTCGATCAGGAGCGCGATGCGGCGCTCCGCCAGCGCCCCGATCTGCGCGATGGCGAGCGCCAGGGTGTCCGCTGCCAGCGCCACCGGCGCGGCGTGGAAGTTGCCGCCCGAGAGGATCTCGCCGTCGTCGGCGAAGACCAGGGGGTTGTCGGAGACGGCGTCGGCCTCGATGTTGAGCGTCGCCGCGGCGCCGCGGATCAGGTCGAGGCAGGCCCCCATCACCTGAGGCTGGCAGCGCAGCGAGTAGGGATCCTGCACGCGGGGACAGCACCTGTGAGAGGCGCGAATGCCGCTGTCCGCCAGCAGCTCGCGCATGATCGCCGCGACCTCGATCTGACCGGCGTGACCGCGGATCGCGTGGATGCGCGCGTCAAAGGGCGTGTCGGTCCCCATCGCCGCGTCGACCGCCATCGCGCCGGTGACCAGCGCCGCGGCGAAGAGGTCCTCCGCTCGGAAGAGCCCCGCCAGGGCCAGGGCGGTGGAGACCTGCGTGCCGTTGAGAAGGGCCAGGCCCTCCTTTGGGGCGAGCTTCAGCGGAGAGAGGCCAAGACGGTCGAGCGCCTCCGAGGCCCGCAGGATATCTCCTTCCCAGCAGACGTCGCCGACGCCCAGCAGCATCGCGCTAAGGTGCGCCAGCGGCGCGAGGTCGCCGGACGCGCCCACCGATCCCTTGGCGGGGATGCACGGGGTCACGTCGTGGTTGACCAGCGCCGCCAGCATGTCGAGCACGGCGGGGCGCACGCCCGAGTAGCCGCGGGCCAGGCTGTTGAGCTTCAGCACCATCGTGAGGCGTACGACGCCCGCATCCAGGTTGGGCCCCACGCCCGCCGCGTGGGAGAGGACGAGGTTTTCCTGCAGCTGCTCCAGGTCCTCGTCGGAGATGCGCGTGTTCGCCAGCATTCCGAACCCGGTGTTGATGCCGTAGACCATCTTGTGCGCCGCCAGGACGTCGACGACGGTCTGCCGCGAAGCCTCCACCGCCGCGTAGCAGCTCGGATCGAGCGTGAGCTGCACCGGCGCCTCCCAGATGCGGCGCAGCTGGGGGAGGGTGAGGGTGCCGGGGGTGAGGGTGA
>CAZPJP010000194.1:1869-3871 GCA_964586915.1 uncultured Anaerolineales bacterium
GCCTCCCAGATGCGGCGCAGCTGGGGGAGGGTGAGGGTGCCGGGGGTGAGGGTGAAGGAGTTCATAGCTGTCAGCTCTCAGCTTTCAGGTTTCAGCCAGAGGGGGAGTAGGAAGTAGGGGAGTAGGGAGTAGATAGGCCACGGCATCCGGCTTCTGGCTTCCGATCCAACATCCAACATCCAACATCCAGAATCCAACATCAAACACCCACCATCGGCAAATCCAGGCCTTTCTCCTTCGCGAAGTCGATCGCGGTCTGGTAGCCGGCGTCGGCGTGGCGCATGACGCCGGAGGCGGGGTCGTTGGTGAGGACACGCTCGAGGCGGCGGGCGGCTGCGTCGGTGCCGTCGGCGACGATGACGAGCCCGGCGTGCTGCGAGAAGCCCATGCCCACGCCGCCGCCGTGGTGAAAGCTGACCCACGTGGCGCCGCTGACGGCGTTGAGCAGCGCGTTGAGGATCGGCCAATCGGAGACGGCGTCGGAGCCGTCGCGCATCGACTCGGTCTCGCGATTGGGGCTGGCGACGGAGCCGCTGTCGAGGTGGTCGCGGCCAATGACGACGGGCGCCTTGAGCTCGCCCTTCGCGACCATCTCGTTGAAGGCGAGGCCGAGGCGCGCCCGGTCGCCCAGGCCGACCCAGCAGATGCGGGCAGGCAGGCCCTGCCAGCGGATGCGCTCCCGCGCCATGTCGAGCCAGTTGTGCAAGTGCTCGTCGTCGGGCAGGAGCTCCTTGACCTTCGCGTCGGTTCGGTAGATGTCCTCGGGATCCCCCGAGAGCGCGGCCCAACGGAAGGGTCCGATGCCGCGGCAGAAGAGCGGGCGAATGTAGGCGGGCACGAAGCCCGGGAACTTGAACGCGTTCTCGACACCGGCGTCGAAGGCGACCTGACGAATGTTGTTGCCGTAGTCGAAGACGGGTATGCCCTGGTAGTGAAACTCCAGCATCGCGCGCACGTGGACGGCGATGGACGACTTTGCGGCGTTGATCACGCGCTGGGGATGCGTCTGGCGCAGCTCGTCCGCCTGCTCCAGCGTCCACCCGAGGGGCAGATAGCCGTTGAGCGGGTCGTGGGCCGAGGTCTGGTCGGTGACGGCGTCAGGCTTGACGCCGCGCCGCACCAGCTCGGGCAGCACCTCCGCGGCGTTGCCGAGCAGGCCGATGGAGCGCGGCTCCTGGGCCTCGCAGGAGGCGTGGATCTTGTCCAGGGCGCGATCGAGGTCGGTTTCCATCTCGTCGACGAAACCCATCTCCAGGCGCCGCTCGATGCGCGCCGGGTCGCACTCGACGGCGAGCATCGAGGCCCCGGCCATGGTGCAGGCTAAGGGCTGCGCACCGCCCATCCCGCCCAACCCGCCGGTGAGGAACCAGCGCCCACGCAGGTCGCCGCCGAAGTGCTTCTTGCCGCAGGCGACGAAGGTCTCGTAGGTGCCCTGAATGATGCCCTGCGCGCCGATGTAGATCCACGAGCCCGCCGTCATCTGCCCGTACATCATCAGCCCGGCGCGGTCGAGCTCGTTGAAGTGCTCCCAGGTCGCCCAGCGGGGCACGAGGTTGGAGTTGGCGATGAGGACCCGGGGCGCGTCCGGGTGGGTCTTAAAGACGCCAACGGGCTTGCCCGACTGGACGAGCAGCGTCTCATCCTCCTCGAGGCGGCGGAGGGTCTCGATGATGGTGTCGTAGCACGCCCAGTCGCGCGCGGCACGGCCGATGCCGCCGTAGACGACGAGCTCGGCGGGCTTCTCGGCGACCTCGGGGTCGAGGTTGTTCATCAGCATGCGCATCGGGGCCTCGGTGAGCCAGGACTTGCAGGTGAGCGCGGTCCCGGTCGGGGCCTTGATCGTGCGCTCGGGGTCAAAGCGTGTGGACATCGCGTCCTCCTCTCGACAGCGAAGCAGCTGTCCGCTCTGTGAAAACGCCCGTATACTTAGGATATACGCGAATGCGAGAGGCGCAACTGGCCCGCGGGTAACCAATGAATTGGTTACTACGAACGGGTACTA
>CAZPJP010000194.1:3971-7228 GCA_964586915.1 uncultured Anaerolineales bacterium
GAGGCGCAACTGGCCCGCGGGTAACCAATGAATTGGTTACTACGAACGGGTACTATGAACGGCTTCGAGTAGGTGTTCGTAGTAACCGATTTATCGGTTGCGTGGGGAGTAACCAATGAATTGGTTACTACGAACGGGTACTACGAGCGGGTACTAGGAACGGGTACTGCGAACGGAGAGCGTATGAAGGCGGATTTGGTCATCGAGAACGTGACGTTGGCGACGATGGTGGGAGGGGCGTACGGGCTGATCCGCGATGCGGCGCTGGCGGTGGGCGATGGCGTCATCGTGTGGGCAGGATCGCGGGAGGCGGTGGCGCCCCACCCCGGGGCCGAGGTGCTCGACGGCGGCGGGGGCCTGCTCACGCCGGGGCTGATCGACTGCCACACCCACTTGGTCTACGGCGGCAACCGCGCCGACGAGTTCGAGATGCGCCTGCGGGGCGTGAGCTACGAGGAGATTGCGCGTGAGGGGGGCGGGATTATGTCGACGGTTCGCGCTACGCGAAATGCATCGGTCGCGGACCTCGTTGCGGCGGCGCGTCCCCGCGTGCAGAGCCTGCTGCGCGAGGGTGTGACGACGCTGGAGGTCAAGACGGGCTACGGGCTCGATCTCGAGACGGAGCTAAAGATGCTCGAGGTGATGGAGCAGCTGCAGCAGGACTTTCCCGGCGTGGAGATCGTGCGGACCTTCCTCGGCGCGCACATCGTGCCGCCGGCCTACCGCGAGCGCCCCGACGTCTACGTCGACCTTATCTGCGAGGAGATGCTTCCCGACGTGGCCGAGCGGGTCGACGCGGTCGACGTCTTTTGCGAGTCCATCGCCTTCACGCCAGCGCAGACGGCGCGGATCTTCCAGTGTGCGCGGGCGCACCAGCTGCCGGTCAAGATCCACGCGGAGCAGCTGAGCAATCTCGGGGCGGCGGCCCTGGCGGCCGGGATAGGTGCGCTCTCCGCCGACCATCTGGAGCATCTCGATGAGGCCGGCGCCCGGGCGATGGCGGAGCACGGCACCACCGCCGTGCTGCTTCCCGGCGCGCTCTACTTTCTCAGGGAGAAACGTCGGCCCCCCGTCGATCTGCTCCGCCAATACGACGTGCCCATCGCGATCGCCACCGACGCCAACCCGGGCACCTCGCCCTGCTTCTCGATCCTGGCGGCGATGAGCCTAAGCTGCGTTCTCCTGGGGCTGACGCCGGAGGAGGCGCTGGCTGGGGTAACGGTCCACGCCGCCCGGGCGCTGGGCCGGGCGGATCGGGTTGGGAGCCTTGAGACCGGCAAGCAGGCGGATATGGTCCTCTGGGATGTCAGCACACCGTCCGAGCTCGCCTACTACCTGGGGTACAATCCGTGTCGCGCCGTCTTCAAGCGGGGGGTGCCGGTGGCGCCTCTGAAGCCCTGGAGGCGTTTCCTCGGGGCACGCCCATAGGGGCTCAGAGCCCACGGTGCCGCAAGGCACCCGCTACCGGGAAGATGCCCGCAGTCACAAGGGACACAGTGTTCGCGGTGCGGCGTGGTGGCCTTCGGGCGTGGATGCGGTATACTTTCGGCTTGGCGTCGCTGGAGGAGTGTGGGACCGTGCTGCAGCAGCGACGCAGGCAGACCAGCAGCGATAGCGGTCCTTGACGCTGAAGGGTTGGTGGGTCTGAGCTTGACGCTGTGCGCGGCAACCGGTCGGAGCAGCGCAAAGGGATAGGAGTTGATGTCGGGATGCACTTAAGCGAGATCTTGTACGCAATCAACGCCTGGGCCGTGGGCATTCTGCGAGCTGTGGGATATCCTGGGCTCGGGCTGGTGATGTTCTTGGAGAACGTCTTTCCACCGCTGCCCTCCGAGGTGATCCTGCCGCTGGCGGGCTGGCTGACCCTGGACACTGAGAGCGGCGTCAACCTGTTCGGCGTGACCATCGTCGGCGCTCTCGGCTCGCTGGCGAGCGCCTACGTCTTCTACGGCCTAGGCCGGGGCTTCGACGAGCGCCGGGTGCGGTATCTGGTCCAGCGTTTTGGCAAGTGGTTGATGCTCACGGAGCACGATCTTGACGTGGCGCTATCGTGGTTCAACCGGTACGACGAAGAGGTGATCTTCTTCGGGCGCATGGTGCCGGTCGTCCGGAGCCTAATCTCGGTGCCGGCGGGCCTGGCGAGTATGGATTTTGGCCGCTTCACACTCTACACCGCGATCGGGACTGCGCTCTGGTCCTTCGGGTTGGCCTTCGCCGGGCGCACGATGGGCGCTCAGTGGCGGGCCGTGTCGCGGTTCATCGATCACTATCAAGTGCTGGTGATCGCGATCAAGGCGCTGATGGTGGGCGCCTTCCTCTTCAGCCGCCTACGGAGGCGCGCACACGTCAGACGCCGCGCCTAAGCCGCCGCATACCCTCGCTGCCTACCGCCCCCAGAGAGGATTCTGGGCGTGGTGTCATTTCGCATGGACAGCGGACCCCCTATGCGGCTGCGCAGATCGCCGGCACAAGAAGGTCGATCGCGCTCACGCTGTACCGGGGGCGATCGCGGCGCAGTGGGGTTGGCATTCTCCGCAACCCTGCTAGACTAGGTCTGGGACGACTGGATGGGATACGCAAGCGAAAGGACAACCATGGAGATTTCAGACGGCAAGGCTGTACACATTGACTATACGCTGAAGAATGACGAGGGAGAGGTGCTGGATAGCTCCGAGGGGCGCCAGCCGCTGGCTTACCTCCACGGCGCAGGCAACATCATCCCTGGTCTGGAGGACGCGCTGGAGGGTAAAGAGGCCGGCGACACGCTCTCCGTGACCGTCACGCCTGAGGAGGGGTATGGCGAGCGCAAGGAGGACTTGGTGATAACCGTCGATCCGGCGCAGTTCCCAAACCCCGATCGGGTGCAGGTGGGCGCACGGTTTCAGCTTCAGACGGAGCAGGGCCGGTACATGGCGACGGTGACCGGGGTAACCTCAGACGCGGTGACGCTGGATCTCAACCATCCGCTCGCCGGTGAGACGCTTCACTTCGAGGTGGAGGTAACGGACGTTGAGGAGGCCTCGGACGAAGAGGTCGCGCACGGTCACCTGCACGCGGGGCAAGGGCCCGCACAGCACGAGGAATAGGCGGCCACGCGCAGATCAGTGACGTCGACAGCGCCCGGGCGATGATCGCTCGGGCGCTGATTGCTGTCAGCGGTCAGCTTGTCAGCTATCAGGAAGAGACAGCAGTCGGGAATGGGAAGTAGGGAGTACCCGACTGTGCTGTAGACGGTGGGGTGCACCTGCCGATAGAGG
>CAZPJP010000195.1:0-4277 GCA_964586915.1 uncultured Anaerolineales bacterium
TAAGCGCTAGCGTCCTGCGGTAAGCGCTAGCGTCCTGCGGTAAGCGCTAGCGTCCGCGTGGTCCGTCAGGTACCCCGGAGAGGACTCGAACCTCTAGCCTTGTGCTTAGAAGGCACTTGCTCTATCCAATTGAGCTACCGGGGCACGTGGTCCTGGGCGAGACCTCCTAAGAGGCCTACGTCTTCTCAAGCACCGGACGCAGTCCCAATCGCACCTTGCGGCTCAGGACCCGCAGGATCTGCTCCGGGCGATGTCCCACCATCGGCGCCAGGGCCCGCGGCGTGAGCGGTTCGTTGGCGTTGCTCAGGAACGCGCGAAAGACGGCCTCAACCAGCGTGGGCGCCTGCACGATATAGCCCGACTGGCGGCTGCAGTGGGTCGTGATCACGTACTGGAGCCCGTCGACCTGTCGCACCTCACCGGTGTCCCAATCAATCCAGTCTATCTTGTCACCCACCGGCTGCCCCGCAAAGGCCTCACGATGCTCGGGACACAGATGCGACGCCAATTTGACGTTTAAGTCCAGCCCTTGCTTCTCCCACCAAGCATAGTCGATGTGAAAGGGCGTATCCAGCGTTGGCTTGATGAATCGTGTTAATGCAGGATCTGGTGGCAGCGCAACCATTATGCCTCCCCTCGATAGGCCCAGTAATTGTCACCCAGTGAGACGTACCGCGACGACGTCGCCAACTGGGCAAGCATCGGGCCGGGCGGCACGCGGCGCATCAAGTTGATCACGCTGTAGAGCGTCATCGCGTGCACGGCGCGCTGCAGGCTGAGCCCCGCCAACCCGCTGAACGCCCGCTCCAACAACGACTCCATCGACCCGCGATCGAAGTGGTCGCGCAGGTCATCGACCTCATCAGGGTCCGCCACGGCGACGGCCGCTAGTTCGTCGAACTCGCAGGCCACTGGGACGCGCGTCACCTCGAAGGCGAGGTTCTCACCCTCCACCGTGACGGTGCGCAGCCACTCACGTCGCTGCGACCTGATCGGCCGCGCCGCAATCCGGATTCTACCAGGCTCTTCACCTTGAGTCAGATCGACAAAGGCACCGACAAACGTGTGGTACTTCTCGTAAAACTGCTCCAATCCATACACGTAGCGGCCGCTCCGGACGACCCATCCGGGGAACTCGTCGCCACTCTGATCATCGATAAAAGTGAAGCGGATCCGGTCGGTGATCCGCGCGGTCGGGAAGAAGTTCGCCACGTGCGAGGCCAACGGTAACGTCCCGCTCCGCCAGTGCGGATAGCTGAGCACAATCGTGACCTGTTCCTCGGCGCCACCCGACAGGGGGAGCTCCGACCATTCGTCGGAGACCTGCTCCTCCAACGACAGCATCACGTCATCGAGCACCTGCCGGTTGTACGGAATCGGCACGTACTGGAGCAACGGCGGCGTCTCCTTGACCTGCTGCGGCTCCAAGCTGCGCAAATACCAGAGCGCGTGCCCGGAGGGGCCGACCTCGTCGAAGCGACTGTCGCGCAGCAACGTGTACTCCATAGAGAAGGCTTGCAGCGGCTCCGAGATCTCCTCGGGCAGGTCGATCTCCTCCAGCAACTCGTCGGTACTCACCGGACCTCCATCCGCCATATCGAGCATCGCTTCGGCGATGTTGATCTGCCCCGGTGAGACATCGACGAGCAGCCCCCGCACAAACCACATGTGCGCCACGTTCACGAACTGCGCGTTCGTCTCCAGAGCCTCTTGCAGCGCCTCACGGATGTCGTCGCCGTAAGCCTCGTAGATCTCTGCGGCGCTGACCTCGTCATCCGGCAAGTAGGTGGCGGTGTTCAGCGGATGGTCCTGCGTCAACTCAGCCGCAAACTCCCGTTCTCCGTCGTCCTCCACCTTCACCTGGATGACCGAGAAGGGCTCGTACTCCGGATTACGACCGGCGCGCACGCTCGTGACCTCGCCCATCGTGTTACCCAGATGCGGGAAGATCACGCTGTCCCCAACAGCGTAGCTTTCGGCCGGGCGGTAGACCCGACCCTGGGACAACGTCTCCTCGAGAAGCTGCGTCACCTGCTCGTGACGATAGCGCGTAAGCTCGCGCGCAAGCTCATCCAGCGAATGCGGTCGTTCCGTCTCAACGAAGAAGTTGACGAGGTGATCGAGATCTGAATCCTGTACGGCGAACTGGTCCCAATACTGATCGTTGGTCAAGGTACTCGCTGTAGCCATATGCCTCACAATCTAAATCCGCGGGGGCCTGTCTCCCATCCCGCGGCGTGCCGTCCTCACCATCCGAATCCGCGGCGACCCCACGCCTTTTCCCGCGGATTGTCCTGTCACGTTGCCAACGCGTATTATACCAGCATCGGACGCCATTGACAAATGCCGTTTTTGCGTCAAACTATAGGTAGAGTCAACGGTTGTCAGCTCGGCCTTTGGGAAAGAGCGCCCGAGGGCGACTCGGAAAAGTGCGCGGACCGCTGGAAGAGAGTTGAGCCAGAAGAGGGAGCGGCGATGGCAGACGAAAAGGAATTCACCGATCTTGTGACGGTGTATACAACTCAGGGCTTGCTGCGGGCCAACGTGATTCGGGGCGCGCTGGAGAGCGCAGGTATTCCGGTGATGCTCCGCTACGAGTCCCTCGGCCCCACCATTGGATTGACGGTGGATGGGATTGGGCGGGTGGAGATTCGCGTGCCTGAGGAGTGGGAGGACGAGGCGCGTGACCTGCTGAGCGTCGAACCACGTCATGGTGAGATCTTCAGTGTGCCGCCGGATGTAAAGGAAGAGGCCGAAGAGTAAGGTTGGCAGCCCCATCTCGGTTGATTGGCAACGGTGGGCCCGGCGCGCGGGCGCCCCGCCCGCCGGGATGTTGCGGGTAGCGAGAGTCCGACCGCGTCAACTCCGCGCCATTGGCGAAACACTATGTCGCCGCACGTGAGGACGGGCAGGGGCGAAGGGAGTGTTAGAATACGGTGTGCATATCTGTGATAGGGTAGGAGGTCAGGAGTCTACGTGAATAGTGTGATCACGATCATCGGTGGCGGACTCGCCGGGAGCGAGGCGGCGTGGCAGGCTGCGCGACGGGGAGCGCAGGTCAAGCTCTACGAAATGCGACCCCGGCGGATGACGCCCGCCCATACGACAGGCGAGCTAGCGGAGCTGGTCTGCTCCAACTCACTTGGATCGAACTTCGTCAATCGGGCGCCCGGCCTGCTCAAGGAGGAGCTGCGTCGTCTGGGCTCCCTCATCATCAGAGTAGCTGACGAGCACAGCCTCCCCGCAGGGAGCGCCTTAGCGGTCGACCGCGAGGGCTTCGCCGCGGCGGTCACGGCGCGAATCGAGGCCGATCCGCACATCGAGCTGATACGGGAGGAGGTCACGGCCCTCCCGGAGCCAACACCTGGCCAGGCCGTCGTCCTGGCCAGCGGCCCCCTCACCTCGCCTAACCTGACAGAGGCTATCCAGGCGCTGACCGGTCGGGACACGCTCTACTTCTACGATGCGATCGCGCCCATCGTCGAGCTTGAGAGCATCGATATGACGATCGCGTTCCGCGCGTCTCGCTATGGGAGAGGTGAACGCGAGGCGGGCGACTACATCAACTGCCCGATGACCCAGTCCGAATACGACGCCTTCTACGAAGCTCTGACGCACGCCGAGCGGATCGCGCTGCGAGACTTCGAACGGGACGATCCCAATTTCTTTGAAGGGTGCCTCCCGGTCGAGGTGTTGGGCGCGCGCGGTAAGAAAGCCCTCGCCTACGGTCCGCTCCGACCGGTGGGGCTGCGCGACCCACGCACGGGCCAACGGCCCCACGCCGTCGTGCAGCTGCGTCAGGACAACGCCGCCGGGACCCTCTACAACCTGGTCGGCTTCCAGACAAATCTCAAATATGGCGAGCAGGATCGGGTGCTGCGGATGATTCCAGGGTTGGCCGAGGCGGAGTTCGTGCGTTACGGATCGATGCATCGCAATACGTATGTGAACGCGCCCGCGCTGCTGGCGCCGACGCTACAGCTCCGGCGCCGCCAGGATCTTTTCTTCGCCGGGCAGATCGCGGGCCTGGAGGGCTATGCCAGCAACATCGCTGGTGGTTGGCTGGCAGGGGTCAACGCGGCGCGGCATCTCCAGAGCTCACCGCCGCTCACCTTGCCCCAAGAGACGATGGCAGGAGCGCTGATGCACTATATCACCCACGCTGATCCTCAGGACTTCCAGCCGATGAAGGCCAACTTCGGGCTGGTGCCGCCGCTAGCGACGCGCATCCGAGGCAAGCGTGCGCGGGCGGAGGCACGCGCCGAGCGTGCCCTGGC
>CAZPJP010000195.1:4377-7227 GCA_964586915.1 uncultured Anaerolineales bacterium
CGCGCATCCGAGGCAAGCGTGCGCGGGCGGAGGCACGCGCCGAGCGTGCCCTGGCCTCCTTGACAGCGTGGCTGGAGGTACACCCCGAGCTTCGCCCTGCCACGTAGGGCGCAGTGGCACTACGCCCCCCGGCGAACAAGACAGTTCGCCCAACGTAGAGCGCAGTGGCACTGCGGCCCCAGGCGAACAAGACAGGTCGCCCAACGTAGGGCGTGGTGGCACTGCGCCCACCCCACCCAGCGCTACGGACGCTCGCCGAGCGTGACGGGCACCGTCATCTGCTCGCCATCGCGCCAGATCACCACGTCGATGGTGTCACCGGGCCGCGTGAACGTCTCCAAGTAAGCGATGAGGTCACGCGCGCTGGTGATAGGCGTGTCATCGAACGCGACAATCACGTCGCCGCCGACCGGCACGCGACCGAGATTGGTGTTGACCTCCCGTTGAGCGCCCCGCAGCCCCGCACGGTCAGCCGCCGATCCGCGTTCTACCGTGATCAGCAGAACGCCCTCATCGGGCACGTCCTGACCTGCGTCGCGCAGGATGTCCGCCAGCTGGGGCGTCAGGCCGACAGGCCGCACGCCCATCCACGGGTGACGATAGTCACCGGTAGCGATCAGCTCAGGCACGACTTGTGTAACGAGCCGGACCGGGATGGCGAAGCCGATGCCGGCGCTGGCTCGACTAGGGCTGACGATCTGAGCATTGACCCCGATCACGCGGCCCTCCAGATCGAGAAGCGGGCCACCCGAGTTGCCGGGGTTAATCGCCGCGTCGGTCTGGATGGCCTCGCCGATAAACCGGCCCTGATCGGGGCTCTCGATGATGCGGCTCAGACTGCTGATGACGCCAAAGGTCAGCGACTGCTCCAGCCCAAAGGGGCTGCCGATAGCCACGACAAACTGACCGATGCGCAGGTCCTCGGAGGAGCCCAGCGTCACAGGCACCAGGTCGTGTTCGGTCGGATCGACCTTGACCACGGCCAGGTCGTACGTCGGATCCTCGCCGACGACCTCGGCGGACAGCGTCGTGCCGTCGGAGAAGGTCACCTGGATCGACTCGGCGCCATCGACAACGTGGAAGTTGGTCACGATGTGCCCCTGGTCGTCATAGACAAAGCCCGAGCCGCTTCCCTCCTGTGGTAACGGGTTCAGGAAGAAGTCGTAGTTGATCACGGTCACCGCGATATTGACGACCGAGTCACCGGTAGCGGCATAGACCGCCTCCACCTGCGACTGGAGGTTGTCAAGCACATCGTCTGGCGGCGCGACGACCAGCGGCTCCGGGGTGGCGGACGGCGTCGGATCTCCGGGCACCGGTGTCTCCGGCGCGATCGTCGGCACAGCCAGACATCCCAGAGAAAGGACAACCAAGCCGGCCATAATCAAAAGCAAGCGCCTCGCTGAGAGGACCGAACGACCACCTACGTCTCTGCTCATCGACAACTCCTATCTAGCGATCTGATCCATCCTATGCCCCGTGCGAGCCGGCAGCCCGCGCGTCACCTTCAAGTGGCCCCGACTGCGCCGCAACGGCGCGCGGCGAGGACAGCCACGGGCCATAGTCCAGCTCGAAGCCTAGTGTGCCCCATTTCGCGGCCCAAGTCCATGCGTAACAAGTCCGTGCGTAGCAAGTCCGTGCGTAGCAAGTCCGTGCGTAACAAGTTCCGCGCGCAGTTTGAAGCCGTGCGCGCCGCGAAACACTAGGGCACCAATAGGACCGGGCGCCGTGCCTGCCGCAAAACCTCCGTGCTGACATCCCCTAGCAGGATATCCGCGAACTTCGAGGGTCCGCGAGTGCCGAGAACGATCAGCGAGACGTCCTGGTCCTCGGCCATCTCGAGAATGACGCGCGACGGCGAGGAATCGGCCTCGACTAGTCCGACGGCGGAGACCCCGGCGTTCTGCAGATAGTCCACGGTGTCGTTGACCACCTCGTGCGCCACCGCCTCAAATTGGTCCATGAGTGTTGTGTAGCCTGGCGTCGCGGTGTAGCGGTCGGGCGGCTCGTACACGTGGAGGACGATCACTTCGGCCTCCGCGTCGCGCGCCATCTGCTCCAGGTAGATCAGAGCGCGCTCAGCAGCGGGCGTTGCGTTGTGTGCAAATAGAATCCGCCTAAACATAGTCTGCGTATCTCCTTAGTTGCGTCCCTGACTGAGCTCCTCGAAGAGCTCGCGCTCCCTATCACTCAGCTCCCGCGGCAGCCTCACGTCGATCACGGCGAGGAGATCGCCTCGCTCCTCGGGATTGCCTAGAACCGGCATACCCTTGCCACGAAGACGAAACTTCGTGCCATTCTGGGTCTCTGGCGGGATGCTCAACATCACCGAACGACCATCGGGAAGCTGCACCTGGACCTCCCCGCCGAGCATCGCTGTGTAGAGATCAGTGCTCACGCGGGTCTCCAGGTCATCGCCATCGCGGTCGAACTGACGACTCGGCGCGACCTCAATGACCAGGAAGAGATCGCCGGGCGGGCCACCCGCCTGGCCCGGCGCCCCTTTCCCAGCGACGCGGACTCGCGTCCCGGTCTTGGCGCCGGCAGGAATCGAGACCTCAATCCGCTGGTCGCCGATCTGGAAGAGGCGTTTCGTGCCGTTGTAGGCCTCCGCCAGCGTGATCTCGACGGGTTGCTCGTAGTCACGACCACGCCGCGACCGCGGTTGACCCCGCGAGCCAAAGCCGCCCCCGAAGAGATCATCGAAGCCACCCCCTACGTCGCCGGGATACCCCTGCCCGACATCACGGGTGTAACCGCGACCGCCCATCCCCCCCAGCCCGCCAAAGAGCTGCTGGAAGAAGTCCGAGAAGACATCCTCGCCCCGGAAGCCGCCGGGGCCCGTCGTGT
>CAZPJP010000196.1:0-7217 GCA_964586915.1 uncultured Anaerolineales bacterium
ACTCGCGTTCGAGCCTCAACCAGGTATAATACCCTCTATGGAAACAGAACGTCTACAAAAGATACTGGCTCGGGCGGGATATGGATCCCGACGGGCATGTGAGCAAATCATTGAGGAGGGCCGGGTCACGGTCGATGGCCGGACGGCTCAGTTGGGAGATCAGGCGGATCCTGAGGCGCAGCAGATCAAAGTGGATGGCGCGCCCATTCCGGAGCCGCAGCGCCGGGTCTATATTATGCTCAACAAGCCCCGCGGCGTGATCAGTACGACGAGCGATCCGCGGGGACGCCGAACCGTGCTGGATCTCATTCCCGCGCTGCAGTCAAAGCGGGGCGAGGCGATGCGTATCTATCCCGTTGGCCGTTTGGACGCCGAAAGCGAGGGACTCATACTGCTGACCAACGACGGTCAGCTCACGCAGCGCCTCACCCACCCGCGATATGAGCATCCTAGGGTCTATCGGGTCCTGGTAGAGGGTGAGCCTGATGCGGCTACCCTCGAGCGCTGGCAGTTGGGTATTACGCTGGATGGGCGTCGCTCGGGTTTCGACAAGATCCTCGTCGAAGAGCAGCGGCATGGGGAGGCCTGGCTACGGGTGACCGTCCACGAGGGGCGTAAGCACCTCGTGCGCCGTATTGTGGCCGCGCTGGGGCACCCACCCAAGCGCCTGATTCGTGTCGAGATGGGGCCGCTGAAGCTTGGGAATCTGCCGACCGGAAAGTGGCGCTATCTCACAGGTTCGGAGGTAGCGCTTCTGCGTCGTGAGGTCAAAGCTCCCCGTAAAGGGGGCCGGGGGCGTTCGCGTCGCCGCAAGCCCCCCCGCTCGCGATCCGGGAGGCGGGGCCGGTGAAGCCTTCAACCATCGCGATCGATGGACCTGCCGCCTCTGGTAAGAGCACGCTTGGCCATCATCTGGCCGCATACCTCGATTACCTCTTTCTGGACACCGGTGTCCTATATCGTGCTGTCACGTGGGCGGTATTGGAGCAAGAGGTCCCCATCGAGGAAGAGTCGCGGGTCACGCGGTTAGCGGAGGACATCGAGATCGAGGTGTTGTCACCGACCGAGTCGGATGGGCGCCAATCCACTGTCTTGGTCGAGGGACAGGATGTGAGCTGGGCCATTCGCTCTCCCCGCGTAGAGAAGGCTGTCTCACCGGTTTCAGCCTATCCTGGCGTTCGTGTGGCGCTGACGCGACGTATGCGTGAGATCGCTGAAAAGGGCCGAGTGGTGATGGTGGGGCGCGACATCGGGACTGTGGTCATCCCCGATGCAGATCTGAAACTCTACGTGACGGCTTCGGCTGAGGAGCGTGCGCGCCGCCGCTACATTGAGCAGCGTCAGAAGGGGAAGGGCGTCACCTACGAGGAGGTGCTCGTCGGCATCCGACGGCGTGATCGTATTGACAGCCAACGCGAGACGGCCCCGCTCCGTGCGGCTGAGGACGCTATCTGCCTTGATACGACGTCTCTGTCGATCGGCGAGATGTTTGTCGCGGCCGAGAGGCTGGTGGATCACGGGGATCCTCCAGGACAGGATCCTTCCCAAAAGACAGAGCGCACAACTAACAAGGAGAGAGATTATGAGCAACGCTGACTACGACGTCGTCATCATCGGTGGGGGACCAGGAGGCTACGTCGCTGCTATTCGGGCTGCTCAGCTTGGCATGAACGTTGGGCTTGTCGAACGAGAGGCCCTGGGTGGAGTCTGCCTGAACTGGGGCTGCATCCCGACAAAAGCTCTGCTGCGCAATGCCGAGGTCGCTCGCCTGGTGACAGGCGGCGGCAAGGAGTTTGGTTTCAGCGCCGAGAACGTCCAGCTCGACTTTGCTGCGGCCATTGACCGCAGCCGCAAGGTCTCCGAACGCTTGGTCAAAGGTGTAGGAGCCCTGATGAAGAACAACGAGGTCGACGTGATCGACGGTGAGGGGCGATTGCGCTCGCCGTCAGAGATAGAGGTGACGCTTTCAGAGGGTGGCACTCAGACGCTGAACGCCGGCGCTGTGATACTGGCTACGGGTGCGCGGGCACGCACGATTCCTGGGGTCGAAGTCGATGGTGAACGCGTGTTGACCTATCGCGAGGCGCTTGAGCGTCGCGAGCTCCCGGGATCCGCTGTGGTCATCGGCGCTGGCCCTATTGGCCTTGAGTTCGCCTCGGTGTGGAATGCCTACGGCACGGACGTTCGGGTTGTGGAGATGATGGAGCATATCCTGCCCGCGGAGGATGAGGAGGCGGCCTCAGAACTGCATCGCTATCTCCGCCGCCAGAAGATCAAGATGCTGACCGCCACCCGCGTTCAGGATGTCGCCAGGATCGATAGTGGCGTCCGCGTCCACGTCGAGGGTCCGGATGGTGAGGACGACCTCGAGGCTGACGTGGCCCTGGTTGCCATTGGTGTGCGGCCTAATAGTGAGAACCTGGGTCTTGATGAGGTCGGCGTGGAGACCGAGAAGGGCTGGATCAAAGTCGATAAGTATATGCAGACCAGCATTGCCAATGTGTACGCCATCGGCGACGTGAACGGTAAGCTACCGTTGGCCCATGTAGCCTCGGCACAGGGCATACTCGCTGTGGAGATGATCGCCGGGCGCGACCCCGCGCCCTTCAATGTGCGGCAGATGCCGCGGGGCACCTATACCTCGCCTCAGGTTGCCTCTTTTGGTATGAGCGAAGAGGAGGCCCGCAACGAGCTCTCGGAGGTTGCTGTAGGTCGATTCCCCTTCCTGCCTAATGGTAAGGCTCTGGCCTTGGGCGAGAACGCGGGGTTTGTCAAGATCATCTCCGACGCCACCACATACGAGATCGTTGGCGCGGTGATCGTCGGCCCCGAGGCAACCGAGATTCTCCCGGAGCTGGTGCTGGCATCCACGTCGGAGTTGACCCCAGAGGAGATCGCCAATACCGTGCACGCCCATCCGACCCTTAACGAGTCGGTGATGGAGGCTGCACATGCGGTCTTCGGTGAAGCGATCCACGTGTAGCCCCCTTGGTCAAGCGTCAGACTGCCACGCTGCGGTACGCGCATCCGGCCCCTCCTTTATGGGAGCTGCGGCTAGATCTCGATCAGCCCCCGGGGCCCGGTGCCTATGTGTTGGCCGATCTGGAAGGCCCTCTCCGCGAGCCCCTCTTCCCTTCGGTGGTCAATGACGACGGATTCACGACAACCGTCCCGCCGGGACATGCGGCGACCCAGCTGTTGCCGGGAACCACGATCGATCTGCTGGGCCCGCTTGGCCGTGGGTTTCGACTTGACCCGGTGGGACACCCGCTCGCCCGCTTGCTTCTCATCGCGGAAGTTGAGCACCTTCCGTTGATTCGTCCTCTCTATCAGGCTGCCGAGTCGGTTGCCTTGGTCGTGGAGGCGACGACGCGCGCGCAGTTGCCATCGCCCGCCCGCTTTCCGCCTGCCCTGGAGCTGACGCTGGTCACGCGCGATGGCTCGCGGGGATACCTGGGGCCGCTGGAAGCGACGGGCGAGGCACTGGTGGGGCTGGAGCGGGTGGCCTCTCGATTGCGAGAGTTGCTGGCGTGGACCGAGCGCGTTTGCTTTGTATGCGACCCCGATCGCTATCCCGCCTTCGCCCAGATGATCCGTGAGGTGCGCCTTCAGCCGCAGGCTGATTTCGCTCAGGCGCTGGTCAAAGTGCCCATGCCCTGCGGCGTCGGTGTCTGCGACGTCTGCCGTGTTGCGACCCGGCATGGCGACCAGCGGGCGTGTGTCGATGGCCCGGTCTTCGATCTGCTGGACTTCTTACCTTTTTGAGTCGTGATCAGTCCTTCGATGATGATCGAGCTGGCGCCCCACCATAAGTTCGGACTTCCTATCGCCGTGCCCGTGATGCCGGCGAGCGGCGCTTTTGGCTTTGGGGACGCTTACCAGGATCTCGTGGATCTCTCGAGTTTGGGCGCTATCGTCACCAATCCTGTCAGTCTGAGACCTCGACGAGCGGCGCGCGGACAGCGCGTCGCGATGCTGCAGGACAACTTCGTCGTCCACACGGGCTGGCCCAACGCCGGCCTTCGCAGAGTGATCCGTGAGTTCGGTGAGGTCTGGGCCTATGCGCCGATTCCCATTATCGTGCATGTGCTGGCTACAGAGCCCGGTGAGGCCGCGCAGGTTGCGGCGATCTTGTCGGGCGTCCGAAACGTCAGTGGTCTCGAGATTGGGTTCAGAGCCAATGTCGCACCTGGCCAGGCCCTCACGCTGCTGGACGCGGTCTGCAGCGAGGGCGATCTGCCTGTGATTGCCAAGCTGCCGTTCGGTCGCGTGCGCGATCTCGCACCGCGCCTTGTCGAGCAGGGGGTGGATGCACTTACCCTGACGGATCCGCCGCGTGCTGTCCTGCCCCTGCCCAGACGGCCTGACGAGCCCGACGTGGCGCGGTACATGCGCGGGCGGTTGTACAGTCGTGCGCTCTTCCCTCTCCTGCTCAACACACTCTCCGAGTGGGCGCGGAAGCTGGATGTTCCCCTGATCGCCTGTGGCGGCATCGGGTCGCCGGAGGACGCGTTGGCCTGTCTCACGCTGGGTGTCGCCGCTGTCCAGATTGATGCCCTGCTCTGGCGCGAGCCGTCACTGCTGATGACCATTGCTCAGAGGTTGACCGAACCTCGGCCTGCTCCAGAGTCTGCCCGACAGGCGCCATCGTCCGACGGATCTCAGACGGAGGTAACGGAATGAAAAGAGTGCAGATCTGGCGGTATATCATCTCCCTGCTGGTTATCGCTTCATTGACGATCAATATTCTCTTGATCTACTTCCTTCTCCAGATTGAGCGAGGATTCGCGACGTCCCTTGAAGCGGCTCGTGGCGCGCTCCTCGATATGAGTAGCGAGCCCCTGGAGATCACCGTAGAGATTGACCAGATGATTCCCGTCAATACGACGATTGCCTTCAGCGATACCCTGACGATCCCATTGCGATTCGAGTATCCTCTCGACACGATAGTCAACACCTACGTCCAACTGCCGGTTTTGGGCCGCCAGGACATCGTCGTGCCGGTCCAAACGGTCATCCCGATCAGCCAGACGTTCCAGATGCCAGTTCAAATGCAAGTGCCTATCTCCATGACGTATCCTCTGCAGGCCGAGATCCCGGTGCAGGTAGAGATTCCGCCTCAGCTCACCGACACGCTTCACGGCTTCCTCGACGAGCTCGAGCGCGGGATGCAGCGTCCCCTTAAGTGAAACTCATCATCGTGCGAAGTGACACTTCCCACTACGGCCCTCTCGCCAACCCGACTATAATGCTCATGCCAAGTAGACCTTGGCATAGGCCTGGACAGATTAAGTGAAAGGCCGGAGAGCACTCCGGAGCGGGTCACCTTGCGTAGGGTTGCGGACCGGTCGTTCGCACGGACCTCGCAAGGTGCGACTTTAGATGGCTGAATATCGAACCTTGTCAGAAGACGCAGACCGGCAACAGCAGCGTACCGTCCGGGAATTGTTCACGCGTATCGCCGTTCATTACGATCGCATCAACCGAATCTTGTCCCTTGGGCAGGACCAGCGTTGGCGCAAAGCGGCGCTGCGCGTAGCTGGGTTGCCGCCCGGGGGAAGGCTCTTGGACGTAGCGACCGGAACCGGGGATATGGCACTGTTAGCGTTGCAGGAACATACCTGCGAGGGCGTGCAACCCCGGATTGTTGGGGCCGATCTCACACCGGCGATGCTTGAACAGGCTGGGCGCAAGGGTGCGTTGCCCTGGGTGGTCAGCGATGGACTTATGCTAGCCTTTGCAGATGACAGCTTCGATGTCGTCACGTCAGCGTTTATGATGCGCAATGTGCCTGATATTGCCAGGGCGATGTCAGAGCAGCGACGTGTCGTCAAGCCTGGGGGCCGGGTGGTCTGCCTCGAGATGTCATGGCCGCAGCGCTTGCCGATGCGCTGGCTTTTTGGACTCTACTTCTTCACCGTTCCTCCATTGATCGGCAAGATAGCGGCAGGCGAAGGGGAGGCATATCGGTATCTCCCGCGCTCGGTCAAGGGATTCGTAGATCCTGAGACCCTGGGCCACACGATGGTGCGAGTCGGTCTGCGTGATGTGACGTGGACCACGCTTATGCTTGGCACTGTGGTCATCCACGTTGGCAGAAAATGAGCTTTGCGAAGGTTGTTGGGAAGTCCTTAACGGTAGGAGGTTGGGCGTGAGTGAACCAGCGGAGGATCCGCGGCTAGAAGCCCTGCGGGCCGAGAAGGCGCGGGCGGAGATGGGCGGTGGCTCGGCGCGCATCGACCAGCAGCACGCCAAGGGGAAAATGACCGCGCGTGAGCGCCTCGGTGAGCTCCTCGACGAAGGATCGTTTCACGAGCTCCAGCCCTTCACGGTGGCGCACCCCGACGATGAGGACGCGATCCTTGGCGATGGCGTGGTGACCGGTTATGGCACTATCGATGGACGGCGTGTCTTCGTCTATGCGCAGGACTTCACCGTCTATGGCGGTTCGGTCTCGTTGGCTCATGCTCGGAAGATTGTGCAGGTGCAGCAGATGGCGATGCGCAACGGCTACCCTATCATCGGCCTGCTCGACTCGGGTGGCGCGCGCATTCAAGAGGGTGTGATGTCGCTGCAAGGGTATGGCGAGGTCTTTCGGCAGAATGCGCTGGCGTCCGGAGTCGTGCCGCAGATCTCCGCCATACTCGGCCCATGTGCCGGAGGCGCTTCCTACAGCCCGGCCCTGACCGACTTCGTCGTGATGACAGAGAAGAGCTCGATGATGTTCATCACCGGGCCGGACGTCATCGAGAGCATCACCGGTGAGACGATCGACCACGAGGGGCTGGGGGGTGCTCGGGTGCACGCGACGCTTAGCGGCGTTGCGCATTTCGTCGGCCGGGATGAGGCACACGCACTCGCCCTGGTCCGCCAGTTGCTGACCTACCTACCGCCGAATAACGTGGCGGCTCCGCCTGTGATATCTTCCACCGACGACCCCTTGCGGGAGACACAGAAGTTGAACACGTTGGTCCCCGAGGAGCCCAACGTTCCTTACGACATGCTCGACGTCCTGTCGGCAGTGATGGATCAAGGGAGCTGGTTCGAGGTCCACGCCGGCTGGGCGCGCAATGCCGTCGTTGGCTTTGCGCGCCTCGATGGTCAGCCTGTCGGCGTCGTCGCTCAGCAGCCGTCGGTGATGGCGGGAGCGATCGATATCGACGCCTCGGACAAGATCTCGCGCTTTGTGCGTCTATGCGACGCGTTCAATGTGCCTC
>CAZPJP010000197.1:0-7002 GCA_964586915.1 uncultured Anaerolineales bacterium
TCCCTACTCCTGTCTTGACCCACAGACACCGCATCGCTCAAATGCGCGCGCCGCTGGACGAAGTCCACCACGGTGCGAATGGCGGCCTCGCGCTCACAGTCGCGGAACATCTCGTGCTCGGTCCGCTGGAACCAGATAATCTCTTTGTCAGCGGGCGGCGTGGCGATGGCTTTGTAGACGATCTCGGCGCTCTCCGGTGCCACCGTCGAATCGTTGCGGCTCTGCATGATCAAGGTCGGCACGTCCACCTCGGGCAGACGCCGGCGGGCGGCGCCAGAGAACGCCAGGAATTGCTCGATCGCGTCAATCGGGGCCCAGGGATAGTTCGTGTCGTAGCGCGCCAGCGACGGGTCGGCATACGTCGGCGGCATCTCGTACTTGTCGAGCAGGCGGACGGCGAGGGGCACGAGAAACGAGAGGGGGCGACCCGGGGCCAGAGGCGACGTCACCTGCACAGCAGGCGCCGCCAACACGATGCTGTCGAGAATGGCCTCATCCCGGTGGTCGGCGGCGAGCCAGATCGTGATCAGGCCACCCATGCTGTGACCGACGACGATGGCCTTTTCGACCTCGGTCAGCAGGTCCTGCAGAGCAGCCCCGGCGTCAGCGACCCAATCGCGCCACCGCACGCCCCGCAGCGCCTCCGGCGAATCGGCGCCATGGCCCCGCAAAAGCGGCACGCGCGTGGGGAGGCCAAGGGGCGCCAACCCCTCCTCAATCCCGCGCACGCAGTCGACGCTGGAGGTGAAACCATGGATGATCAACACACCTAGGGGCTGTCTCGTCACAGTCATCTCCTTATCTTGCATTGAGGTGGCGCTACCCAGCCGAGTCCGCAAACCCAAAGAACTGCGCGACGCGCTCGGCGTTGGTCTCGATCCTGTGCGTCCCGTCAATCACCATCGAGGGCAGCCCCAGCCGCTCCGTCTCGGCTAGCACCCACCGGGCAAAGGCCACGTCGCGATCCATCCAGTTCTTAAGGGCGGCGTCCGGATCTTCACACGTCGCGAGGATCCTCTGGACCCATTCGCCCCGTTCCGGGTACATGGCGCGCTGGAACCTCTCGGTGGGTACCATCCAGAGCGCCTGTCGGGGTTGAGAGAGAAGGGGCGCCACCAGACGTGGAAGGAGGGCCGTGCCCTCCGCCAGGAGTGGATCCGGGCCCGGGAGCTCCAGCAGATCCTCCAGGATGAACTCAAAGTGCTCTGTATAGTCGGCGATGGCTTCGGAAAGCAGTACATCGGCGGGCTGCATCCAGAGCTCGTCCCACGACGTCTGGGTCCACTTGGTCAGCGTTGGGTGGCGCTCCGGCGTGAACCGTTGCCGATGCCGGTCGAACGCCACATCAACTCGATAGACGCACAGGCTGTAACGCCCCGCCAGAATCTCGGTGATGGAGCTCTTGCCCGAGCAGGGCGAGCCGCCCAACCATCGAACGTGCGCGAGGCGCTCTCGCAGCTCTTCAGATTTGGCCACTGGGCACGTCCTCCTCGTTCAAAATCTAGAAAACCTGCTTCTCTACGTTGTGACATTGTACGTACGTCGACCCACGCGGCAAATGGATCCGGTCCTCTTACTGCGGATGGTTCGACAGCGTCCCCGAAGGGCCGTGGGACAGCGACGAGGCTACGTCGAGCTCCGCCTCAAGGCGTGCGCCATCATGCTTCGATAGAGTGCGAGCTGGATATCGAGGATGGCGTCGGGTCCAACGGTGTACGCCTTCTCGCCCCGCACGCCGTGGGAGCACTCGAAGGTGAAGGTAGGAGTTCCGCTGGTGTGGTAGAGCGCGCTGATCAGATTGAAGGACGCAGGGCACGATGAGCAGGCGGGAGCAATCGCCCAGCTCGCGGGACTCACGTTTGCCGTAGGTCACCAGCCACAGCGAACGATCGCCTGGCGTGATCGTGAGCTCTCTCACCTTGCCCCGCCGCACCCTGTCAAGCTCGTGACCTAGGCGCGCCAGATCGCCCACCCAAAAAACGGGCGTCTCACGCTCGGGAATGCGCGACTTTGCTTCGGCGTAAGTCATCGACGTCGCCAGCTGCTCAGCCACAGTCTCGCTCCTTTCAGGTTTTGGTCAGGATCGACCCGCCACCAGCTCTGCACCAGTCTCACAGCCCGCAGCGCTCTGTGAGCGTCATTGTATCCTCACATAGGACGTCGCGCGAGTGCAAGAACCAAGGTGTGGATAAGACACCCGCGTGGCGGGGAAGCCAGGATCGTGGAATCGGCCTGGTCGCTATCGCGAGAGGAAGACAGAGCAGCGCTCACGCACCCGAGGCCTGCGCTAGTCCTGTCCTTTTTTGCCTTTGCCGCGGATTGCGATACCCTGCAGTTGAATGCAAGCGCCCACGTCCGATTGCGTGGCGGGATGATGCGCCAGGAGTCTCACAATGATCAACAGGGTCACTCCAGAACAGGCAGCTAAGCTCAGGCAGATGCCCGTGGAGTACGAGCTTTGCATGAGCTTGGGATGGCTGAGCCGCCTCCGCTGGATTGCTGGCGCCGTCGTCATGGCCGCCACCTGGTTCACCAGCAGCATCCTCGGCCTGGGGCTGCCGGTGATCCCGTTGTATGTCGTTGGCGCCCTGATTATCGTCTACAACTTCATCTTTCAGCGTTGGCTGACCCAGATGCAGTGCGATCTCACCGGCATCAGCAGCGAAAGCCGGAACCTGGCCCGGGTCCAGATCGCGACCGACTGGGTCGCGATGACGGCTCTGATTCACTTCTCCGGGGGCATCGAGAGCCCGATGATCCTCTATTTCTTCTTCCACACCACCCTGGCAGCGATACTGCTCTCGGCCAAGGATACTTACATATTCACAGGCCTCGCAACGGGCCTGATCAGCGGGACGGCCCTGCTCGAGTACGCGGAACTATTGCCCCATCACCACGTGGAGGGTCTCCTCCCGGTTGAGCTCTATCAGAATCCTATGTACGTGGGTGGGATCCTCTTCTTTTTCACCAGTACGGTCTTCGTCTCCGCCTATCTCGCCACCCGGACGACCCGGCGCCTGCGCGCCCGGCAAGGGGAGATGGTGAAGTTGGGTCAGGATCTCCATCGCGCCTACGACCAACTGGAGACGCTCTACGAGAGCGCGCAGGTCGTGGGCTCGACGCTGGAGCTACAGGAGGTGCTCGACCGGTTGACCGAAAGCACGACCGAGGTGATGAACGCCAAGGGCTGCACCATCCGGCTTCTGCGCGAAACCGGTACGCAGCTGTGTCTGGTCAGCGGATACGGCCTCAGCGAGGCGTATCTTCAGAAAGGGTGCTTGCTCGTCCAGGAGAACCCGCTGGTCCGGCAAGTGCTCGACGGGGAGATTGTATCGGTATCGGACGTCCGCACTGATGGCCGGCTCCAGTATCCGGACGCCGCCGCCGCCGAGGGCATCCGCTCGACGCTGACCGCGCCCCTGCAGGGCAAGACCCGACCCTTGGGCATCTTGCGCGTCTACTGCGACAAGGTTGACTGTTTCGATGAAAATGACGAGCATTTCCTGGCGACCGTCGCCCGATACGGAAGCATTGCTATCGAGAACGCGATGGCGTACGAGACCGTCCAGCACCTGGAGGAATCCAAGCGCAAGTTCGTGCTTGTGGTGACCCACGAGCTGCGCGCGCCGGTCAGCGTCGTGCGGAGCCTGCTCAGCACCCTCAGCGGTGGCTACGCCGGGGAGCTGACAGGTGTGCAATCGGATATGATCGAGCGGGCGCTGAGACGCACCGAGTTCCTGCAAGACTTGATTGACGATCTGCTCAATCTCGCCGCCAGCAAGAGCGGATTGCGCGGCGACGATAAGAGAGAACCGGTCAACATACGGGACGTCGTGCTCGGCATCGCCGAACGCTATCGGGTGCCGGCCGAGGAAAAGGGACTTGTGCTCCAAATCGAGATCGACGACGCGAGACCGCTGATCATCTCGGCGAACGCCGAGGAGCTCGATCGGGCGGTGACCAACCTGGTCTCAAACGCCGTCAAGTACACGCCAAGCGGGGGGCGCGTGACACTCACGCTGGCGGCGCAGGCCGAGGCGGCCCGGCTGAAGGTCGCGGACACGGGCATCGGGATGTCGGAAGAGGCGCAGGATCATCTCTTTGAGGAATTCTATCGCGCTCCAAACGCCAAGGCGCAGGTGAAACAGGGCACAGGTCTAGGACTGGTGATCACCAAGGAGATCGTGGAGCGCTACGGCGGCACGATCCGGGTGAGCAGCGCACAGGGCGAGGGCACGACGTTCACGGTGCTGCTGCCACTGATGGATGCCCACCAGGCTAAGGCGCAGGCAGCCCCCGCCGCATCGGCCCCACAGCCACCTGCTTGACGTCTCGTCGTGCCGAACCCGTGCGCCTCGCCCACCGCATCCAGAGTGTAGGGGCGGCGCATTCCGCGTGAGGCCATTGGCGACAAGGCCCGTGGCTCACGCCAGCGTCACCCCCGTCGTGCTGGGCCGTGGTCGGAATGCGCCGCCCTTGCGCGCGTCTGCGGCGCATGCGGGCAAGATGCCCGCGGTCCATAACCTATCCTTCGCCTCAGGCCATCGTCGTTCTTCCGACGGTAGAGGCGCAGCATGCTGCGCCCCTACAACATGCGAAGGATGCGGTCCGTAGGGGCGGCGCGTGCGGCCGACTAAGTCCCCGTTGCCTCTGGCGTTCTCGGAGGTCTGTGCCATAATGATATTGAGTATCGAACGCGTGCAGGTTCCAAGCTATCCCACCGCGAACTGGAGGCATTTATGGAGTCCAAGAAGATCCTCATCGTCGACGACGACCCCGACCTCGTTTTGGCCACGCGCCTTGTCCTGGAGAGCGAAGGCTATGAGGTTGAGGAGGCCGCCACCGGGGAGGAGGCCCTCGACAAGATGCGGGCCGACAAGCCAGATCTGGTCTTTATGGACGTGATGATGGCTAACCCGTTGGATGGCTACCATACGACACAGACCATCGCCGATGACCCCGAGCTCAACGATGTGCCTATCGTGATGGTCTCCTCCATAGCCACATCGCAGTACGCCGAGACCTTCCCCACCAATCAACATCTGGACATTCGGGAGTTCATCTCTAAACCGATCGAGCCCGAAGAGCTCTTGAAGAAGGCCAAACGTTACGTGAAATAGCTGGCGCTGACCAGCGACACCACACGCCAGGGAAAGGTCACTATGTACACGTTGAAGAACGATGTGCTGGAGGTCACCGTCCTCGACCCCGTCGCCGATCGCGAGCGACTGGGCACCCGCTACTGCACCGGTGGCTACATCTTCGCCGTCACCGACCCCGAGCACGGTAACCTGCTCTCCGGCCCAACCTACCCCGAGAGCTTCAATACGTTCGACGGCCAAGGGATTCCGGACGCCTTCAACCTCAGCCCCCTGCACACGCTGGCCCAGCCTTCGCATCCGATGGCGTCGCCGGAGCCTGCCGTGGACGACCAGGAGGCCCTTATCCTGGGCATCGGTATCTGCGATATGGCCGCAAACGAGGTGGTTGAATGGTGCAAGTGGGATGTCGTAGAGGAATCGACGACGCTTCACTTCAAGACCGAGCATCAGTTCCGCGGCTATCACGCACACCTGGAGCGCTCGGTCACGTTGAGCGGACGCACGGTGAGATCTGAGACCTTCGTCAGAAACGTGGGGCGCGCGATGCCCATACGGTGGTTCCCCCACCCCTTCTACCCCCATCCCGAGACCGACGAGCTCTGCAAGTTCAACATCCCGGTGAGCTTCCCGGACAACGACGGCTATGAGATGGGGCCCAGCGGCTTCATCTGCCGCAAGAACTGGCCGTGGACGGGCGGCCCCTACCAGGCGCTGGACCATACGGCAACCACGAGCCTCGTCGTGCTCCAGAAGCATCCGCAGCTGGGCCTCTGCGCCGCGACGACCAGCTATGTCCCGGGGTTCTTCCCCATCTGGGGCAACGCCAACACCTTCTCGTGGGAGCCCTTCTTCGAGCGCTCGCTGGCGCCGGGTCAGGCCGCCGGCTGGTGGATCGCCTACGAGTTCTAGAGCGCGGAACGTTGCTTGACCCGCAAACATAGCACCAGCCAACCGCCCGGACGATCGTCCGGGCGGTTGGCTGCACCTCAACTTACGCCTCCACCATCGAGGATAGATCGAGGGCGGCGAGCTCCGTCCAGAGCTCCTCAGGGAGTGGCATCGTGACGGCGTGCAGGTTCTCCGCCATCTCTACTCGGCTCTTCGGCCCGCAGAGCGTGCAGTCGATCAGCGGCTGGCGCATGCTGAACTGAAAGAGGACCGCGGCCATGGGCACCTCCCACTTGCGGCAGAAGGCGTAGAGCTTCCGCGCCGCCGGGAGCAGCCGGGTCACGCTCTCGCTGAAGGAGCGCTGGGCGAGAATCTCGTCGGGATCCTCACCGGTCAGCAGCCCGTGGGCCATCACCGCCCCGTTGAGGACACCCACGTCGTGCTCCTTGGCCAAAGGCAACAGCCAATCAGCGGCACTGGTGTCCAGGGGATGGTAGTTGTTGAACGTCAGGATCACGTCGAACCGGTCGGTCTCAATGGCCTGGCGGTGGATCTCGAAGTCCCGCTGACCCAGCCCGATGGCGCGGATGACGCCCTGATCCTGCAGCTCCTCCAGCGCGTCGAGCGCGCCGTGCGGGGCCAGCACCGGTTTGAGCTGCTCCGGGTGCAGGACGTTGACGTCGTGGACGAGCACCAGGTCGAGATAGTCGGTCTTCAGCAGATTCAGGCTGTTCTCGACGGACCACATCGTGCCGTCATAGGAGTAATCGCCGCGGTGCTGAGGATGAGAGCCGGTCTTGGTGCTGATGACCAGTTCCTCGCGATCGTAGCCCTCCAGCGCAAGGCCAATACGCCGCTCGCTGTCGCCGTACATCGGTGATGTGTCAAGGTAGTCGATGCCCTGCTCGACGGCATACTGCACCGTCGCGATGGCCTCGTCCTCATCGGGTTGCTCCGCGCCGAGGGGATAGCCCCCCATCGCGAAGGCCGGCACGTCGAGCTCGCTACGGCC
>CAZPJP010000198.1:0-6831 GCA_964586915.1 uncultured Anaerolineales bacterium
TTGGCACCGGCGCCTGTCCCCTCAAGCAGTTCTGTTCGGCTTTTCCTTCTCTTCTGGAAAGCGCTGCTGGACCTGGGTCGCGGCGACGACGCCCATCGGATCGCCAGGACCGCGCTGGAGGTCTGGCAGGCGGAGGTCGCCCGCTCCTACAATTGTTTCGAGCACTTCATCGTCCAGACCGGGCGCGGCGCTGGCTGGCACCACTTCGGCGGCCTCTCGACGCCGGTGCTGATGTGGTATGGCGCTTATCACCGCCCCGGTCGTCTGACCGTGGGCTTGGACATCTGGATCGAGGCGCTCGACATCGCGGCACAGCGTGACGGACTCACGGCGCGTCTGCAGCACCATGGCGCCGCCCATCACACACCCATCGTCATCGTCACCCTCGTTCCCGGCGACTACCGCGTCACGTGGAACGAGGCACCCTTGGAGCCAACCGTGCGCTACCCGGGCACGCTGGAAATCACCCTCCCCGCCGGCGTCGAAGCCGGCACGCTGGAGGTCAGACCAACCTAACGTGCGACGCACGTGCGTCGGGCCAATTTGGACCCATCAGCCAGGTTCGCGCAGCCCACCCAACCCACAAGGCCAGTCTAGTGCGTTGCACGTGGCCACGAGCCGCCGCCTGCAGGTGCGTCGCCCCCCCAGCATCCAACATTCAGCTCACCAATCCACCACCGATCCATCAAACGCATCGTACGTCTGGGGATTGGTCCACTCGTGATCGATCTTGTCGGCCAAGGCCTCCTCGTCAAGCTCGATACCGAGGCCGGGCTTCGTGGGCAGCTCGACGTACCCATCCTTGAAGGTGAAGGGCTCCTTGAGGTACCCCTCGCCGAGCGTCGTGTGCTCCTGCGCCAGGAAGTTGGGGATCGACGCGTCGAGCTGGACGCAGGCCGCCAGCGAGATCGGCCCAAGAGGATTGTGCGGCGCGATGCCGGCATAGTAGGCCTCCGCCATCCCCGCGATGATGCGCACCTCGCTGATGCCGCCAGCGTGGCAGAGGTCCGGCTGCAGGATGCTCGCTGCGCCCTTCTCCAACACCTCGCGGAAGCCCCACTTGGTGAAGACCCGCTCTCCCGTCGCGATGGGCAGGTGGGTGCTCCGGGCCAGCTCGGCGAGCACGTCGACGTTCTGGCACTGCACCGGCTCCTCGATGAACATCGGCTGGTAGGGCTCCAGCTCGTGAATCAGGATCTTCGCCGTCTGCGGCGAGATGGCCCCGTGGAAGTCGATGGCAATATCGACCTCGGGCCCGGCTGCCTCGCGCAACGTTGCGAAGTGCGCCACGGCCTTGTCGACAAAGGCCTTGCTCTCGACGATGCGGGCCGGGCGCTCCTTGGCGACGCCGGTCTTGAAAGCCGTGAACCCCTTGTCGATCCATTCCTTGATCGTGTCGGGCCGCGCGCCGCCCTTGTAGATACGAACGCGATCCCGGGTCGGGCCGCCGAGCAGCTTGTAAACCGGCACGCCCAGCGCTTTCCCGGCCAGATCCCAGAGCGCCTGATCGACGCCGCTCAGGGCGCTGGTCAGGAGCGGGCCGCCGCGGTAGAAGGCGTGACGGTACATCGCCTGCCAGTGGTGCACGACCCGCGTCGGGTCCTTTCCGATCAGGTAGGGCGCCAGCTCGGCCACAGCCTGCGCGCAGGTCAGCGCACGCCCCTCAAGGATCGGCTCCCCGAGGCCCACCAGGCCCTCGTCGGTGTGGATCTTCAGAAAGAGCCAGCGCGGCTTGACAAGAAAGGTCTCCAGCTTCGTAATCTTCATGGCTATCCTCCGTAGTTGGGTATCCACAGAGAGCATAGGCGCGGGAGGACAGTTGTCAACGTGGTCTGTGGACCGTGGGGAGTTCGCGGTCAGCAACGGTCCTGGTTTGATCGGAGTCGATGATGTGCCGACGCTCATATATGTACCTGTCTCGACGAGGAGGGCCAGGGAGAGGAGCTGCGCGGAACCTTCGTCCTGAACGTAACGGTTAGACAATCGAGCTGCCCAGCGTATACTCAGGCATCAAGCCGTCGCTTCAGGGATAAAGTCAAGGACGCACGTGCGATGGATGACCGGATCCAGAAGATCGAGCGCACCGTCAAGCGGGCGATGGCCGCGGTCACGGCGCCAGAGCTGCGCATCGGGCACGACTTCGATCACGTCGATCGGGTGCGGGGCTGGGCGCTGCGCATCGCGTGCGGCGAAGGGTTCCCGGATCTAGCGCTCGTCGAGGCTGCCGCGCTGCTCCACGATATCGGCCTGACCCGCGTGACCGCGGACCAGCGCGACCGGCACGCTCAGGTCGGCGCCGAGATCGCTGGTGAGGTCCTGCACGCGCACCAGCTGTTTGATGAGGCCCGGATCGCAGACATTATGGACGCCATCCGCTGCCACAGCCAGCCCGCGGGCGGCGGGCCACTCGGCGACATCCTCCGCGACGCCGACAAGCTTGACGCCCTTGGTGCCATCGGCCTGATGCGCGCCTTCACCTCCAAGCACAGCAAGCCGCCGTACCCCTCGGGGGACGCCAAAGGCGCGACCTGGGCGCTGCCGATGTCCAGCTTCGAGGCCGGCTTTGCCGAGGGTAAGGGCATCGGGGAGACCCTCATCGATCAGGTCAACTTTCAGATCAGCTTCTACGGCGACCTGCACACAGAGACCGCCAGGCAACTCGGGGCGCCCTTGGTCGCGTATATGCGGACCTACGTCGAGCACCTCGACGCGGAGGTCAAGGCCACCCACACGTCACGACCGGCGTCACCCGCGACCGAGCCGCTCATCGCAGAGATGGCGGGAAGCCCTTCATCGGCGCCCTTTCATCGGACTTTGCGAAGACAAAGACTTAGGGCGAACTGTCTTGTTCGTCCAGGTTCACACAGGAGGCGCCCAATGCACCAGCGCGAAGTCGGCCGCTACTGGAACGAAAACGCCGAGGTCTGGACCCGGCTCGCCCGGGCTGGCTACGACACGTACCGGGACTGCCTCAATACACCGGCCTTCCTCGCGATGCTGCCCGACATCGAGGGCCTGATCGGGCTCGACATTGGCTGCGGAGAGGGGCACAACACCCGCCAGATTGCCCGGTGCGGCGCTTGCATGACCGCCGTCGACGTCGCCGAGGTCTTTATCGGCCACGCGCGCGCCCTGGAAGCCACAAACCCCCTCGGCATCGCCTACCACATAGCCAGCGCGCTGGACCTGCCCTTTGGCGACAACGCATTCGACTTCGCCACCGCCACCATGAGCCTGATGGATGTGCCCGAGCCCGAGCGCGCCCTCGCCGAGGCCTTTCGCGTGCTCAAGCCGGGTGGCTTCCTCCAGTTCTCCATCACCCATCCCTGCTTCGACACCCCACACCGCCGCAACCTGCGGGACGATGACGGCAACACCTACGCCATCGAAGTGGGGGGTTACTTTCAGAATCTCGACGGTGAGGTGACAGAGTGGCTCTTTTCCTCCGCGCCCGAGGAGGTGCGGGCGGGACTCCCAACCTTCAAGACCCCGCGTTTCACCCGCACCCTGAGCCAGTGGCTCAATGCGCTGATCGACCTCGGCTTCGTACTGGAGCGGATCGAGGAACCGCGACCCTCCGACGAGACCGTGCGCGCCTGCCCGAACATCCAGGACGCCCAAGTCGTCGCTTACTTCCTCCACCTCCGCGCACGCAAGCCATCGGCGCCCACTCCAACCCGCTAATCCGTTGCGACGCGATCACGGACCGCCGCGCCGCTTCCACTTTGCCTGATCTGCTATGTCCTGCTTGAAAATACCGGCTGGCACGCCAGGCCGCGATCCTGCAGGTACCCACCCGCTTTGAGGTCAGCGAGGCGCGACGGGGCCGCGCAGCCTCCGTCCGGGGGGCCGCTACCCGGTCATCCGACGGCGCCGTCCACTACGGCGAACTGACGCTCGTAGAGCTGACGGTAGAGACCGCCCTCGGCGAGCAGTTCCCGGTGGGTGCCACGCTGCACGATCTGTCCCTCGTCCAGTACCAGAATCAGGTCAGCGGACAGAATGGTGCTCAGCCGGTGGGCGATGACCAGGCTGGTACGCCCTTTCATAATACGCTCTAACGCCTCCTGGATCAGCGCCTCGCTCTCCGAGTCCAGGTGGCTGGTAGCCTCGTCGAGGATCAGAACGCGGGGGTCCTTGAGGATGACGCGCGCCAGGGCCACGCGCTGCTTCTCACCGCCAGAGAGACGATAACCGCGCTCGCCGACAATGGTCTCGTAGCGTTCGGGAAGACTGGCGATGAAGTCGTGGATATTGGCCGCGCGGCAAGCGGCGACCAGATCTGCCTCCGAGGCGTCGGGATCGGCGTAGAGCAGATTGGCGCGGATGCTGTCGTGGAAGAGGTAGGTCTCCTGGGTGACCATCCCCATCGCACTTGCCAGGGAGGCCATCTTGACGTCCCGAAGGTCGTAGCCGTCCAGGAGGATCTTACCCTTCGTAGGGTCGTAGAGTCGCGGGAGGAGATAGGTGATGGTCGTCTTCCCGGCGCCGCTGGGACCGACCAACGCTGCCAGCTGCCCAGGCAGGATCTCGAAGCTGACGTCCTGAAGCGCCCAGCGCGGCGCCTCCTGTGACGGCTCGGCGCCATCCCCGTCGCGTTCGGGCTCGTCGGAGCGACGCCCGTTGCTCCGACGCCCGCTCTTGGTGATCTCATCCTGCTGTATGCTGCGCCAGCCAA
Source organism: uncultured Anaerolineales bacterium (assembly GCA_964586915.1). GTDB lineage: Bacteria > Chloroflexota > Anaerolineae > B4-G1 > SLSP01 > PWVB01. The sequence goes on from CAZPJP010000198.1 coordinate 4,679, forward strand.
AACGACGCACCGCTCCCAGCTGGGGCGCGCCCTCGCCAGCCTCGTATCTGAACCAGACGTGATCGAAGCGCACGTGCCCCTCCGGCTTCGAGAGCACGACTGCGTCGGGCCGATCCTCAATCTCGATCGGCAGATCAAGCACCTCGAAGACCCGCTCGAAGCTGACGAGACTGGTGACAAACTCCACCTGCGCGTTGGTCAGGGCCGACAGTGGGCCGTAGAGCTGGGTGAGGTAGCTGCTGAAGGCGATGATCGTGCCAAGGGTGAGGCTGCCGCGCAGCACAAAGTGACCGCCCGCCCAGAAGACGAAGGCGCTCCCCATCGCTCCGACGAGACCCAGCCCCGTGAAGAAGAACCGGGCCACGAGTGACCGGCGAACGGACATATCCCGCACCTCCGTCGCTTGCTGCGCGAAGCGCCGGTTCTCGTCCTCGACCCTCCCAAAGACCTTGACCAGGAGCGCGCCGCTGACGTTGAGTGTCTCGTTCATCAGGGCGTTCATCTGGGCGTTGATCTCCATATACTCGCGGGTGATCGACCGCAGCAGCTTGGCAACATAGCGTGCGGGGAGGATCAGCAACGGCAGCACCGCGACCCCAATGAGGGTCAGTCGCCAGTCCAGCGAGATCATCACAATCAGCGTGCTGACCAGCGAGATCACGTTGGAGACGAGATTGACGAGCGTGCCAGTGACGGCCTGTTGCGCGCCGTTCACGTCGTTATTGAGCCGGGACATAAGCTCGCCGGTCCGTGTATGGGTGAAGAAGCGCAGACTCATCGCCTGTAAATGCTCGTAGAGCGAGCGGCGCAGATCCCGAATGATGCTCCCACCAGCCCGCGCGCTCAGGTAACCTTGACCGACCCCGATCAACCGCGACAGAATCGGGATGCCGATCAGGCCCAAGGCCAGTAGATTGAGCAGCCGCGCATCACCGTTGGGGATCGCGTCGTCGACGAGCTGGCGATAGAGCAGGGGCGGCACCAGCGCTAGAAGCGAGGTCACCGTGATGGCAACGATCAGGAGAGCGACAGTGCCCCAGTAGGGCCGCGCAAACCGCGCGACCCGCCAGACGAGCTCGCGGTCAACTTTAGGTGGGGCCTGCTCCTCGTCATAGCGCAGGAGCGCGCCCCAGCCTCCTCGATGGAAACCCATAGGTCAGACACCTCTCTTCGGAGACATAGAAAAAGACGCCCAGACCCCCTTGGTGTTCTATGTCCCTAACGGCCCGTGCCAATGACGGCCCGAGGAAAAGAGGGCGTGCGAGCACCTGTTCTCGCCCCCACTGGGGGCTTGTCCCCATCGTGCCCAGTCTCGAAGGGGGAGGGCTAGAGGGAGCGGCTCAGGCTGGTGCGACCGTCAGATCTCTAGGTAGGTCTTCCAGACTGCGGGGATCTCACCGGAGGCCACGATGTAGCGGGCGCGTGGAGTCTTAGGCTCCCAGAGCAGTCGCATATTGGCCTCGTGCGGCAGCCGGTCGGCCTTTCGTTGATTGCAGCTAGGGCAGGCACAGACGGTGTTGCCCCAGGTGTTCTTGCCTCCACGGCTCACGGGCAGGATGTGATCCACCGTGAAATCGTGCTTGGAGAAGGTTCTCCCATGGCGGCGATCGCCGGTCTGCACACCACAATAGACGCATGTGTAGCGATCACGCCTGAGCACGGCCTCACGGCTCCAGCTCACGCCACGCCGCGGCACATTGACGTAGTACCGCAGGCGGATAACGGTGGGGATGGACCAGGTGCTGGAGGCACTGTGCATCTCGACCGATTCGGCACAGGCGGCCTCCACCCGGCCCCTGAGAATCAGGGAAACCGCGCGCCTAAGCGGGATGATATCTAGCGGCTCGTAACTTGCATTGAGCAGCAGGACGCTGGATGTCAAAGCCAAACCTCCTCCATACACCGACGTGCCCACCCCAACAACCGACACTCGCGGTCACCCTCCCAGGCGCCAGTGCATCGAACTCAGGTTAACCCTCTGGTGACATCTGGTGAGCAGCTATATGAATATGCCGCGCTTGGGCCGGGGGCACCACGGGAACCACAGTATATGGGGGACTGAAGCGCACCAAGCCCTACATATGGCATATCGACGGTACACAGAGCGCCTGAGACACCCCAATTGTACACGGTTTGTGCCCTTTGACAATGGG
>CAZPJP010000199.1:0-6810 GCA_964586915.1 uncultured Anaerolineales bacterium
CAGGTTCTGCTGCTCATCCGCCCGGAGCGAGATGAGGTACGGCTACCCAAAGGCCACGTCGAGCCCGGCGAGTCCCTGGAGGAGACCGCGCTGCGCGAGACGGAAGAAGAGACCGGATATGGCGACCTGGAGATCGTCGCCGACCTTGGCGAGCAGCTGGTCACATTTTTCCTGGACGGCAGAAAGATTGAGAGGGCCGAGCACTATTACCTGATGCGCCTCGTCTCCAGAGAGCAAAGTCGTCGTCCCCGTCGCGACCGCGAGCAGTTCTTCGCTGTCTGGGTGCCCTGGCACGAGGCAGAGGCACATCTCACTTTTGAGGCAGAGAAGGAATGGATACGGCGAGCTCAGCTAGTGTGGGAATGTTTTCGATAACAGACCAAGAGGGATTATCTTGTCCAACAACGATCGATCCTCAGATGAGAAGATGCCAACCAGAGATGAAGCATTGGACGTTCACCGCCGCCTTAAGGACGTGTACGGAAGACCTCAGCGAGATCCAGATCGAGATTACGATCCTGTAGCCTCGCTGGTCAGCACCATTCTCAGCCAGAACACTAACGACAACAACCGCGACGTCGCATACCAGCAGTTGCGGGAGCGCTTTCCCTCCTGGGAAGACGTACGCGACGCGCCGGAGAGCGCAGTCATCGATGCGATACGCCCTGCAGGTCTCGCCCCGACTAAAGGGCCCCGCATCCAAGAGGCTTTGCGGACAATCACGGAGGAACGGGGGAAAATATCCCTAGCATTCCTCCAGGATATGCCGCTGGAGGAAGCCAGGGTGTGGCTGCTCGATCTGAACGGGGTCGGCCCCAAGACCGCGGCCATCGTCCTGCTCTTCGCCCTGGGGCGTCCGGCTTTCCCCGTTGACACACACGTTCACCGGGTGACACAACGCCTCGGGTTGATACCGGAGGGCACATCCCGTGAGAAGGCGCACGATCTCTTGGCGGTTCTTGTGCCCGAGGAGACTTACTATCCGTTTCATCTCAACCTCATTGAGCACGGGCGGACCGTTTGCGTGGCGCGAACTCCTCATTGTGAAGTCTGCGTCTTGACAGACCTCTGCTGCTACTATCAGGCGCAGGCAGAGGCACCAACGGATTGACCATGGCGAACTCCCACAAGGTCCGCTTCGACCTGCTTCCCTATCGTGCGCTGGCGAAGCGATGGCGCTGGCCCGCGTTTCTGCTTATCCCAGCCGGGGTCGGGCTCTACTGGATTCTGCCCCATGTAGCTGAAGCAAGCTCCGATTACCGACCTTTGGGGTTTGTGATCTCGGTGGTAGGCGCGGTGATCTTCGCCTACACGCTCTTGGCCGCGCGGGCACGCATCACGTGCCATGGCAATCGATTTGTGGTTCACACGCCGCTGTATCCGGTGGCCTTTTCATATCAGCGCGTCGAGCTGGTGCGCCCGGTCCAGTTCAGCCAGCTGTACTCGCCGACCGAGGTCCCCGCAGCCAAGTGGCGCCTCTATCGCGATCTGTGGGGCAGAACAGTACCAACGATCACGCTCAAGGGGTTGCCCCTCCCAGAGTGGTGGCTGCGTCTTTGGTTTCATCCTTATCTCTTCCATCCCAAGGAGAGGGGGTTAGTCATCCCTGTAAAGGATTGGATGGGGTTCATCCGGCAATTGGAGAGTCGGAGAACGGAATGGCGGCATGCGCGCGGCATGCTGCAGCATAACGTGCTCCGGTGAAAAATGCATATCGACTGGACCACTAGAAGACAAAATACACTGCCATCACAAATCGACCGGAGTTATCCACAGAACTCTCCACAGCCCCATCCATAGTTGTAGGGGTCGGGACGTCCATGGATGGCACATCTACGCACAATGCATATTGCTATCCACAGGCTCGTAAGCATTATTAAAGTTTATGGTTTTTTAAGGTTAAAGTGCCAGTCAGCCATTGCGAATCGGCCGAGTTTTTGGTAGAATGTCAGTGGTGATCTGGTTTAGCCCCAAGCGAAGAGGCCATGCCCGGCCAAGTAGTTCTTCGACGGGGTGAGAACGATCAGCGGCAAAGCACTCTCTCCAGGTGCTCGCGGGGCGGGAATGACCTGAGCCAGACATCGCCTCTGGGGCCTTCGCCATCGGTGAGGGGCCCCGTGTACTATCCTTATGGTTGTCGCATAGGTAGAAAACGTCGAGGGGGGCTTTTACACCATGTATGAGCAAGGAGATCTGCATGAATGATCTCAATCCACAAAGAATATGGCAGGCCACCTTGGGTGAACTCGAGCTCAAGATGGCCCGGGCAACGTTTGACACGTGGCTGCGGGATACAAACTGTATCGGCATCGAGAATGCGAATACGCTCGTTGTAGGCGTCAAGAATGGCTACGCCGTAGAATGGTTGGAGAACCGTCTTTATCCTGTTATCAAGCGCACCTTGGCTCGTCTGACCGATCAGGAGGTCGAGGCACGATTTATCGTCTGGGAAGGCAAGCGCGAGGAAAGCCCAGTTCCCGTGCTTTTGAAGGAGCACGGGCTCTTTCAAGAAAAGGACTCTATGCTGCAGGAGCCCCCGAGAGACCCAGGTCTTAACAGCGAGTACACCTTTGAGTCTTTCGTCGTGGGACCCAGCAATCGATTGGCCCAAGCCGCATCGCAGGCGGTGGCGGAGTCGCCGGCCCAAGCCTACAATCCTCTTTTTATCCACGGAGGTGTGGGATTGGGGAAGACCCACCTTCTCCACGCGATTGGCCGTCTCTGTTTCCTCAAGGGCATGCACGTCCTTTACGTGACCTCTGAGACCTTTACCAACGGCTTGATTGAGTCCATACGGATGCATACAACTGAGCAGTTTCGGGAGAAATATCGCACAGCCGACGTGCTCTTGGTGGACGACATCCAGTTCATCGCGGGCAAGGAGAGCACCCAAGAGGAGTTCTTCCACACGTTCAACGCACTGCGCGACAACGGTCGCCAGATTGTGTTGACGAGCGATCGCGTTCCCAAAGCCATGGTCACGTTGGAGGAGCGACTGCGCTCGCGGTTTGAGTGGGGGCTAATCGTGGATATTCAACCACCGGACTACGAGACTCGCATGGCCATCCTCCAGTCTAAGGCCGAACGGATGGAGGTCGAAGTTCCTAACGACCTCTTCACGTATATTGCGACGAACATTGAGAGCAATATTCGAGAACTGGAAGGCGCCCTGAATCGGGTCCTTGCAATGAGCCGCCTGACCGACCTTCCTCTGAACAAGGACGTTGCAGAGAGAGCGCTCGCCGACTTGTTGCCCAATCGCCCCGAAGTCTCCGCCGATGATATCGTCAACGCGGTTGGCAGCTTCTACAACGTCACGCCGGAGGAGCTGCGCGGCAGTCGCAGGACACGCCGCATCGCGCAGCCGCGCCAGGTCGCTATGTATCTAATTCGGGAGGAGACCGATGCTTCACTGCCCCAGATTGGCGCAGAATTGGGGGGAAGAGATCACACGACGATTCTCTACGGGTACGAACGGGTGCGCGCGAGAATGGAACAGGACGGTCAGTTCAAGCGTGAGATGATGTTGCTGAAGGGACAGCTGTATGGAGAAAACTAGCTGTCTGGATCGATAACCGGATGCGCATCGATCCAGGCAGGATGACCTGACACGTTCAGGCAGGCGCATAGGTCAAAGCGCATAGGAGTCGGCACGTGACGTGCCGACTCTTGCTGTGCGTGTGCTAGAATAGGGAAATCTTGGCACGCGATTGCGAACGAGCGAGAATGTCGAACCTGAGTCGACGCAGCGAATAGCGCTCTCACAACGATCGGATACAAGGCAAACACTGATGAACACGTTCTTGGCAGCTATCCCCCTGATCTTGATTCTGGTGCTTATGGTAGGCTTCCGGTGGGGCGGTTCGAAAGCTGGCGCCGTCGGCTGGGCCGCGGCTTTGCTCATCGCGGCGCTCGTTTTTGGTGCGGGTCCCCGCGTGCTCCTATGGGCTCAAGTCCAGGGATTCTTCCGGGCCGCGTACGTCCTCTACATCATTTGGGGAGCCCTGCTCTTCTTCAGGGTCACGGAAGCTGACGGCACGCTCGAGGCGGTCAGCGATACGCTGCAAAGACTTGCCCCGGGGCGCATCCTTCAGGTGCTCCTGCTGGCCTGGGGCTTTACCTCGTTCCTTCAGGGCGTCGGGGGGTTTGGCGTGCCCGTTGCGGTGGTTGCCCCGATTCTCGTCGCGATGGGCTTCGCGCCGGTGGATGCGGTGGTGATGGCCTCGTTGGGGCTCGCATGGGCCGTATCTTTTGGTTCACTGGGCGCCTCGTATGAAGCTTTGATCTCAGCCACCGAGCTAGAAGGAGCGCTTGTCGCACCCTGGATGGCGATGACGTTAAGCCTCGTCTGTGTGATGGCCGGCGCGGTCGTGCTGTGGATCGCCTCTGACTACAGGCCGCCCCGCAGTGAGATCGGACCTGTCCTGTCCATGGCTATCGCTATGAGTTCTGTCCAGTACGGAGTCGTGCGTCTAGGAATCGAGAACATCGGGGCTATGCTTGGCGGACTAGCCGGCCTCATCGTCGGCGGTGGCTGGGCGCTCTTGCGAAGGCGCAGGGTACGGAAGGCCGATAGGCAGACGATCCGGTGGCGCCAGGTGCCGATTCGCATGCTGCCTTACATTCTACTCATCGCCATCATATTCGCTGTCAACTTTATTCCCTTCCTGAATCGCACTCTCAATCATTGGACGGTGCAGATCAGGGTGCCCGCTCTACAGTTACGGAACGGCACCGCCATCCCCGCCACTCGCACCAAGAGCATCTCCATCTTCGGCCACCCGGGCGCGCAGCTTATCTACACAGCGATCATCACGATTCTCATCGCGAAGTCTCGCGGCGGCCTACCCTCAGGGAGTGCTGAGAAAATCCGACAGGGCGTGCTGCGGAGCGGCACCAAGTCGACCGTTGGCATCCTGGCAATGATGGCGATGGCAACGACGATGCAGCTCGCAGGCATGGTCTCGGAGCTCTCAAGGACGATGGCCGCGTTCGCCGGGCAGCTCTTCCCGCTGATCACCCCCTTCATCGGGGCATTGGGCGCTTTTATGACCGGGAGCAACACGAATTCCAACGTCCTGCTGGGGGCTTTCCAGTTGCAGGTCGCCCAGGCACTCAAGCTTTTCGTCCCCTTTGTCATTGCGCTCCATAATGCCGGCGCAGCCGTTGGTTCGGTCTTCTCACCGGCTAAGATCATTGTCGGCTGCAGTACGGTAGGGCTGAGCGGTCGCGAGAGCGATGCGCTGCGTCGCACGACCCTGTATGGCCTGATTATGCTCAGCATCCTGGCGGTGCTCGGGCTTGCCGCGACTCAGATGGACTTGCTGCCATAGTGACCTAGGACATCCTCGAGGCGCGTCCCAGGGACATCGCGGCTTGGCTGCTCACGCAGGATCACGCCGAGTCTTGTGGTGGGCGCACCGCGGGTCTATAATGATCACAGACTTCTACATCAACACACAAACAGGGGAGCTATGTGCGCACGCCGGATTTTGATCGCCGATGACGATGTCGATGACCTCCGGCTGGTCGGGATGATGCTTGAGCGTCAGGGTTATGAGATCCTCGCTGCCACCAACGGACAGCAAGCGCTCCGGAAAGCTGTTGAGGGCCAACCCGCGCTTATCATCCTCGATGTGATGATGCCGGAAATGGACGGATATGAAGTTGCCGCCAAGCTCCGCAATCATCCCGCCACTGAGTCGATCCCTATCCTGATGTTCACGGCCAAGACCGCCGTCAACGACAGAATTGCAGGATTTCAGGCTGGCGCGGATGATTATGTGACCAAGCCCGTCCATCCACGGGAGCTGACCCGTCGAGTTGAGAGCCTGCTAGAGCGTCGAGCCCACGAAGCTTCGGGAATGGAGACCAGCCACCTCATCGGCTTTCTGCCGACCAAAGGCGGGATTGGGACGAGCACACTGGCGCTGAACACTGCCGTAGAGCTCCGACGGATGCACGGCAACCAAAAGAGCATCCTCATTGAACTCCAGGAGGGCGGCGGGACACTGGCCATGCAGCTTGGGCTGGAGGAGACCTTGGACCATGGTCGTCGACTGTCCGGGCTGATCAAAGCGCCTCTTTTCCACATCACTCAGGAGCGGTTGCGAGACTTCGTGGTGCGTCACGAATCTGGCGTCCAAGCACTGCTCGCCACGTCTAGACTCGCAGGCATAGGACCGCAGCTCCAGCCCAGCCACGTGCGCACGATTCTGCGCTACCTGAGCGCTGACTACGACTACCTCCTCCTTGATCTTCCATCCAATCTTTATGCGGCGTGCCGCGAGGCCCTCAGCGTCTGCAGGCTGATCATTGTAACGGTAGAGCCGAACCCAATCGGCATGAGATTGGCCCAGATGACGTTCAACGCCTTGGATGAGGTGGGCATCGGCAGTCAGAAGGCGCGCGTTGTGCTGATCCACCGGGTGCCAGCGTTAGGCACACTGAGCCGTAATATGGTTGAGCAGAGCCTGCACCGGGAGATGATTGCCGGCATACCACCGGCTGCCGACCTGGCCTATGAAAGCATCAGCAACGGGCGGCCTATGGTGGAGATACAGCCCCAAAGCCTGGTGGCGCAGCAAGTTCGCCGCGTGGTCCAATCCATCGTAGAGGGCTAGAGCTTCGGCTAACGCTTCGCGCCTCGCAGCTACCGCGATTACCATCAAGACCGGGATCCTCGGCTCTAAGGACACAAAATCGCCCGAAGGGCCAGATTTCGCACTCCTTGCAGCCACACGACTTGCTGGGAAATCGAACACGCAACTTTACAAACGGCAAATATATGGTATCATTGCCAAACCTGCG
>CAZPJP010000200.1:0-6796 GCA_964586915.1 uncultured Anaerolineales bacterium
GCTGTCAGCTATCGGCGGTCAGAGATCACCGGACTCACGCAAGGGCAATCGCAGTTGACCAGGTGCAACGCACCTAGGCTTCGTCAACCACGACCCAATGCCAGAAGCACCGCTCACTGTCGAGTTTAGGTGCGTTGCACCTGTTCTAACCAATTGAGATTGCCCTGAGACTCACGCATCTAGACCTTTTGTTCTACTATAGGGGGGACTTAGCGATCAATCAAGGAGGTAGCCGGGGCAATTTGCGGCGAGTTGGCGCGAATCGCGGCGGGCTTTCCTGATTTCGTGGAATTCTTAGGGGATCCTGATAGGCTAGGGCGCGCATGCACAACGCCGGACCCCCCCCGGCGGGAAGTCCGGCGCTGTGCGAGGGCACCCAACTCCAGAAGGTAGGTACCCGCTCCCGAAGCGGAGCTTGAGCCTTCACGATCATAGACGGCTTGAGGCCGCCGGTTCTTACCTGGGCTCTTGCATCAGGTCGGGACGGGACCACTACTCGGCCTGTGAACGAGAGAAGCGCAATCGCAGATACAGAGTGGGACGGTTTGGCTGCAGATGGCGAGGTCGCAGGCATCACATTGATGCCGATCGCGGCGGTCCGCGAGCTGGCTGCGCGTTATCCGGAACGCGTCGCTTCAGGGCTCCGGGACACGTTCCCGTAGACCTAGTGCTCAGTTGAGTTGGTTCGTCGTAACGGCCCCACGCGGTGGCCGCCCCCACTGTGTGGGCGGCATCGGTCCTGCCACCGCCTTCTGAGGCGCTCCTTCCGAGGCGCGCCTTCTGAGGCGCCGGAACGACTGAAGTCGTTACTACGAACCCCAAACATCAGCCTAACTGAGCACTAGTTTGCCCGCTTTCTCCAGCGCCTCCATGACCCGGGGATCGCTGCGCGGATCGTCACCGCGGAAGAAGTCAGACCCCGGATAACCCAGCTCAATTCGGTAGATCTCGAAGGCCGGCTCGCCCGTGGGCATGAGCATGATGACAACGCCGTCGTAAGAGAGCGATGAGAGCGGCGTCCAGAACGCCCCAGCATAGATGGGCTCGCCATCGACGGTCAGGACGAAGGGAGGGCCGGCCACCGAGACGGCGAGTTGGGCAAGGCGCTCGGTCGCTTCGACGGTCAGCGTGAAGGCGTGCGTCACCGCGTCGTAAGAGACGATATCGACCAGCGTGAGAAGCGGTTCTGCCTGGAGCGGGATCTCGTCGAGAGATCGTATGGTGCCCTCCGGGCCTGCATCCTCAGGCAAGAGATCGGTCGGCGTCACCCCCTCAGCGGTCAGGTAGATGGCCAATTCGGGCGTTGCGACGGGCTGTGGGGCCGTGGATATCGCCACTTCGGGACCCTCCGACGGCCCATGCGTCCCTCCCTGGCGCTCCGGCGACCGGGCCTCCGTCACAGGAACACCTCCGCAGGCAGTCAGGAGCAGGCTACAGAGCAGCGTCCATACGCAGAGAGCTTTCACAAAGCACCTCCTGTGGATTGGATCGTGTCTAGCAGCATAGTCGACTTCTATGACACCGATGTGACAGGCGAGCGATAACCCGAAGACAGACAAGTTAGTGTATAATGACGGTACGCGAATGCCGTAAGCACCTTACACAGAGAGGCCGCCGGGGCAGTTTCGGTCCGTCGTGGGCCAAAACCGCAATTGCTGAAGCTGAAGTGCATATGAAAGGGGGTCGAGATGAATGAGGAAGACGTCCGCACTGAGGAGTTCCGGATCGACGGTGACAGGCTGCTGGGAAAAGTTCGGGAACTCATCCGCAAGGGCAACGTGCGCCGAATCGTGATCAAGAGCGCCGACGGGCGACCGTTAATCGACATCCCCCTAACGTGGGGCGTGGTCGGAACGGCCCTGGCGCCGCAGCTTGCGGCCGTGGGCGCCGTCGCGGCCCTGGTGGGACGGGCGACGATTGTGGTCGAGCGGGTCGCCGGTGCGGAAGAAGAGGAAGGCGAGGCAGAAGCGCCACCGGAGGCGGAAGTCGACTAGACCTTTCGGGAGCAAGGCACCCCCTCGCTTCCGCGAGGGGGTTTCGCTGACGTGCGCGCCTCTAGGCGTGCGCCTCGAGCCCTGAAGCTTTCGCCAAGCTCAATAGGTCAAGACCCGGGGTAGCTCCTTCGCCTGGGCGATCCAATCCTCAACCTGCGAGAGCGCCGGCAACCGACGCACGAGGTTCTTCTCCGCGTTGACTTCGGCCATCTTCTGATGCAGATTAGCGGGGTTTCGCTGTGCCAGCTCCGGCACAGTGTCCACTCCGGACTCCTCTAGAAGGTCTGCGTACTCCTCACCGACGCCCTTGACCCGAAAGAGGTCAACGTGATTGGCAAACTCGAGGATCAGCTTACCGCTGATGCCCGATGCCTCGGCCAACTCTCTGCGTCCAGCTGGCGTCGCGCCCTTCTCCAACAGCGCCTCGGTCGTCATCACTCCGGCATCGGCCAGTTTTTGTGCGTAGACCTCACCAATGCCCTCAACCTCGGTCAGCTTCGCCACGTCCTGCCTCCTTTTCGATAGATGAACGTCACCTTCAGTATAAGTTCGGGCAATCTATTGTCAAAGGTGTGGGCTCACGGATCTACATAGATCAACGATGCATAGCCGCTCGGATTGACCGGGCACAGCTTCGCGTCTAGAATCGTCCCTACAAAGGATGCCGGGATGAACGGCGTTCGTCCGAACCTTTCTATCCATTCAGGAGCTGACTATGCTGACAAGCCAGGAGCATACCCACAAGCTGTCCGATCTGCGCGTCCGCGATCCCTTCATTCTGCCTGACGCAGCAGCCCAGACCTATTACCTCTGCGTACCGCTCCGGCTGTCCGAGGGCCAATCGCGGGCCGGCGTCGGCGTCTATACAAGTCGGGACCTAGACGTGTGGCACGGTCCCACTCCGGTCTTCGAGACACCCGAGGATTTCTGGGCGCAGGGCGGGATCTGGGCTCCGGAGATGCACGCGTACCAAGGGGCGTATTATCTCTTCCTCACCTTCAACAGCGACGAGCCCCTGCCAGGCGCGGAGGAGACCCCGCCGCACGGGCCCGACTGGCCCCCGCTGGTGAAACGCGGCTCTCAGATACTCGTCGCGGACTCGCCGCTGGGGCCGTTCCGACCCTTTCACAATCGGTCCCATACGCCCGTCGATCAGATGGCGCTGGACGGGACGCTGTGGGTCGAGGACGGCACGCCCTATATGGTCTATTGCCACGAGTGGGTGCAGATCGGAGACGGCACGATTGAGTATATCCAGCTCAAGGATGATCTGTCGGACACCGTGGGCGAGCCCACCCCCCTCTTCAAGGGCAGTGATGCACCCTGGGCGCCCCCCGACCGGGACCGCTACGTGACGGATGGCCCCTTCCTGTACCGGACCAAGAGCGGTCGGCTGCTGATGCTGTGGTCGACGTTCGGCTGGCGCGGCTATATGACGCTGATGGCGGCCTCGGAGTCGGGGAGCGTGCGCGGGCCGTGGGTGCAGCTCCCGCGCCCACTCTTCGCGGAAGACGGCGGGCACGCGATGGTCTTCAGGACGTTCGACGGCAGGCTGATGCTCGCGCTGCACCACCCCAACCAGCCGCCTCACGAGCGGCTGCTGCTCTTCGAGCTGGAGGACCTGGGCGACAGCCTCGCGATTGTCCACCGCCGACCCACCGAGCATCCATTCGCGGACCCCGACCTGCCCATCGAGGCGCGGGTGGATAACGCTTTGGCCCTGATGACGCTGCGGGAGAAGGTGGCATGCCTGGGCACGGTGCCCAACGTCCCGCGCCTGGGCATCTGGGGCACGGGCCACGTCGAGGGGCTCCACGGCCTGGCGATGGGCGGGCCCGGCGGCTGGGGACGGCCCTCGGTGGTGCCGACGACGCAATTTCCGCAGGCCATCGGCCTGGGTGAGACGTGGGATCCAGATCTCATCGAGCGCGTCGCCGCCGTCGAGGGGTACGAGACGCGGTATATGGTGCAGAGCAAGACGTACCGCCGCGGCGGGCTCGTGGTGCGGGCGCCCAACGCCGACCTGGGGCGGGACATCCGCTGGGGCCGCACCGAGGAGTGCTACGGCGAGGACCCCTACCTGAACGGGACGCTGGTGACGGCCTTCGTGAGGGGGCTGCAGGGCGACCACCCGCGCTATTGGCAGACGGCGTCGCTGCTCAAGCACTTCCTGGCCAACAGCAACGAGGACGAACGCGCCCGGTCCTCCTCGGACTTCGACCAACGCCTGCTGCGGGAGTACTACGCGGTGCCCTTCAAGATGGGCATCGTGGAGGGCGGGGCCCGGGCCTACATGGCGGCCTACAACGCCTACAACGGCATCCCGTGCACCGTCCACCCCATCCTCAAGGAGATCACCGTCGAGGAGTGGGGGCAGGACGGCATCATCTGCACCGACGCCGGCGCGTTGACGATGCTGGTCACGGAGCACGCCTACTACCCCGATCCCGAGATGGCGGCGGCGGCCAGCATCAAGGCGGGGATAAACCAGTTCCTGGACCGCTATCGGGAGGGGACGGACGGTGCGCTCGAGGCCGGGCTGCTGGCGGAGGCCGACATCGATGCCGTGCTGCGGGGCGTCTTCCGGGTGATGATCAAGCTCGGCTTGCTCGATCCGCCAGAAAGAGTACCTTACAGCCAGATCGGGCAGGAGGGCGAGCCCGAACCATGGCTCAGCGACGCGCACAAAGCGCTGGCCCGTCTGGCGACCCAGCGCTCCATCGTGCTGCTAAAGAACGAGGATCAGCTGTTGCCGCTGGACGAGGAAGCGATCTCATCCATCGCCGTCATCGGGCCGCGCGCCGACGACGTGGCGCTCGACTGGTACAGCGGCACGCCGCCCTACGCCGTGACGGCGCTGGAGGGCATCCGCGCGCGGGCCGGCCGCGATGTGACGGTGACCTACGCCAAGGACAACGAGGACGGCGCTGCCGCCGAGCTCGCCCGCGCGGCTGACGTCGCGATCATCGTCGTGGGCAACCATCCGACGTGCGACGCCGGCTGGGCCGAGTGCCCCACCCCGAGCGACGGGAAGGAGGCCATCGACCGGCGGGCCATCACCCTGGAGCAGGAGGCGCTGGTCAAGGAGGTCTGGCGCGCCAACCCGAGGACCGTCGTGGTGCTGATCAGCAGCTTCCCCTTTGCCATCACCTGGACCGACCACCACGTGCCCGCCATCGTCCACCTGACCCACAACAGCCAGGAGCTGGGCAACGGGCTGGCGGACGTGCTCTTCGGCGAGGTCGCGCCGGGCGGACGGCTCGTCCAGACGTGGCCGCGCTCGATGGACCAACTGCCGCCGCGGCTGGACTACGATCTCCGCAACGGCAGGACGTATATGTACTTCAAGGGCGAGCCGCTCTACCCCTTCGGCCACGGCCTGAGCTACACGACCTTCGCGTACGACAACCTCCGCCTGAGCACCGCCGAGCTGCGACCGGAGCAAAGTGTGACGGTGAGCGTGGACGTCACCAACGCCGGCGCGCGGGCGGGCGACGAGGTGGTGCAGCTCTACGTGCAGCACCTCACCTCCGCCGTCGAGCGACCGCGGAAGGCGCTGAAAGGCTTCCGGCGCATCACGCTGCTGCCCGGCGAGACGCACAATGTCGAGCTAACGCTGAGCCACGAGGCGCTGGCGTATTGGGACGCGGATCGCGGTCGGTTTGCGGTGGAGGCGGGGCGGGTGCGGGTGCTGGTGGGGAGCTCGTCGGCGGATGTGCGGGCGGTGAGGGAGATTGAGGTGGTGGGCGGGTAGGCGAAGGACAGACACACTGGGTGGCGACAGAGACCTTTGAGCTCTCGGAAGAGCTCAAAGGTCTAGGCCAACCCGATCTGTGGAACTATCCATTCCCGACACGGTCTCCTGGAATTGCACTAGCCGTCCCGAGCATAGGTTCTTGGATATAGCCCAACGCGAACGTGATCCGCCGATACACGCTTGCGACAGATCAGGTCCGAATCCAGGTCAGGAAGCCCCGTACGGGGACGATACGCCTCGCCGCCACAGCCGTAAGGGCAACGCTCAGGCAATCGATAGACGTCAGGGTTCACTCGTGGAAAGCGGACCTTTGGGCGCATCGGACTCCTCCCACGGTGAGTCTGCTCCCCATCCTAGATTTCGAACAGCCACGAGCCGGCGCTTGACAGTAGCGAAGGCGGCCCTACCATCAAGATGAAACATACTTGGACGATGGTAGGCAGATCAAAGGAAGGTAGCATGGCGGGTGCATCCGTGGATCGGTGGCAACTTTTGGTTTCAGCGGCGCTGGCGTCCTCCGATGGAGACCCAACCGTGCGATTTAGCCAGTTGGCGACCGTGGATCGTGCTGGCAATCCGTACAATCGCACGGTAGTGATCCGCGCGTTTCGATCTGAGACGGACGAACTGCACGTTGTGACCGATGCGCGCAGCCAGAAGATCGAGCACCTGCGGGAGAGGCCGCGTGCAGCGCTCTGCTGGTATCTGACCGCGTCGCGTCAGCAGTTCCGCTTTCGGGGATCTGTGACCCTTGTGGACGCAGCGGCAGACGGTGGCGCCCAGGACCTGCGGCGATCGACCTGGGCGGCGCTCTCCACGCGGACCCAGGCGCAGTTTCTCTGGCCTGCACCCGGCACCCCGAAAACAGCGGGTACGCTCGATCATCCATCGCCGCCGGACGCACCTCTGGAGACCTTCGTGCTCCTCCGAATCCATCCTGACGTTGTCGACCATCTCGTCCTCACATCCACCCCTCATCGACGGACCTTCTACCGGTTGGATGACACCGGACACTGGCACGGGCACCCAGTTAACCCCTGACGAC
>CAZPJP010000201.1:0-1447 GCA_964586915.1 uncultured Anaerolineales bacterium
TCAAGATCGACAGGCAGGGGCTTGGGGTGAACTTCTAGAGGACGGTCGGTATCCGCCTTCCCGGCCCCGCCCCAACTTAACACACTCACCCGTGCACCGCACCTGCGCCGGGCCATCTAGAGGAGGCGCCACGGCAGGCACAGGCGCCCGCATCGACGTCGGGCCTGTCTGGGTGCGTTGCACGTTGCGGGGATCATCGCAAGACCAGGTGCAACATACTCAGCAACGTGACCGCACGGGCAGCGTGGTTTTCTGGTATCAAGGCGCTGGCTCCAGTCAGGCTCGACGCAAGTGCGGTGCACCTTCGTTCGAGGCCGCGCGACAGCTTAATAAGGAGGACCTCACATGCCCACCGACGCGAGCGCGCCGGGGAATCAACCCGGTGCCGACTTCGACCTGCTTGCCATCGGCGAGCTGCTGGTCGACCTGATCTCCACAGAGCCGGTCGAGGCGCTCTCCGCTGCGGCAGCCTTCGAGCGTCACCAGGGCGGATCCCCGGCCAACATCGCCGTCAACATCGCCCGTCTGGGCGGACGCGCGGCCATGATGGCCAACGTCGGGGACGATGCCTTTGGCGCCTTCCTGATGGAGGCCCTTGCGCAGGCCCGGGTCGCGACGGATCACGTCACGATCGACCCCGACGCTCACACGAGCCTCGTCTTCGTCGCGCGCACCACCACCACCCCCGACTTCCTCCCCTTGCGCGACGCCGACTGGCGCCTGACGGTCGGCCGGGACACGCTGACGCGGGTGCTCGAGCGGACGCGCGCCGTCCACACCTCCACCTGGCCCCTGTCGCGCGAGCCGGCCCGCAGCCTGGTGCGGGAGGCGCTGCGCGTCGCCCGAGCACACGGCAAGCTCACCTCCCTCGACCCCAACTACAGCCCGCGTATCTGGCCCGACCGGCGGGAGGCGCTCAAGGTTCTCGAGGCGACCCTGCCGCACGTCGCCATCGTGAAGCCCTCTCAGGACGACGCCAAGCGCCTCTTCGACGCGTCGCTATCGAACGAGGAAATCCTCCGGCGCTTCCACGCGATGGGACCGGAGATCGTCATCCTGACGATGGGGGCGGAGGGCACGCTGCTGTCCGAGGGCGGGAGCGCCACCTACATTCCGGCGCGTCCCATCCAGGTCGTCGACGCCACCGGCGCAGGGGACGCCTTCTGGTCGGGGTTTCTGCTGGCGAAGCTCGAAGGCCTTTCGACGCGCCACGCCGGCTACGTCGCCCGCGAGATCGTCGAGCGCAAGCTGCAATCCGTCGGTCCCCTACCCCGGTCCCTGGACCGCCAGGCCATCTACGAGGAGACAGCCCGTTACCTCGCGTCCTAGGCGACCCCAAGGGCCCAGGTTACATCGCATCCCGTTGTAGGGGCGAGGCATTCCCGAAGTCTCCGTTGGATTCGCGCTCAAGTCCGAACGCGGAAGCACATCACAATACCAGGCACCC
>CAZPJP010000201.1:1547-6782 GCA_964586915.1 uncultured Anaerolineales bacterium
CACCCTCACAGGAATGCCTCGCCCAGCGCGCGCCACCACCTCACGCACGCGCAGGGTCGACGCGCGTCCTAGAGCACCTGGTCGGCCAAAGCCACCGATCTACCCCACTACTCGCGTCGCTCGCGTCGCCCTTCTCGCTCGAAATAGGTGCGCTCCTCGCCGATATCCACCGACTTCACGTGCCACCCGGCGCGTAGCCAGGCGCGCGCGTCGAAGCCCGGCGCGTCCTCGCGCTCCTCTTTCCACCACGACTGCTCGCGATACGCTCGGTGGGGCAGCGGTGCGTCGCGAATCTCCTCGATGTCGTCGAACGTAAGCTCGATCTCGCCAATCTCGCGCTTTACTCGGTCGAAGTAATCCTGCAGCGGTGTGCTGTACTTTTCCTGCTCTGCCATGGTACCCCTCCCTCGCCTGTCAATCCCTGCCACACTGCGCCAGCCCAGGCATCGCGGCGCAGAGATTAGGAAAGTGACAATCCACTTTTCCTACACGTAGTCTAGCAGAGCCGCCCCTAACCTCAAGACGCCGAGGGCACCTGAGGCTCGGTGCCGAAGACGTAGTCCCAGAGCGGCGAGCTGACACCGAAGCGTTGATCCGGCGTCTGAATATGATGCTGCCAGTGGTGCTTCCGCACCATCTTGAAATACCCGCGCCGCATCCGAAAATGGTGGGTGGCGTAGTGCGTGAGGTCGTAGGCCAGGTAGCCAAAGATGAACCCCGCGAAGAGCGGCGCGATCCAGGCGGGCGCCCCGAGCAGCTCCCCGATGAGCAGATGGAAGAGGCCGTAGAAGATCGCCCCCAGGGGCACGCTGACCGCCGGCGGCATCACGAGCCGCGTCTTGCTCTGCGGTTGGGCGTGGTGCACGCCGTGGAAAAGAAAGGAGAGCCGCTCCTGCCGCTCAGTCCGCGCCTTGAAGTGAAAGACGAAACGGTGCAGCGTGTACTCGACGAAGGTCCACACGACAAGCCCCAGGAGCACGCCCAGGACGAGCCCAGCCACCCCCAGCCGCGGGTCGAGGACCGCGCGCGCCAGCGCATAGACGCCCACCGGCAGCCAGATGATCACGACCACCGCCGGGTGGATGTGCGTGAAGAACTCCAGGATGTCCGACTCGAAGAGCCGGATAGGCTCCTCGTCGCGCACGATTTTCTCCGCCCCCATAGCTCGCCTCCTCGCACCGTCCGGTGCTGTTGCTTCGACTCCGGTCCGCGCCCGACCCTCGCCCCTATCGTACCCCGGTCACGCAGCAGCGCAACCCACCAGCCCGAGAGAGAGTCTATCGCTGGATCGCCGCAACCCCTTTCGACGCACAGGGCCAATCCCTCACGCCAAACTGAAATCCAACTCATCGAACCCGTGCCACCCCCAAGTCTAACGATGACCAACGTCTGCAGGCCCTCGCGCATAGTATGATAAGGGTAAGTCAGACGTAGACCGGACCGAAACAATGGGAGCGCTGTTGGCTCGAGTGTCGCAAGGAGGGTGACGGATGTTGATCGTGATAGGTCTTTTGCTGGTGGCAGTGTTGGTCCTGCTGGTAATGTACATCCTCGGACGGCAGCCGCGACCCACGGGCAAGACGCGCGCGGGCGAGGATGCACTGGATATCCTCGCGCGGCGCTACGCACGGGGCGAGATTTCCAAGGAGGAGTACGACGAGATGCGACGCGCACTCCAGCCCGAGGTTGAGGAGGCCGAAGGGCGCGAGATAACGACGTAGACTGCGCGAAGCCTACCGTAGTCGCCCTTCCCCCGCCCGCGAGCGGGGGAAGCGTATAGGTTGGACCTCGGTTGCCCGACCGGTGCCAGCTGTTGGCGTGCGTTGGAAAGGGACCGGGGGTTTTGTTTGGGACAGAGGCGTACAAGTGAGGGGGCTGCACAGATGACGATCCTAACGATACTGGGTTGGACGGTCTCGCTGGCGATCCTGCTGGGAGGGACGGCTTACTTCGTCAGCCGCGGGAACAGAGGCGAGCGCGCGCCTGAGGAGAGCATGCGGACGACCAAGCCCGGCGAGATGCCGGAGAGGACGCCAGAGCAAAGGTTGGCCAAGGGAGAGATCGATCTGCAAGAGTACGAGGCTTTGATCGATCAGCAGATGCCGGCAGGCAACGCAACACGGAACCAGGACCTAAGCTAACAGCGGCCCCGCTGGGGTAACAGCGGCCCCGCTGGGCGAACAGCGGCCCCGCTGGGCGAACAGCGGCCCCGCTGGGCGAACAGCGGCCCTGATTCCACACAACGAGCACAGAGACCGGGCGGTCCTTGGCATCCCCATCATCCCTGACACGATCGTGCTGCCGGTTTCGAGGCTACGGCGACACCGGCGCCGGCGCCTCCTCGGCGGGCGCCGCTTCCGGTACGGTCACGCCCTGAGGCTCTGTGTCGACCGTGGGCACAATACCGGGACCCGGGACCACGATCGTCGGCGCGGTCCCCTCAGGTGTGAAGATGATCTTATCCAGCTCGGAGAGCGCCGACGCATTGGTGACCAGCGACTGAATGTACGCGTAGCCGGGGCTGTCGGCGTAGATCTCGGCGATCACGGTCTCTTCGGCGAGAGCCGCCCGCGCCGCGGAGAGCGCAGCCTCGGCCCGCACGCTGTTGATCTCCAGGTCCTGCTGGGCGGAGAAGAGATCGTTGGTCTTGTCCTGCTCGTTCTCGGACAGCTGCACCTCCAGGCGCTCGCGCTCGAGCGCTGAGAGGGTCGTCCGCTGCCGCACCTCCTCCTGCTGCCGGGCGAGCTGAACGCGCACGGCGCCCTCCTCGCGGGCCTGATCCGCGGCGGCCTGCTCCCGCGCCTTGATGGCATCCTGCTGCGCCAGCTCGGTGTCTAAGCGGCTCTTGGTGATCGCGTCGAGGCTCGCCTGCACCTCTTCGGAGAGGATCACGTTGGGCACGGCGACGTTCCTGACCTCCAGCCCCAAGTTGGCCGCCAGCTCGCTCAGCCGCTCATCGATGCAGACCAGCAGGGCGTCGCGGCCCGTGCCGACCACGTTATCGATAAAGGTCCGGTCGCCGGCGCACGATTTCATCGCCTGAAGCGCGAGATCGTTCACGCGCAAGCGCAGCGCCTCATCGCTCAGATAGAGATTCTGATAGGAGGCCCAGAGCTCGCGGAGCTGATCGCTTTGGCCGATCCCAGGACGGAAGACATCCCCACTGACCAGCAGCCCAATGCGCTGGCGGTCGAGGGTGATCACCTCAGGATCCTCGACGGAGAAGGAGACAGCCTCGCTGGAGACCTTCTTCAGCTCCGCGTAGAGCGCGACGTCGCTGTAGACGCCGGGTCCCACGATCTGGTAAATGCTCCCGCCGCGGAAGCGGACGCCGACCTCCTGTTGGTCGACGCGGGCGACGAAATAGGCATGCTGGTTGACGATCCCGAAGACGATCAATAAGCCCACAATCACAAGGGCGACGACGGCCAGACGCTGCAGCGTTTCACGGTTCAAGGGACTCTCCTCCTGACCGCACCCTGTCGAGGGCACGGGCTGTGGTGCTTCTGAGTACAGGCAGCCATTGTATCCTGTCGCGTCTGAGAGTCAATCCGCGACGTTCTTCCTTGCCGCCCGCCGCCACACCCTATCCGCGCCCTCAGTGGCGCAGCACGATCCTCGTCGCGCTTGCAGAGCCAATCGTCCCGTGCTACATTCAGGATAACCCGTCGCGCCGCACAGTAGGGTGCAGAAAGGAGCTTCATGTCCGTATCTGACACCGCCGGAGCCCAGCCACCGCGCCGCAACATCGCAGCAGGCCTGCGGTTCCACCCCACCAGGGACACGCTATTCGCACTCATCGCGTATCTGCGCGTCGTTGGCGCCCTCAGCCAACGTCCCCGGCGCCAGACTGGCGGACAGCGATGACACACCTCCTCTGGATTGCCGCTGGCGGACTCGTCGGCTTTCTCATCACGGCGATCTTCGCCGGCTGGCTCAAACTGAGCCGTTCGCTGCTGCTGGTGCCCTACGTGTTGGCCGCCGGATCGTTTCTCTATGCGTACGCCCGCTAGAGACGCCACGACCACGAGCGCCCGGTCAGGAGCTGTCCTCAAGGCGCTGGGCGCGGCGATTCTCTTCGGCATCAACGCGCCGCTCTCGAAGGCGCTGCTCGGCCAGGTGGCGCCGATCCCGATGGCCGCCTTCCTCTACCTGGGAAGTGGTCTGGGCGCCCTGCTCATCCTGGCGCTCCAATCACGTCGCGCAGCCGCGGAAGGGGAAGCGCGCCTCGCGCGCGCCGACATCCCATGGCTGGCAGGGGCACTGCTCGCTGGCGGCGTAGCCGCACCCATCGTCCTGATGTTCGGCCTCCGGGTAACACCGGCAGCCACCGCTTCGCTCCTGCTCAACTTTGAGAGCGTCGCCACGGCCCTGATCGCGGCGATCGTCTTCGGCGAGGCCATTGGGCGGCGCGTCTGGGGCGCCATCGGCCTGATCACGTTGGGCAGCATCCTCCTGTCCTGGGAGTCTGGGGGCGGCGTAGGGGTATCGCTTGGGGCACTCGGCGTGCTCGCCGCGTGCGTCCTGTGGGGTGCCGACAACAACTTCACCCGCAACATCTCGGCCAAGAACCCGCTGACGATTGTCGCCATCAAGGGGCTGGGCGCCGGCCTCGTGTCGCTCGTCCTGACGCTGGCGGTCGGGCAAACGCTGCCGCGCGTCTGGGCCGCCGTCGGCGCGATGGCCCTCGGCAGTGTCAGCTACGGGTTGAGCATTACGCTCTTCGTCCTGGCGCTCCGCGACCTCGGGGCCGCCCGGACCAGCGCGCTCTTCAGCAGCGCGCCTTTCCTCGGATCGCTCCTGGCGTTCCTTATCTTCGGCGAAACCCTCAGCGTCCAGTTTCTGCTCGCGCTCCCGGCGATGATTGGCGGCACAGCCCTGCTGGTCACCGAGCGTCACGCTCACGTGCACCACCACGGCCACCTCGCGCACGAGCACCGCCACCGGCACGATGACGCGCACCACGCCCACCCGCATACCACCGCGGCGATCCCCGAGGACGGATGGCACGCCCACCCTCACGTGCACGCGCCTCAGAACCACGCGCATCCACACGCGCCGGACTTACATCATCGGCACGAGCACGGGGATGAATAGCGGCGGCTGTCAGCTGGAAGCAGGAGTAGGGAGTAGGGAGTAAGGGAGTAGGAAGTAGGAAGTAGGTCGTTTACTCCTTACTCCCTGGTGTGTGTCAATGACTTTGACACAACTCTGCCTCCAATAAAGGGAGGAATA
>CAZPJP010000202.1:0-6748 GCA_964586915.1 uncultured Anaerolineales bacterium
GGGTAGACAGTCGCTCTGAGGCCTTCCAACACAGCTACCGCAACGCGACGGTGTTCCTCTAGTAGTTTATCCATATGCTACGATCGTCTTATCCCTTTCGTGCGCATTCCACACATGTTGTCGTGTCCGGCAGCACGGCAAGCCGGTTAGGGTTGATACGCTTGCCGCAACGCTCGCAGATTCCATAGGTTCCCTCGTCCAGGCGATGGAGCGCCTGCCGCAGTTTGTCGGCGTGGCCCTTGAGTCGTTCCAGCATCGCCTGATCCAGCTCCCACTGGGTAACGGCGGGATCGCCTTTGCCCATACCATAGTCCGGTTTTACCTGCAGAGCTTCCTCAAGACCAGTGATTCGCTCCTCGAGCTCGGTTAATTCTCTCTGCAGAACTTCCTTTTGACGTTCCATCAATCTCACCTCCACCCTCGGTGCCGCTGCCAGATCGATCAACATTGGCTAGGACCCAGGGTTGCTTCGGACACTCAAACCTGATCCTTCTCTACAAGCCGAACCGTCTGGATCGGGTAAGGAAGGTCGATGCCTTCCCGTTCGGCTGCTGCGTTCACCGCCAATACTACGTTCGAGTGTACGTCCAAGAGACTGTGCGTCTGCGGATCGACCCAGAAGCGCGCAGCAAGGGTGATCGCCGAGTCGCCCAATTCCTCAGCGAGCAGGCCGGGGGCAGGTTCCTCAAGCACACCGGGCACGCTGGCGACGACATCCCGAAAGATCTGAAGTGCATGTGGAACATCCTGTCCGTAGCCGAGGCCGATATAGATGGTGCGACGCCGGCGAGGCGAGGCAGCATAGTTCGTGATAGGGTTGCTCAGCACATCAAGATTGGCCAGGATCACTTTCTCTCCGTCCAATGTTCTCACAACCGTGTCTCGGGTTGTAATATCCTCGACTTCCCCTGTATATCCCGCAACCTTGACGACATCGCCGATTCTAAATGGTTGCCGGGCCAGAAGCAAGACTCCAGCGATGAAGTTGCGGGCGATGTCCTGAAGCGCGAACCCAACAGTGATCCCCGCGATTCCCAGCCCGGCGAGGAACCCTGTGACATCAAAGTTGACCTGGCTTAAGGCGACGATGGTGCCGGCAACCAAGACGCTCCACCGGACAATCCTGGAGAGGAGGTGCACGGTTTCCTTGTCCGCGATCCGTCGCCTGGCCGCATGCTGCGTGGCTCTAGCGACGGGGCCCGCCACCAGACATGTAGCGCCAAACGTGATAAGTGCCACGATCAGTTGGGGGATGAATTCGATCAACTTGGTCAACAAAACCTGTAAAGCTTCGCTCAGATCAACCAGAGTGTCCCTCCCAATGCCCTCTACTTTTTCACTCAACAACACTTCGGGGATGAGGAAACCTCCTCATCCCCGAAGTGTTAACTTACGGGAGGCCTTAAAAGGCTCTACAAGGTTTCCTCGCCTATCTACATACAGCCGTGCCCCTTACCTGCAGCTTGCCCTGTGGTCGATTCACTCAGAGGCATCGGTACCGCCGAAACCGGTCACGGGAGTTTCAGCGCATGTGACCATTGTTATCGGGTCCTCCATCACGCAAGGCATCCAGCGCAGCCTGTCTGATATCCTGAATTTCCAACGGTTTATCTAGGCACTGCTCAACGGCCAATCGTTTGGCCGGATCCCTAAATCGATGACAGCCATAGGCGGTGATCCAGATCACCTTAGTGACCGGGCTCACTTTCGCAAATGCCGACGTCAGGGCCAGTCCATCCGATCGTGGTAGCCTGAGGTCGGTGATCAGCAGATCGAAGCTCATCTCCTCTGTCTGGTCCAACGCCTCGCGACTGTTTCCCGCGGTCACAATCACGTAACCCTCCCCGAGCTTGCGAAGGGCACCTTCGAGGACGAATCGCACGTGATCGTCGTCGTCTACAACAAGGATTCGCTTCCTCTGATCCATACAGTCTGTCGCCCCTGCGCCAGATGCGCCGTTGCGTAGGCGCCCTACGCCCTAAGACGCTCGGCAGCCCTCTGGGGGGCCAAAGTATCCGAGCCTCGCTTGTTTGCATTGATGCCCTATCGTGCCTACCTACAATATTAGCACAAGATTGGCCAATGCGCTACCGGCCCCCGTTGGGTTTGACGTTGGCTTTCGTTTGGCGGGTTGGGTTTGCGTTTAGCGAATCACCAAGCGTCGCGCGTTGTGCGCTCGCTAGTAGCGAGCATGGACCGGTTTCACCAACCCGGTGGCGCGGAGACCGCCGATCACACCAAGACCAATTCCCGTGCCCGCCACACAACGGATGAGGTGTTCGATGGGCGCCAAAGGCGCGATGGCTAGCCAGAGCTCATTTGGCCAGTTGATGATCGTGTAGACAATGGCGCCGGTGCTGAGATGCACGAGTCCTGCGATCATCCACGTACCGATGAAGAGACCCGCGCCGACATGTCGAAGTTCTGAAGCCTGAAGGAGTTGGGCTAACACGATTCGAGTCGGCAGGACGAATAGCAACAAGGCGGACCAGTTGATGAAAGACCCGAGAACCACACTGGTCCACGGGACCCGGTTTATCCAGATGGCGCGGCCTGCATAGAGCGCATACAGGCCCAGAAAGACGATGGAGAGCGGGATCCACCAATAGCGGCGGGGGCCGGAGATCACCATTGCGCCGGCGGTCAGCCCGCCTATCGCAGCGCCGAATATCGTGGCCGGCGCGGAGCTCGTGGTGTGTGGGGCAATGATCACCCCGATCAGAGCGCCGATCCCATCGGCGAGAGCGCCGGCGACGGGCCCGAGCAGCCAGCCCACGAGCGGATAGATGCTCTGGCTCATCGGGAAGTTCCTGCCCGATCCCAGGACCACGGAGATAGGTATAGGGACCATCGCAAGAACGGCAACGACCGCGGCAAGGCTTACAATGTACGCTACAGGCGTGCCGTCGATGGCGGCGACGCTCATTGACTTGACCTGTCGCTCCTCGCTGGATGGTATAGGCTTCAACGGAGCGTTCATAATCCCTGGCCTCTCTCCTTTCAGACAAGCGTGCACTCATCGGCTGGCTTCCTAGTGTACGTCTTACACCCAGGACATCAAGCGCGGTTCTCTTCGATGCGTTTTGTGGCTTCCACCTTCCGGGTGTATGCTGAGTGAGGTTTGCCGGAGATGATACCCTTGCGCTGTCAGGAGTATGAAGGAGGAGGCGTCACGTGCCTGCACGTCCAGCCACGATTGCCGACGAAGAGAGCCTGGACGAGCTCTTGTCGAGACCCACGCCGCCGGTCGTCGCGCTGATGCAGCGTCTTGAGGGAGATCTGATGGTGCTGGGGGTCGGCGGGAAGATGGGGGCGACGGTCGCCGTGAGTGCCGTGCGAGCAGCCCAGGCTGCGGGTGTGGACAAAAGCGTCCGCGGCGTGTCGCGCTTTTCGGATCCAAGAACCCGTGAGCACCTGGAGCAACAGGGCGTGGAGACCCTCCAATGTGATCTGCTCGATCGCCGGGCGGCGGCGGAGCTTCCCAGCGTTGAGAACATCATTTACATGGTGGGACGGAAGTTCGGCACCCAGGGGGAGGAGGACCTGACCTGGGCCACCAACGTGATCGTACCCAACCACGTATGCCAGCAGTTCCCTGATAGCCGGATCGTGGTCTTCTCCACCGGTTGCGTTTATCCTCTGGTCTCTGCTTCCACAGGTGGCTGCACCGAGCAGGTACCCCCCGACCCGGTCGGGGAGTATGCACAGTCGTGTCTCGGCCGGGAGCGGGTTTTCCAGTACTGCAGCCGCCGGAGGGGGTTGGAGGCATGCTTGCTGCGGCTGAACTACGCCGTCGACCTGCGCTACGGCGTGCTCCATGACATCGGTCGTAAGGTCTTTCAGTCAGAGCCTGTCGATCTCACGGTAAGCCACGTCAACGTGATCTGGCAGGGCGACGCAAGTCGCCAGGCGCTATTGTCGTTGGAGCTGTGTGCGTCTCCACCAGCGATTCTCAATGTCACGGGCCCGGAGACGGTATCGGTCCGCTTCCTTGCCGAGACCTTTGCCGGGCTCTTCGGGGTCGAGGCCGAGTTCGTCGGAGGCGATGCGGAGAGCCATATGTACCTGAGTAACGCCGCCAAAGCAACCGCTCTCTTCGGCTATCCGTCCGTCCCTCTGCTCACGCTGATTCGGTGGCAGGCCGACTGGATCCGCCGGGGAGAACGGACGCTGGATAAGCCCACCCATTATGGTGTCGTGGATGGTCAGTATTAGCTCTACCCGGACGGCTCGGGCAATGATGAGGAGGGCATAAGATCGATGCGTGGGGTCCCGGACGGAGTTCTAGAGAGGTTTCGTCAGGGTATGGTCATACCCGCCATGCCTCTGGCGCTCGATGCAGAGCGGCGCTTCGACGAGCGTCATCAAGCCGCGTTGGTCCGCTATTATATCGATGCTGGGGCGGGGGGGCTTGCTGTGGGCGTGCATACCACGCAGTTCGCGATTCGCGATCCCGCCGTGGGCCTGTTCGAACCGGTGCTCGAATACGCATCGGATGTGCTGGACGATTGGTGTCGCAGAACGGGTCGATCGGCGCTCAAGATCGCCGGTGTCTGCGGGCGGACGTCCCAGGCGCTAGGTGAAGCAGCCTTCGCACGGAGGAGCGGTTACCACGCGGCCCTCGTCAGTCTCAGCGCTTTCGCTGATGCGTGGGCTTCTGATGATCAGACGACCGCGATCGACGCGATGATCGCGCACTGCCGGGCGGTTGCTGAGGTCCTGCCCATCCTCGGATTCTACCTTCAGCCGGCGGTGGGCGGGCGGGTGCTCCCCTATGCCTTCTGGCGGCGGTTAGCCGCGATGGACGGTCTCTTGGGTGTGAAGATCGCACCGTTCAACCGCTACCAAACGCTCGACGTCATCCGTGCAGTCTGTGATGCAGGGCGTGCTGCAGAGGTCGCGTTGTACACCGGCAACGACGACCATATCGTCGGCGACCTCGTCACGCCGTATGCCTTTGAGACGCCCGCCGGGACGTGCACCGTGCGCATTGTGGGCGGGCTGTTGGGACAGTGGGCGGTTTGGACGCGGAAGGCCGTCGAGTTGCTGAACGAGATCCATGGCCTCACGGATACCAACGCTGCGATCCCGCCCGAGGTGCTCGCGCGCGGCGCGAGGCTGACCGACGCCAACGCGGCTATCTTCGATGCGGCGCACCGGTTTGCCGGTTGCATCCCGGGCATCCACGAGATCCTGCGCCGTCAGGGGTTGCTGGAGGGGCGATGGTGTCTGGATCCCAATGAGGTGCTTTCGCCGGGGCAGTTAGCGATGATCGATCGCGTTTGCCGGAGCTATCCGGAGCTGAACGATGACGATTTCGTGAAGAAGAACCTGGATCGCTGGTTGGCCCCGTGACGGTTCTGGGGATAGCGTCCGTTGGTTAATCACACCTATGGAGGTCGACTTCAATGGAGATCACCGATATCACCGTGCAGATGTTCCGGACCACGTCGCAGATCAGTCGGGATTCTGAGGGCCACTCACATCCGGGGCTGTCCCACGAGTCGCGGCAGGGCCTCCTGATGATACACACAGATGAGGGGGCCGAGGGCACTGCCTTTGGCTCGATAGCGCAACCTACGCTTGAGCGCCTGGTAAAGCCAATTCTGGTCGGACAGCACCCGTTCTACCGCGAGCGCATATGGCAGGCCCTTAAGGAGCGCCAGCGCCTCAATCTGAGCACGCTCGGGGATCGGATTCTGGCCCTGCTTGACATCGCGCTCTGGGATCTGGCGGGGCGGGCTCTGGGCCAACCCGTCTACCAGCTGCTGGGGGCCTATCGTGACAAGGTGCCGGCGTACGCCAGCACGATGTGCGGGGACGATCTCGAAGGAGGTCTGGATACGCCAGAGGCTTACGCGGAGTTCGCCCGCGCGTGTATGGAGAGGGGCTACCCGGCGTTCAAGCTGCACACGTGGCAACCCCCGATGCCCGGCGCGCCGGATCCCAAGCGGGATATCGCGGCCTGCACTGCGGTCCGAGAGGCGGTAGGTCCGGATGTGCCGCTGATGCTCGATCCCTATCATTACTACGGGCGTGAGGAGTCCCTCTACCTCGGGCGGGAGCTGGAGAAGCTGGACTTTCTGTGGATGGAAGAGCCTATGGACGAGCACAGCCTGTCCTCGTACGTCTGGCTGGCGCAGCATCTCGATCTGCCGATCTGCGGGCCAGAGACGGCTGAGGGCAAGATGTTCACACGAGCTGAGTGGATCAAGCACGGCGCTGCGGACATCGTGCGCGGCGGGGTGGGAGATGTGGGCGGGATCACGCCGTTGATCAAGATCGCGCACCTGGCCGAGGCGTTTGGCATGCGGATGGAGGTCCACGGCGGCGGCGCGGCGAATCTCCACGTGCTCTGCGCTATGGGTATCCCTGGTCAGTATTATGAGCGCGGGCTGCTACACCCCTTTATCGATTACGAGGAGCCGAGACCCTGGCTCCGACAGCTCGAGGACCCAATGGACGAGGAGGGATACGTCCACGTCTCTTCAGAACCGGGACTCGGCTGGGACATTGACTTCGATTACGTCCGCGAGAATGTCGTGACGACGTACTGAGAGCGCGCTATCCAGTCCTGTTGGGCTCGCGTCAACGTCAAGTCTGCACGGACGCGGTGTCCTATGGCGCAGCGTGTTATAATGGGAAGAAAGAAGTCATCGATATGCGTAACCATGCCGAGATATAGGGAGGCGGAGGGTGCACAAGAAACTTTCGGAATTGGCTGAGATTGGGCAGTCTGTGTGGCTCG
>CAZPJP010000203.1:0-6645 GCA_964586915.1 uncultured Anaerolineales bacterium
GTCTTGCATCCCGGCGCTCACACCGGCTCCGGTATGGAGGAGGGCCATAGCCAAGCGGGGCGCGCTCTGCAGGAGGTCAGCGCGGCGCTTGACGGCCTCCAGACTAAGATTCTGCTCGAGACGACGGCGGGCCAGGGCACGGCGCTGGGCGGTGACTTTGCGAGCCTCGCGGATCTGCTAGACGGGGCAGCTGATGAGGCCCGCTATGGTGTCTGTCTGGACACGTGTCACGCTTTCGCGGCTGGCTATGAGTTCAGAACGGCAGAGGGCTATGATACAATGATACAGGCGTTCGACGCGCTGATAGGGCTCGATCGATTGCACGTCATCCACCTTAACGACAGTAAGCACCCGCTCGGCAGCCATCGAGATCGTCACGAGCATATCGGTGAGGGACACCTTGGGCTTGAGGGATTCGAGCACATCCTCGTCGACCCAAGGCTGGAGGGACTGCCCGGTATCTTAGAGACACCGAAGAGTGAGGATTTGCATGAGGATCGTGAAAACCTGGCCAAGCTTCGTGCGTTGGTTGAGGGGCGAGCGAGAGCCTCGAGCACCTAAGCTGAGAGCATAGTGTAGGAGTCAACATGGACAATAACAATAGCGTAGGGAATGACGTAGCCTCAAACGACACGGTGCCTGGGGACAGGACCCTGAAGGACAAGGTAGGGCAGTTTTTGAAGGAAGATGGGCTCACCGTCGCGATCGTGTTGGTACTTGTGATCGCGTACCTGGTGCTGCGAACACCCGGCGATCGATTCGAATCGATCGCTGAGGCGCAGGCCCAACTAGCCGGCGGGCGACCTACGGTCATTGAGTTCTACTCGAACACGTGCAGCATATGTCTGGCTGCAAAGCCCAAGGTCGATCAGCTGGAAAGGGATCTCGCCGATCAGGCTGAGCTTTGGCGGCTGAACGTGAAGGACGACACCGGTAAGGAGTTAGCGTACCGCTGGCAAGTGACCGGCGTGCCCACCTTCTTCGTCTTCGACGGCGAGGGTGAAGTGAGTTATCGTCAAGCGGGCGCGCCCGATGTGGACGCGATTCGCGCTACCGTTGCGCGGTTGATCAACTCGCAAGATTAAGCCTAGGCACAGGAGGACCTATGGCGGACGCCGGGGACGCGCGGCTTATCCCTGGCACGCCCAGACCACCGCCCTTCCCACTCGCACGATACCGAACCCCAGCGCATGCGGGCGTCGTCAGAGAGCTGGTTAGGTCGACCACCCAGCCGGATGACCTCATCCTGGCTGTGGGTGTGGATTCTGCCCTGCCCATTGTCGAAACGGTGCACGCAGATCGACGTATCGCCGTGCTCAACCGTAACCCCGTCGCGCTTCTGTGGCTCTCTCTCGATCTCAACCCCGCTCCTTTGCGTCAGGTCCAGGCCGCTCTGACCCAGCTCGGTGATCTCCCCAAAGGTACTCGCCCTTTGGTCACGCACATCAACGCCCGTTATGCAACGCGGTGCCCGCGTTGCCAGTCCCCGGCGACGGCTGAGTGGTTCGCGTGGGATCGGGCAGCCGGCAAACCCTTTGCCAAGCGTGTCCCCTGCCGAGCATGCGGTGTCACGCGCGAAGGGCCGGTGGATGACCAGGACCTGACGACGGCCGGTGTCTACCCGCCTGACCCGGATCCCGCCTTCCACATAGCGCTCAGCCGCCTGGCGGCATCAGGGGATCCCATCTATGCCCGGGCTGCGGAGCTTGTTCACCTCTACACGCAGCGCAGTCTGGGAAGCCTGATGGACATCATCCATCGGCTCCCTCAGGTGCAAGTTCCCCACGACGTTCGAAAGGGCCTCACCGCTCTGGTGCTTGAGGCGATGGATCGCGGCAGCTGTTTGACAGCATACCAAAGCCCGGACGAGCGCCCGCGTAGTCTGCGACCGCCCCAACGATTCCTCGAACACAATATCTGGTCCCTCCTTGAGCAGGCTCTCACAGCGTACGGTCACGACTATGAGGGGGCAGATGCATCGCACGTCGTGCGTGGAGCGCCGGCCTCTTCATTGTCAGCGCTGCTCGCGCGCGCGGAGTCTCCCTATCAGCTGATCGGCGCGTCGCTGCATGACCTCGACAAGGAGAAGCTCAGGCAGACCGCGCGCGCCCTGATTCTGCAGATCCAACCGCCCGACGCGACATTCTGGGCGCTCTCGATCCTGTGGGCCACCTGGCTCTGGGGCGACGACGTGCCCACCGCCCTTCGTGGCTTCCTGCGGCGCCGGCGCCTGGACTGGGAATGGTATCAGCGAAGCTTGACAACCGCCTTGCGACAGCTCCAGCCCCTCCTCCAAGAGGATGCCACAGCGTTGGTGCTTATCTACGACCAGCCCTTGGCGGCTCTGCGGGCGGTGGTAGAAAGCGTGGCTCAGGCGGGCTGGCGCGCCGATCGGTGGATCGCTTGCCCTCCAGATGGATATCGTCTGTTGCTCAAGTCGCCTTCCGGCACGCGTCGCGCTGATCGAGGTACGCACGATGAGCACGCACCAGACTTGGTCGCCACCGCAGCCCGGATACTGGAGGAACGTGGAGAACCGATGCCGCGTCAGGAGGTCGAGGCCGCAGCCATCATTCAGCACAGCGGTCACCTGTCCACCGATTCCCTTGCTGGCGTCCTTCAAGGGACCCAGGAGGATGAGCGGGGCTTGGTGCAGCTATCCGATGATTTCGTCTGGCTCGCCTCTCCGGGCCGGGCGAAGAGCCCACTGAGCGATCGTGTGGAAGAGGCAACCCTTCAGCTTCTCCTCGAGCGGGAGCATTGGGAGGTTGAGGCGCTGGTGGGAGAGCTTTACACGCAGTTTCACGGCCCGCTCTCGCCCGAACCGGAACTGGTCACCGCTTGCATCGAGGCCTACACGACGGAGGATGCAACCGGCAGCCTCACGCTCCGACCTGAGGACGACCCGCGCCATCGTCGTGGTGAGATCCAGCAGGTTCGCAGAGAGGTGACCGAACTTGGCCGGTCTCTGGGCTACAATGTCTCCCGGCGGCTCAATGGCGATGTGGGGTGGCGCGAGGAAGGACGGACGCTCTATCTCTTCCGAGGCACCACGACAGCGATCCTGGAGCCTCATCTGCTGGCGACGCCCCCACCCTGCGACGGAAGAAGGTGTCTGATCATTCCCGGCGGCCGAGCTGCGCTGACAGCCCTCAAGCTGCGGAGGGACCCACGACTTGCGGAAAGCGCGCAGTCACATCGGTGGTCGTTCGTCAAGTTCAGACATCTACGGCGTATGGTTGGCGAGGTCACCCAACAGTCCGACATTGAAGTTTATCTCGGACTCGATCCCATTGTGGAGCAGGAGACCGCGCAGATCCCGCTCCCTCTGGAACCGACGACGCGAGAGTAGCTTGCACTACTCTCGCGTCGCAATCGTCAAGCCTCGCATCGCATATGCCGCTAGAGCTGGAACCCTCCTTTGGCGACTACGACCTTTTCCTCATAGTCCTGCGTGTAGGCCAGCAACTCCTTCTTAACCTCGTGCCAGGCCTCCGAGGTCAGGAAGGCCTGAAGAGCCTGGAGGTCCGCGCTGATGAATCCGATTCGGATCTGAGGCCAGTCACCGTACGCCGTAAACCATGCGTCGGTCAGCTCCAGGCCGGCTTCCTGCATATGGTTCGGTAGCTCCTGGGTGATAAACGCAAAACACGCTTCCTCTTGACCTGGAGCAATGTTCCAGGTCATCAGCAACTTCACCGGTATGTTCACCGGACAACTCCGTTCTCCACGCTCGGGCTACTGACCCAACTCATCCAACAACTCCTGCGCCTGCTGAGCCCACATCGCGGGTGGATCGGTGGTCAGAAAGGTCTCCAGCGTCTCCCGGGCCAGCTCCCGCTCCCCGACAGCGACGTAAGCGCGCCCCAACGCAAAGAGCGCTTCCCGCATCTCCGGCGCCTGCTCAACGGCCTGCTCCAGTAAGTCAATCGCCTCCGCTATGTCGCCACGAAGCATATAGACGTTGGCCAAGCCCACCAGCGCCTCTGGCTTGCTCGGGGCGATCTCGAGCGCGCGCTCGAACTCCGCCTCGGCTGATGCCAGCCTCTCGGCATCGGGCTCTTCCACCCCGGTAGGAAAGGCGAGAATCAAATAGGTAGCGCCTAGTTGATAGTGAGTGTCCGGGTCGTCAGGCTCGGCGTCCAGCGCCGCCTGGAACTCCTCCAGCGCACCGTCCATATCGCCCGCTTGATAGGCTAGAACGCCCAGGTTGTGATGCACGGCAGCCGCACGGTCCGGCTCCAGCTCCAAAGACCGGGAGAAGCGTTCCTGTGCAAGCCGGTACTCGCCTAAGTTAAAATAGACCAAACCCAGCTTGAAGTGGGCCTCCGCATCCTCCTCGTCTTCGGCTAGCAATGCCTCTAGCTGCACTCTGGCACTTTCATAGTCGCCCGCATCGATCTCCGCCTCGATCGCTTCCATACCGCTGGCCTCTGCCCCTGGCAACGAGGGCCGGTTTGAGAAGTACAAAACGGCGACCACGGCACCGACCAGGACCAACACAAAGACGATCCCTAACAGGAGGCGCTTTTGCATCTCTCTCTCCTCACCCTATCACCCTTGCGGCTCCAAGAGGACAATCTGCAGCTCCTCAGGCTCTCCGCTGGATGTCACTTGAAGGCTCGAAATAGCCTGGGGATGGGTCACACCCATCTCCTTAAGGAATCCACTGACCGGTTTGCGCTCGACGTTCAACCCAGGTGACTTGTACTGCATCGGCACGGCGATCGCGGGCTCTATCAAGCTGATTGTCTCCGCTACCTTAGCCGGGGTCAGACCATCCGGGAGCCCGACCGGCAGCAACAGAACGTCGACGCGCCCGATTCGCTCGACCTGCATCTGAGTTGGAGGGGCTCCAAGCTCCCCTAGATGACAAATCACCACACCCTCATAGTCAATTGTATAGATCACGTTCTGCTCGACCGCCTCGCCACGCCTACGGGCGCGCGACGAAGCGATCCCTGTGATGAACACACCCCCGACCTCATACTCACCGGGACCGGCCACAGTGTACCTCACATCGCGGAGTCCCGGCCACTTAACATCGATGGGATGATCGATGAGGCGGCTGGAGGTCACAATGTCCGCCGAAGCCCGCGGCCGCTGAAGTCCCGTCGCGCTATCCTCAAAAGGATCTGTCACAACGGCAGGATGCCCCCGCTCGGTCACCCGGAAACAGCCAAGGCCGTACCACACTAATTCTGTCACTGATCTTGCTCCTCCACCGCGCCGCTAGATCATCATAGCGTGCTGAACTATGCCGATTATAGCGAGAAAGAAACATCTGGCAAAACAGTCGGCACACGAATCGTCTGCGTCACCCTTTTGTGCTGTGTCTTTGACCGTGATATAATGCTTACGCGATTCAAAAGTAAGAGGATGGTATGCATAAGCGCTCGATACAGCTCCTCCCGGCCCAGCGCTCGCAGCAGCTCACTGCGCTGGCGGACCGGGCTAGGTTCAGCCTTTCGCGATACGCGGGGATTGAGGTCGACTATAACGCGGTGGGCCTCCAGACCCTCGACGAATGGATCGAGCGTCATATGCGCCAGTTCCCCCGGCCTTCCACAGAGGTCAAAACTGTATGGGGCACGTTCCTCGGCGAGGCCTTCCGCCGACGGTATCAAGGCCAGTGGGGCATCGAGAACTCTCGCGCGCGACCGCGCCTGGGAATCGTCTGCTCGAAAGGTGAGGATCTAGTCTTCATCGACGTGATGGACCAGATCTCTCGGCGCATTCAGCGCGGCATGCATGAGTCGCTGGCCTTCTACTACACGATCAAAGGCGTGGAGCTCCAATCTCTCTGAGCATCCCGCCCCCCCCTCACCAGCCAGAATTCTCGCCGCGCCGACCTAGGGACGCTGCGCCTGCTAACCCCCGTGCAGGGGTTCTTGGGCCAAAGCCCCCAGGATCGCCCACAACGCCTCGGGAGTTGCGGCATTGATCTCACGGTACTCTACCCCGGGATAGTGCGTTTCCAGGAACACCTTGAGGTCGTCCGCCCAGCCACTGGGATTGAGCGCAATCACGCGCCGGACCTCAGGTCCGATCCCGGCGTCGTCTGCGCTACCGCCGATCGTCCACCGCCATCGATCCCAAACACCGCTGCGGGCCACCGCCGTCAGCCACGCACTGCCGGCATCGGGAGGCAACAGCAGGTAGGTACGCGCGTAGGGCTCGCGCGGGGGCACGCAGGTTACTGGAGGCATCTGCGCCGCGGCGACCTCGAATGTCTGAGACGCAGCACGCGCTCCCTCCATTGACACACTGACCTCGTAGGTCCCGGACTCCGTGGCCATATACCGCCCCTTGAGCTGATCGCCCTCAATCCGGGGGGACTGCTGGTAGATACGGGGATCGTCAATCACAAGGACCAGACTTGCCGGACCGCTCCCTCCCCCGACCGTGATCTCGAAGGGCTCGCCCGCTCTGACACGCTCGGGGTTGAGCGTAATCTCGACGGAGGACCTCTCCTCTGACACGATGGTGACGCGCATATCATCGAGATAGGCGTCACAGTGCTTGAAGGGCCATAGAACCGAGCTGCGCACGAAGAAAGTAACCCTATTGGCCTCTGCCTCGACCTCCACCGTCGGGATCTGAGCAAAAGCGTTATAGATGTGCGCGCCCTCCCCCCACACCACC
>CAZPJP010000204.1:0-6579 GCA_964586915.1 uncultured Anaerolineales bacterium
TGCTCAAGCGCAGCCCCCCCTCTAACTCCCCCAAAAGGGGGGAGAACACGGCGCACGTCCGCGGCACGGACGTGCAAAGGGGGGATCCGTCGGCAACCAGTCGAGACGGTGTGTGCTGACGAAGGGGATGAAGCCGTGGCTGCGGGCGCGGGCTTCGGCGTGGCGTCGCAGAGCGTGGTCCTCCGGGGCAGCGTAGTCGACGGTGAGGATCGGGATCTCAGGCGACAGGCGTTGCAGACGTCGGGCCATCCAGGCCGTCCACTCCAGATCGTCGCCCTTCCACGCTATATAGCGCTCGCCATCGTAGTAGCTGGTGAAAGCCTCGAAGACAAGCCCGTCGGCAACCTCGCCGACGACGTCCAGCAGGGCGAAGCCCCGGTTGATCAACAGGATACGATCCGGCGTTCGCCAGCGGATCCGCCGCAGCAGCCGGTTGATGCACGGTACGGACCCAGCGTGGCGCTCCTGATCGTCCACGTTGTCCAGGAAGAGGCCGTCGGCGCCCGAGGAGAGCAGCTGTGGAATGCGGCTCCCCACGAGGTGCGCCCGCCACGCCTCGGAGCGACAGTCGGTGAGCGCCGTCTCCCACGTCGGGTTGACGACAGGCTCCCCGGTCTCCGGATCCTTCAGGGCCCAGGCCCGCTCCGCTGCGTCGAGCGGGATCTCGCCAATGGAAACGTAGATAACGACGCGGGTGCCTTGCGCCCTGAGCGACGCGATCTCCGCGGCCGTGTAGTGCTCGGCCTGGAGGATCACGAGGTCATAGCGCGCGAGCCGTTCCAGCTGGCCGAGGCCGTAGTAGCAGGCAAAGCGAGCGGGCGGTTTCACAATGGTCCCAGCTCAGCGGTATATGGCATAGTGGATGCCCCCCCTTCTCTCACGTCAGTATAGCATGGCCCCGTCCTCCCACCACGCCTGACCAGACACCATCTGCATCTCTGTAGCGCAGCCACAATGAAGCCTACGGCCCACACCTAACCCCTCTACAACCCACGGCGTCACTATAGTTTGACTCCAGTTATAACTTCCGTTATAATCGGCCCGATTGGAAAATCGGCCTTGTTGAAACGTCGGCCCGATAGAAAAATCGGTCTGATGTGCTATATAATCGGAGGTGCAGACAGATGAATACGAAACGTTGGTTGACCGTCGCCGTCTGTATCGCTGGGATGCTGAGCCTATTGTCGAGCCGTTTCTCAACCTCTCACGTCTCTGCCAATCCAGGGGACACGGATCTACAGACGAGTCCCCGGATCTTCCTCCCCTTCGTCCGCTGTTCCGGCCTCGCCCCAGCCCCGGCGCCGGAGGAGGAACACGCGTGGCCGCGAGTCGAAAGCTGGGTCTACCAGCTCACCGGCTACGAGGACGACCGGCTCGATACAATTGCGAACTCGGGCTTCGACCTCGCCGTCATCGATCTGGCGCGCGACGGCTCCGACGGCTATTTCACCCGCGACGAGATCGCTGCCGTCCAGGCGACCGGCAAGGTCGTCCTGGCCTACTTTGAGATCGGCGCCATCGAGGACTACCGGCCCGAGTGGCCCGACGTCCCCGACGCCCTTAAGCTGGGTGCCGTCTCCGGCTGGCCCGACGAGCAGTACGTCAAGTACTGGGACGAGCGCTGGTGGCCCGTCGTCGCGGGCCGCGTCGACCAGGCGATCACATCCGGCTTCGACGGCGCCTACCTCGACATGGTCCTGACCTACGAGGAGATCCCCGCCGACGCCGCCGGCACACATCGCGCGGATCTCGCCCAGAAGATGGTCGACCTGATCGTGCGTCTCTCGGCCTACGCGAAGGCGCAGGATCCGAGCTTCAAGGTGATGCCGCAGAACGCGCCGGAGCTCCATACCCGTCCCGGCTACCTCGACGCAATCGATGGCCTGGGCGTGGAGGAGCTCTACTTCATCGCGATGGACCGTCCCTGCAGCTACAGCTGGTGCGCCGAGAACCGGGCCAATACCGCAGCCGTGGCCGCCGCTGGCAAGCTGGTCCTCACCATCGACTACGCCGATCGACAGGCCAACATCGACAGCGCCTACACCCAGTCGATGTCCGCCGGGTTTGTGCCCTACGTGAGCGCCCAGACCCTGAACGCGGTGCGCCTCAACCTCGGCTGGGAACCGTGATCGGCGCGGTCTGACGCACATCCCCTAAACCAGACCGCACCTGGACCCACACGCGCCTTGCGCGACACATGCGCCTTGCGTGCCCCCCGAGCTGTGATAAGACTGGGGCATTGACATAATCACACGGAGCGCCACACACTCAGAGAGGCGGCGCTCCGACGGAGGTGACACGATGACCCCACGCGAGCGTGTGCGCGCTGCGCTGAACCACGAGCGTCCCGACCGCATCCCCGTCGACCTCGGCTCGACGCGCAACACCGGCATCCTCCAGGCGCCCTACAAAGCCTTGAGGGCCTATCTGCAGGGCGACGGCAGCTCGCCTGCCGCCACAAGCCCCGAGCCCCACGGCATCAGCAAGGTCCTGGGTCTCGCGACGCCCGACGAGGCCGTCCTGCAGCGCCTCGGCATCGACACGCGCGGGTTCTTCCTCGGTAAGGCCGACCGCAGCAAGGAGACCCTCTGGGAGGGCGACGCGCCGGGCGAGTTGATGCACCGCGATGCGTTCGGCGTCGTCCGCCGGCGCCCCGCGGACGGGCACTACTTCGACGTCGTCGCATCGCCCCTCGCCGGCGAGATCACGATCCGCGATATCGCCGGCTTTCCCTGGCCCGACCCGACGGACCCCGGCATCACGCGGGGCCTGCGCGAGAAGGCGAGACGCCTGCGCGAGACCACGGACTACGCCGTCGTGCTCCATCTGTCGGATGTCTTCGTCCACACGAGCCAATACATGCGCGGCTTCGAGGCGTGGTATATGGACCTGATCCTGGCGCCCGACGTGATCGGCGCGCTGATGGACGCCATCTTGGAGATCCGCCTGGAGATCCTAGAACGAGCGTTAGCTGAGGTAGGTGATCTCATTGATGTGGTGAGCTGCTCCGACGACGTCGCCGACCAGCGCGGCCCGCAGATGTCGCTCGCGCTCTACCGGCGCCTGATCAAGCCGCGGCACGCGCGCTATCTGCGCCTGATCCGCGAGCGGACCGGCGCCACGCTCCTCTACCACTCCTGCGGCGCCGTCGCCGACCTGATCCCGGACTTCCTCGACATGGGCATTCAGGCGCTCAACCCGGTGCAGGTCAGCGCCCGCGGGATGGACCCCGCGCGACTCAAGGCCGCCTATGGCGACGACCTCGCATTCTGGGGCGGGATCGACACGATGCACACCCTCCCCCACGGCTCGCCTGACGACGTCCGCGCCGAGGTCCGCCGCCGCATCCAGGAGCTCGGCCCCGACGGCTACATCCTCGCCGCCGTCCACAATATCCAGCCCGACGTCCCGCCGGAGAACATCGTCGCGATGTACGACGCGGCCCGCGACGCCGCAAGATAACTTCCCCACTCCCCCACCCAATGCTATACTCGCCCTCGGTTGACCCCAACTAACAACTGGAAACGGCAAACTGGAAACCGGAAACTGTAGACCAAGGAGACCACCATGCAAGACGAAATCAAAGCACAGCTCGACCGCATCAGAGCGGCGGGCGCCACCTACGTCGACTGCCGCTGGGTTCCCTACGAGGAATCCAACGAGCTCACGATGTGGAACGGCAACCTGAAGGAGGCGGCAAACTCGCGCCA
Organism: uncultured Anaerolineales bacterium; assembly: GCA_964586915.1. GTDB lineage: Bacteria > Chloroflexota > Anaerolineae > B4-G1 > SLSP01 > PWVB01. Next base: position 3,711 of record CAZPJP010000204.1, read on the forward strand.
GAGCGGCATCGGCACGCGCGTGCTCTACAAGGGCGCCTGGGGCTTCAGCGCGTCGTCGGACCTCAGCGACCTCGGCACGGTCTTCGACCGGGCCCTCGACAATGCCCGGGCCGCCGCCGAGCGCGTCACCTTCCCGGTGCGCCTGGCCGAAAAGGACATCGTGCAGGACAGCTTCGAAAGCCCCAACGAGATCGATCCCTTCGAGGTCCCGCTCGCCGAGAAGGTCGCCTTCCTCAAGGAGATGGACGCCGCGCTGAACCAGCCGGGCGTCAAGCAGCGCGTCAGCGCGCTGAACTTCATCCGCAAGGAGATCAACTTCGTCGACTCCGAGGGGAGCGAGATCACGAAGGACATCATCGAGGTCTTCGCCGACCTCCAGGTCCTCGGCGCCGACGCCGATGGGCAGACCCACGAGCGCTCCTTCAAGCTGGGCCGTCGCGACGACACGCGCGGCTGGGAGTCCGTCGACCCCCACACGTTCCGCGAGAACGCCGAGCGCATTGTGAAGGAGCTCAACCAGGTGCTGCAGGCCGAGCCCTGCCCCGTGGAGGACCGCTCCGTCATCCTGCTGCCCGGCATTATGTACCTGCAGACCCACGAGACCATCGGCCACCCCCTCGAGCTCGACCGCATCCTCGGCTACGAGCTGGCCTTCGCCGGCGGCTCCTTCGTGACGCTCGACGACTTCGGCACATTGCGCTACGGCTCGGAGCTGCTGACCTGCCGCGCCGACGCCACCATGCCCAACAGCCCCGGCAGCTTCGGCTACGACGACGATGGCGTCCCGGCGAAGGACAACCTGCTCATCGACAAGGGCATCCTCGTCGGCGCCATCACCGGTCGCCAGATGGTCGAGGAGGCCAACGCCCGGGCCCGCCGCATCATCTTCGAGGAGAGCAGCGGCGCCAACCGCGCCACCGCCTTCTACCGCGTGCCCCTGGAGCGCATGACCAACATCAACATCGACCCCGGCACCGACGGCACCCTCGACGACCTCGTCGCCAACACCGAGCGCGGCATCATCCTCGACGGCGACCGATCGTGGTCCATCGGCTCCAACCGCGAGCAGTTCCACTTCGGCTGTGAGATCGGCTGGCTGGTGGAGGACGGCGAGGTCACCGAGGTCGTCAAGAACGCCACCTACAAGGACGACACGCTGCACTTCTGGAACGCCCTCTCGGCCGTCGGCGACCGCTCCACCTGGGAGGTCGTCTACGTGCCCAACTGCGGCAAGGGCCAGCCCAATCAGATCATGCAGCTGGGCCACGGCATCCCCGTCTGCCGCTTCGACAACGTGAGGATAGGAGAGTGACATGAAAGACCGCATACTACAGACCCTGAGCGACCTGCGCACCTACGCCCTGACCAAGGACCCCGAGATCGCCCTCTTCTATCACGAGGAGGAGAGCGCCCTGATGCGCTTCGCCAACTCGGCCATCTCGCTGAACACGGACGAGCACCTCATCCGGCTGGAGATCACGGCCTACGACGGGCGCCAGCGCGCGAGCTACGAGATGATCACCGACCTGGGCCGGATGGATGAGATGAAAGAGGGCATCGACACCGCCGCCGAGATGGTCCGTCACGTCCAACCCCTCGAGTACGACCCCACCGTCCCGGCCTTCGAGAGCACCTTCGCCGACGAGTCAGCGCACGATCCGGCCCTGGGCACGATCGCCAACGAGGAGAAGCTCGCCCTCATCAACGCGGCTGTGGCGGGGCTGGAGACGGAGCAGATCCGCCTCTCCGGCATCTTCTCCAGCGGCGTCAACACGCTGGCCCAGATCAGCACGCGCTCCGAGCACACCCAGTTCTTCAAGAGCAGCGACGCGCAGGTGACCGTCGTCCTGGCCCACGGCGCCGAGAAGTGGGAGGTGCAGGCCGAGCAATCCGCGCAGCGACGCTCGGACCTCGACGCCGACCCCCTCCACGACGAGCTGTCCTTCCTCGTCGAGCGCTTCACCCACGACCCCCAACAGCAACTGGCGCTGGGCAGCTACGACATCGTCCTCGGCCCCGCCGCGACGGCGGAGTTCATCTCGTTCATGAACTGGATCGGATTCAACGGCGGCCTGATGAAGCGGGGCTACTCGTGCCTGACCGAGGACCAGATCGGCGAGCGGGTCCTCTCCGACGGCTTCACGCTGATCGACGACCCGACGCGCCGCGAGACCTTCCCCCAGAAGCGCGACTTTATGGGAATGCCCCGCGCGCCCTTCCCCTTCTTCGAGGGCGGCATGTTCAAGGGATTCGCCTGGGCGCAGGACGACGCCGACGAGTTCGGCGAGGACCCCACGGGCCATACCGTGGCGCGCAAGAGCCTGGTGCTGCACGGCGGCAGCCAGGACATCGCCGACCTGCCGTCCCTCGTCGCCGCGCCACGGGACGGCGACGTGCTCTACATCCCGTTCCTGCACTACGCGAACATCGTCAACCCGACCCAGGGCCTCGTGACGGGCACCTCGCGCTTCGGCGCCCTGCTCCTCAAGGCCGACGGCGGCGTCGTGATCCCCTACAACGTACGCCTCACCCAGAGCATCCTCGACGTCTTCGGCGAGAAGGTCGCGTGGCTCTCCGAGCAGACCGTGCCCTACAACACCTCCAGCAGCTACGGCGCCCGCAACCCCAGAGCCATCATCGTGCCCAGATACCTCCGCGTCAACAACCTAACGATCAGCCACGCCAACGCGTCGTTCTGAACCACAATGACCTGTAGGGGCGAGGCATTCCCGAGGACAAATATGATTCCGAGGCCACCCCCGAACGCGGAAGGACGCTCCAACACAAAGCGCCTTCGCAGGAATGCCTCGCCCCCGCGCGCGCAACCCACCACGCATACAACATCAACCACCGCGGCGTCGATCAGAAC
>CAZPJP010000205.1:0-6336 GCA_964586915.1 uncultured Anaerolineales bacterium
AGCCCGGGCTCTTCTGCGAGCCCGGGCTTTTCGATGGTAGGGCGGGTGGGATTCGAACCCACACGCTCTTTCGAGCAGAGGATTTTAAGTCCACGGCGTCTGCCGATTCCGCCACCGCCCCATGCCGAAACAGCCCTGATAGAACAAACGGGCATCCTGTATGATGCCCGCACATAACGTCCAAGTTGTATTGAAAGGCGACGGTCGGAATCGAACCGACGTATAAGGCTTTTGCAGAGCCCTCCCTTACCACTTGGGTACGTCGCCGAGAGCGGGCTGAGGGATTCGAACCCTCGACCTTCTCCTTGGCAAGGAGACATTCTACCGCTGAACTAAGCCCGCATACGAAACGGATTATACAACAACGTAAAGGATTTGGCAACCCCGAAAATGATGGGATATTTCATCTTCTGGGGCAGTGGCGGGTATTTCAGGTTGGGTTTTGGCAGACCTGTCTCAAAAGCGTTCCGCCTCCTCGGTTACTCGCCCCCAACCTGAAATACGCCCAAAACGAAATCGAGCTTGACTTTCAAGATGACTCATGTTATAAAGGGAGTGTCAAAGGCTGAGATTGGGAAGAGTAAGGCCTCAAGCGGGGTTTCAGAGAGCCGGAGGTGGGTGCGAATCCGGTACCAGCGCGAGTCCCGAATGGGCCCAGGAGCCGCTCGCCGAACGTGGGCGTCAAGAAGCGACGCCTGAACAAGTAGTTCGAGACGGAGACGCTACCGTTATCAAGGCGTAGGGCATTGCAAAGGACGCTGTGCCCGAAATGAGTGAGGCTGGCTTGACTCAACGACGCGCTTTCACGGCGCGTTTTTTCTTTGGGTCGCGGGCCTAACCAGGGTGGCACCACGGGCTGATCACGCTCGTCCCTTCGAGGGGCGGGCGTTTTCTGTTTTCTGGCTGATGCGCACGCTGATGCGCACGATCAGGCCTCAGCCGATCACCCGAGCGCCTGATCACAAAGAGCAGCCGCACTGATACGTAACAAGGAGGATTCTCAAATGACCAAATCGCGGAAACGAATTCTGACCGGCGACCGGCCCACCGGGAAGCTCCATCTGGGTCACTATGTCGGCAGTATGAAGAATCGAGTCGCCCTGCAGGATGAGTACGAGTGCTTCTTCATCATCGCCGATTTGCACACGTTGACGACGAAGTCAGAGAAGGAGCATCTTGAGGCGCTGGATGCGAACATCTACGACGTGGTGCTCGACTATCTTGCTGTTGGAATCGATCCTGAGCGGAGCGTCATCTTTCTGCAGTCGGCCATTCCGGAGGAATACGAACTTGCGCTCATCCTCGGAAACCTTGTCTCGCTCCCCCGCCTCGCCCGCTTGCCAAGCATCAAGGATATGGCGCGGGCCGCGAACCTGGATGATGAGACGGTGCCCTTCGGATTGATCGGCTATCCGGTGCTCCAAGCAGCTGATATCCTTCTACCGCGGGCCCACCTCGTCCCCGTTGGTAAGGACAACGAAGCTCACGTCGAGGTCACGCGCGAGCTCGCGCGCCGCTTCAACCGTATGTATGGTCAGAAGGTCTTTCCGGTCCCGGAGGTGATGATCGGCGAGGTCCCGACGCTGGTGGGCACCGATGGCCAAGCGAAGATGAGCAAGTCCTTGGGCAACGCGATTCTGCTCTCCGATGACAAGGAGACAGTAGAGCAGAAGGTGCGGGGAATGTACACTGATCCCAACCGTATCCGGGCGGACATTCCCGGTCGTGTGGAGGGGAATCCGGTCTTCATCTACCACGATGCCTTCAACCCGAATGTTGAGGAGGTCCAGGACCTAAAGGATCGCTATCGGAAAGGCAAGGTAGGGGATGTGGAGGTCAAGCGTAAGCTCGCTCGTGCGATCAACAATTTCCTCGACCCCATCCGCGAACGCCATCACACGTACGCTGCGCAGCCCGGGCTCGTCGAGGAGATTCTTGTGGAGGGCACGCGTCGCATGCAGCGGGAGGCTGAGATCACAATGCAGATGGTCTACGATGCCATGGAGCTGGCTGGCCCACGCCTTCGCAAGGTCCTGCAGGGCAGGGCCGACACCTTCCGGCTTTGATGGGAAGAGAGACCATAAAGGAGCCGCTATGTATATCACCGGTGTGAAGCTCTTTACTGAGCACTATCCGACGAACCGCTTTTACCCGTTTAGCGTGCCGATCCTGCGGACGACCTCACAGCTCACGTTCCGGCGACCGGTCACGTTCTTCGTAGGTGAAAACGGATCAGGGAAATCCACACTCCTGGAGGCGATCACCAAGAAGAGCGGGATTCATGTCTGGGAAAAGCCCAAGCGCCACCGTGCTCACGAGAATCCTTACGAGACACGGCTCGCTGACTTTATCGAGATCGAGTGGCGCAACGGCGAGCGCATCAAGGGGTCGCTCTTTCGGGCTGAGACCTTCCAAGATTTGGCCGACTTCCTGGATGATGTGGCTATCTGTGACCCTGGGCGGCTACGGTATCATGGCGGCCATCTGCTCAACACCCTTTCACATGGGCAAAGCATGCTGACCTACTTCAGCGGGCGATACGACCGCAAAGGGCTCTACTTCCTCGACGAACCGGAAGCGGCGCTGTCACCCGCGAGCCAGGTCAAATTTCTAAAGCTCTTGCGGGATTTCTCGGCGGAAGGCAAGGCGCAGTTCATCATCGCCACGCACTCCCCGCTCCTGTTGGCCTTGCCCGGCGCGCAGATTTACAGCTTCGATGGTCGTCAAATCCAGGAGGTGAGCTACGAAGACACAGAACATTACAGAGTCTACAAGCAGTTCTTCACCGATCGAGAGAGCCTTTTGAATGAGAAGCCGGCCGAACAGGGAGGAGCGCGCACGTCCGCGCAGGTGCAGACTGCGCAGTTGGAGATGAGCAGGTCTTAAAACGCCTGCGCTTTGGTCTCACTCACAATCTTAGTTCAGAAGAAGGAGCCATCACCATGAAACAGTACAAGTACGTCCTGCAAGAGAAGGAACTGCCAACCCATTGGTACAATATCCTGGCGGATATGAAAAATCCCCCACCACCCTATCTACATCCGGCCACACTCGACGTTATGACGCCTGACGACCTGGCGCCGGTCTTCCCGGCCGCCTGCATTGAGCAAGAGGCCAGTCGCGAGCGGTGGATCGAGATTCCCGAAGAGGTTCAGGATGTCCTCAGGACGTGGCGCCCCTCACCGCTCTTCCGCGCGCACCGGTGGGAACAGGCACTCGACACGCCCGCGAAAATCTACTACAAGTGGGAGGGTGTCAGCCCAGCTGGCAGCCACAAGCCAAACACCGCCGTCGCACAAGCGTACTACGCTAAGCAGGAAGGGCTAGAAGGCTTCGCCACCGAGACGGGCGCCGGGCAGTGGGGCAGTGCTTTGAGCCTCGCCGGCACCCTCTTCGGTCTGAAGATCAAGGTCTTTATGGTGGCGATCAGCTATCAGCAGAAGCCCTATCGCCGCGTGATGATGGAGACATGGGGAGGGGAAGTGGTGCCCAGCCCCAGTTCCGAGACTCATGCCGGCCGTGCGATCCTCGAGCAAGATCCCGAGTCGCCCGGCAGTCTTGGCATTGCCATCAGCGAGGCGCTGGAATATGCGATGACCCACGATGGTTTCAAGTACTCGCTGGGCAGCGTGGTCAACTTCGTGCTGTTGCATCAGACGGTGATAGGGCTCGAGGCGGTAAAGCAGATGGAAATGGCAGGAGACTATCCCGACATCGTCGTCGGATGCGCAGGGGGTGGCAGCAACGCCGCGGGGATCATCTATCCCTTTATGAAGGATAAGTTGACCGGCGATAGGCCCGATCTGCGCGCGATCTTCGTGGAGTCCACAGCTTGTCCCAGTATGACACGTGGCAAGTACGCATACGATTGGGGTGATACCGCTAAGACCGGCCCAGTTGCCAAGATGCACACCGTCGGTCACGGCTTCATCCCGGCACCCGTGCATTCCGGCGGTCTCCGCTACCATGGCATGGCCCCCACGGTCTCTGCACTCTTGGAGAGCGGCGACGCCGAAGCCATCGCCTATCACCAAAACGACGCCTTTGATGCGGCCCTCAGCTTCAGTACTGCCGAAGGAACCATCGTCGCGCCGGAGACAGCCCACGCGGTCCGGGCCGTTTACGACGAAGCACTGCGCTGCAAGCAGTCCGGTGAGGAAAAGGTGATCCTCTTCAATGCAAGCGGTCACGGACACTTCGATCTGTCAGCCTATGATGCCTACCATCGGCAGCAGTTGGAAGACTACCAGTTGGAGGAGGATAAGTTGGAGGCCGCGTTGGAGGAACTGCCCGACGTCGAGTAATCAGGCCGCCGAACCACCAAAGATCGGTGCAATGAGATGACCACACAGCGCCGTCGCACTATGCGACGGCGCTGTGTTTTGGCCTGTGTCCGTTCCTTAACTGGCGCCGATCCGTGGGTTCAGATCCCCACCTCCGCCAAGCGGCGGGTCTGTTCGTCCAGGGAAAGGGCCTCGATGAACGCGTCGATCTCGCCCTCCATAATGGCCGGCAGATTGTGCGAGGTCATCCCGATGCGGTGGTCAGTGACACGATTCTGCGGGAAGTTATACGTGCGGATCTTCTCGCTGCGCTCACCGCTGCCAACTTGAGAGCGGCGCTCTTCCTTCCTCTCTGTCATCTGTTTCTGTCGCTCAGCTTCATACAGGCGCGCACGCAGCACCCGCATAGCCCGGAGCTTATTCTGGGTCAATGACCGCTCGCTCTCACAGGATACTATCATGCCGGTCGGCTCGTGAACGATGCGCACAGCGGTATCGTTCTTCTGCATATGCTGCCCGCCAGGACCCGATGAGCCATAGGTCGTGATCTCAAGATCATTTGGATTGATCTCGATCTCCACATCCTCAACCTCCGGGAGCACCGCCACGGTAACGGTGGACGTGTGGATACGCCCGCTCGATTCGGTCACGGGGACCCGCTGAACACGATGCACGCCGCTTTCGTACTTTAGCCGTGAGAACGCACCCTTTCCTTCTACCGAGAAGACGATCTCTTTGAAGCCGCCAATCCCCGTGCGACTTTCACTGATGATCTGTGTCTTCCAACCCGGGTGGCGCTCGGCATAGCGAGTATAGAGTCGGAATAACTCAGCAGCGAAGAGCCCCGCTTCATCACCACCGGCGCCAGCGCGAATCTCCACGATGACGTCTTTCTCATCGCGGGGATCCTTAGGCACGAGCAAACGACGGAGGCGTTCCTCCAGCACCTCACGCTGCTGGGCGAGACGTTTAAGCTCCTCCTGGGCCATCTCGCGAAATGCCGGATCGTCGTCCTCAAGAAGCTCCTCTGTGCCTTCAATTTCCTCAAGGACATCACGATACCGTCGATAGGTCGTTACAGTCTCCTCAAGCTCCGAGCGCTCGATTGCGTACTCGGTGACCTGTTCGTAATCCTGTGCGATCTCCGGATCGGCCATCAAGCGGGTGAGTTCCTCAAACCGCTCTTCCAGAATACCTACTCTTTCTAGCATCTTCTCTGCATCCATGCGGAATCAGTCCCCTCTGCGTACAAACATGACAAACGGCCCGCGGTAACGACGGGCCGTAATAGGTCGTTAGTTGATGGGCCCACCAGGATTCGAACCTGGAACCGACCGGTTATGAGCCGGCTGCTCTAACCGTTGAGCTATGGGCCCGTGACAGAGCGGGCGACGGGAATCGAACCCGTATCATTGGCTTGGAAGGCCAAGGCTCTACCATTAAGCAACACCCGCAAGTAAATCCATTATACCATACCAATAGGCGGTGACAACGTCTCGCCCTCTATGATACTGATATCTCTAGTCGCAATAGACAAAAGGTGATCGTGCTCTCAGCACGACTGATACTGGATTAGGCTATGTCTAGTCAGTTCAGGAAGCATCTCAACCAGCAGGATAGCACAAGAAAGACGCCTCGTACAGACGCGGAGCGTCTTTCTGCTCGCGGTGGAGTGTGGATGACGGAAGACGAGGTAGGGAAAAATGCCAGGCTGGCGCTGATAAGGTTTTCAGCGGCTGAATACGCTCATGACCAACACCGGCAACGGGATCAGTAGGAGAATGGGAGCAGATCGACGCCGCAGCGTTTTCCCCTCCTCGTCCTCCCTCCACCATCACGCACCTTGATACGGTTTGGTGTAGGTAATCCTGTTCCCAGACCCTGCTTATCACAAGGCAAGGGGCTCTATCTATGCACAGCCTCTATTAGCAGCGTCGACCTGGGTATTCGGAAGATGTGAGGAACTGGACGAAGAAGCGGATGCGTGTCTGCGGCAGACGCTACCGTTCGTCGATGGCGGCAATCGGATCGCCAGATAGGCCGGAATGGGCGA
>CAZPJP010000206.1:0-6322 GCA_964586915.1 uncultured Anaerolineales bacterium
CCTTCGTGAAGACGGCCTCGTTGCCAATCACGACGCCCTGGTCGTTGGCGCCCATCTCGGCGCCCCAGATCCAGAAGGGTTTGGCGAGCAGGACGGCGTGGGTGTGGTCGACCTGAGGGATGTCGATGTAGGTGCACTTGACGCGGGCGCCCGGCTCGTGGTCCGCCGCGGGAACGCGGATCACGTGGTGGGCTTCGTTCGGCTCGCGATCGGAGTTCTTGCCGAAGACGGTGACGCCGTCGGCGGTCACGCTACCCGTGGCGACCAGGGTATCACACATCGGATCAGCTCCTTCTGGCCACGCGAGCCACCGGCGCGGCCCTATGTCGCAAACATGGATCTGTGGGACGACGATGCGACGTTTCACGTCGATGCGACGTTTCACGTCGACGGTGAACCGTGCGATACATTCACTATGGTATACAATGTGAAGGGTGTGTCAAGGTCAGCGTGGAGGTGGCGGTGAGAGGCTCAGGCGCGATGACGCTCTATCGGCGGCGGGTACCGTGGCAACAACAGCGGCTTCTACACCATCGTCACGCTCCCCAACTCGCGCCTCGTGGTGGGAATCCCGCTGTGGGGCGACGACACGGCAGTCCCCGACCCAGAGGCGAGCGATGGGGGCGTGCGGCCTGACATCGCCGTCGAGCGGACGTTCGGGGACGTGCTGGAGGGGCGCGACCCGGCACCGGAGCGGGCGTTGGAATTGGTGCATAGGGAGGATGGGAGATGATACGTCTCCTGGACGACAGGGACTTCGACGCGATCCTGACCATCGTCAACGACGCTGCGCAAGCGTATAAGGGCGTGATCCCGGCGGACCGCTGGCACGAGCCCTACATGCCGGCGGCAGCGCTGCGCGAGGAGATCGACGCGGGCGTCGAGTTCTGGGGACTCGAGGGGGAGGGCACGCTTCTGGGCGTGATGGGCATCCAGGATCGGGGCGACGTCACGCTGATCCGTCACGCCTACGTACGGCCCGCGGCCCAGGGGCAGGGCATCGGTACCCGCCTGCTCAAGCATCTGGTGACGCTGACGGACAAGCCGATCCTGATCGGCACGTGGGCGGCGGCGACGTGGGCCATCACCTTCTACGAGAAGAGCGGCTACCGGCGCGTCTCCGAGACGGAGAAGGCGCGGCTGCTGCGGACTTATTGGTCGATTCCCGAGCGGCAGGTCGAGACGTCGGTGGTGCTGGCGGGGCCGCGGTGGTGGGAGAGCGTCGCGCCCGACGCGTGACGCCGGGGGTAGCGCACGGCGCGTTGCTACGTCGGCGTAAGCTCGCGAACGTGGAGAATCTCGCTGCGGCCGACGGGACGGATGTCATCCGGGCTGAGGGTCATGACGGCGATCGTCCCACCTTCACCGGTCACGAACTCGACCTCAAAGGCTTGCCCGTCTGCGTAACGGTGGACGACAGCGCCAATATCGCCACGCTTCAGGCCGTGCTCGTCCACATCCCGTGCCAACACAACGGTATCTAGTTCGCGTATCATTTCATTCTCTGCCGCGTTCAAGCTCACGGCACCGTAGGCACGGTCACGCGACCAGCGACGCCACGGCTACGGAAGGTTATTGAGGATGAGAGGCAGAAAGACCTCGCCGCCTTGCTCCACGCCCCATTTGCCGTTCTCATATCGCTCCACCCACGACCATTGCGGTATGACGTCGCCCTGGGCGTCGAAGCCCTCGTAGGTACCCACCACGCCCTCGTAGTTGTCGGTAAGCGCGATCTGATCGCGGATTGCCATCGGATCGACGCTGCCGGCCCGTTTGAGGGCAGCGATGATGACCTGGGCGCCGTCATAGGCGTAGGCGCCGAGGGTGCCAGGCCCGGCGCTGTAGTAGGTGAAGTCAGCAGCCTGATAGGCGTCGTCGAGCGCCTCGTAGCCGGGCATGTCTCCGGTGTCGCGCCCGAAACGGGCCGCATAGTCGCCCTCGGCGGCAGGCCCGGCAGCTTCCGCATACGCATCGGGGATGCTCTGCACGTCTCCCACGTGCCAACCGATTGTGGTCAGTCCCAGGTTGTGGGCAACAGCGCTGAAGAGACCGGCGCGAGCACCCTCCTCCTCCTGATCGAAGTGGGCATAGAAGATGGCCTCGGGCTCGCCGGCCCGGATCGCCGTCAATGTCGCGGTGTAGTCCGCGGTGTCCGAGACCGTGTCGGCACCGGTGATGCTGCCGCCGAGGCCGGTGAAGGTCTGGGAGAAAGCGTCGGTCGACCAGCCAAAAGCGCGCCAGTCGACAGCCGCGACGCGCTCCATCCCCAGCTCTTCACGGAAGTGTCTGGCCATCTCGACGGACGGGGCGTCATCCCGCGGGATGACCCGGAAGGTCGTCGTGATCCCCTGCTCGGTCAGGTTGGGCGTGGTGGACGATGCCGAGACCATAGGGGCGCCAGCGGCGCTGTAGACGCCCTGGGCTGCGGCGGTCGCGTTGCTGCAGGTATGTCCCACCACGGCGACGGCGCCCGCGTCGAGCAGCGTGTGGGCAGCGCTGATGGCCTTCGTCGGGCTGCAGGCGCTGTCGGCGGTGACCAAGGCCAAGCTGTAGGTGGTGCCACCGATGTCGACCCCGCCCGCCGCGTTGGTCTGACTGATAGCCAGCTGCACGGCGTTGACCTGAAGCCAGCCGAAGAATGGCTCGTCTTCAGACTCCTCGTACGTCAGTGCTGCCGCCACGCCGATGGTGATCACCGAGCCATTGTCCAGGGTCGCCGCGTTGGGGGCAGAGGACGGCGACGCTAGGGTCGGGGAGCTGCCGCCGCCGAGGAGCAGCAGGGCAGCCAGCAGCAGCATCGGCAGGACGACGGGTATGATCAGACGTGCGCCGAGGCGGACAGCGTTGAGAGGGCCTGGTTTCGAGCTTCGCATTCATCTGCTCCTTTCGGGGTATGGATCGTCACCTATGAGAAGCCTGTGTCCTCGTATGAAGCGCCGGACACAGGCCGCCATCATTGTATGCTCACATCCAGCGGACTGCAAGCGACCTCTCCGTCGGTAAGATTACCTATTGGATTGACACGCGAGTTGAGGGTTTGCGGCGGAGGGCGCCGGTGGGTGGCGAGGTTGCGTGTGCAAGCGGAGACGCCTCGGTGAGCACGCTCATCCTTTCCGCCCGCGCGATCCGCGCTATGCTACGCTTGGGAGGTGGCTCATGTGTAACATATCGCAGCGTCATTCGTCATATACATAGATCGATGTCAACCGAGCATTCAGATCTTGAGGACGAGCGCCTTCTGCGCCTGGCGACCGAGGGCGACAAGCAAGCCTTTGGGGCACTGTATGAGCGATACCTTGATGATATCTACCGCTACGTCTACTTTCGGGTGGGCGACGAACGCGAGGCGGAAGACATCACCGCGAATGCATTCCTAAGGACCTGGGAGCATCTACCCAGGCTGTCCCGCAGAAACGCCAGCATCGGCAGCTTTCGCAACTGGATCTATCGGGTGGCCAAGAACCTGGTCATTGATCACTACCGGGCAAAGAAGACCGTCCCGTTGCCTGAAGACTGTTACGACGGCGAGGATCTGGTTAAGAATATCGCGGAACAGAATAGACAAACGAGACAAGTGGCAAGCGCGCTGGCGGCGCTGAAGCCTGACTATCAGCAGATCCTCATCTTGCGGTTCATCAACCAGCTCAGCCATAAAGCGTGCGCTGAGATTATGGGAAGAAACACCGGTCAAACACGGGTCTTGCAGCACCGAGCACTGAAGAAGCTACGTGAGATCATCAAGAAAAATGAGTGAATCCAACGTGCCCGATTCGCTGGACGAAGCGCTGGCTGATTGCCTGGATGCTATGGAGCGCGGCGACCCCTCCATCGATGAGAAGCTGGCTCGCTATCCCAAGCACGCGGAGGACCTGGCTGAGCTGGTCTCGCTGACGCGAGCGCTCACGTCATTAGGCCAGGTGTCTCCGAGGCGCGAGTTCGCTGAGAGCGCCGTGCCGCGCTTGCTTGACAGGCTGTCGGATCATCCCACGCCGTTGCGGGCCTGGCTCAGCCGCGTGTGGCGGTGGCGGCTGCCGCTCTGCCCCGTGCGAGCTGGTACCCTCATCAGCGCTCTGTTGGTGCTCGCGGCGGTCCTCTTTCTTGGGCAGGGGCTCTTGCATGCCGCTGCGGCAGCTGCACCGGGTGAGCTGCTCTACGGGGTGCAGTTGAGGCTCGAGCACGTCCCGCTGCTGGTGACCTCAGACGCGGAGGCGTCCGCCAGGATACATTTGGCGCTCGCCGGCAAACGGTTGGCAGAGGCGCAAGACCAGCTGAACAGGGACGATGTCGAGCGTGCACTTGTCGCGCTGCAGGCCTACGAGATGGAGATCATGTCGGTCACGGCTCTCATCCGCGAAGCACAGGGCCCGGACAAAAGCAGCCTAAGGTCGATGCTCGACAGCGCGCGGTCCGAGCACTTAGACACCCTGAACGTGCTGCTGCAGAGCGTGCCCGAGGACGCTCAGGCGGCGATTCAGCGCGCGATCGATGTGGGCGCGTCGGCTGGTGGCCCACCCGCCAGCGCGCCAACGGGCCAACCGACCGCGATACCCGACGTTGTCGAACCAGCCGCTGAGCCAGGCCCGTCGGAGGATCCCCCTGAGATCCCCGAAGGCGGCGCAGCGCCCGAGACATCCGCCGCTCCCGCGGATCCGCCGGATCCACCGGAGACAGCGGCGCCGCCCGAAACATGTCCTACCGACACGGACCCGCCGGAGATGGCGGTGCCGCCTGAGACGGATGCCCCTCCGGAGGCCACGGCGCCGCCCGAGGCACCTCCTCCCGCTGTGGACCCACCGGTCCCGCCGGATGCAACGACGCCGCCTGAGACGCCTGCCGCTCCCCCGGGTTCGTCGGATCCGCCGGCTGACGGCGCGCCGCCGACTGAGCCGGGCCACCCTTTAGAGCTGCCAGGGCCGCCCGAGGCCGTTGCTCCGCCTGCGGTCGCGCCGCCGGGCGAGGCTGACGCCGCTGATAGCTCAACGCGCACGCCAACGGAAGGGTTGCTGTTTGAGGACCCCGGTCCTCCTGTAGAGCTGCCGATTCCACAAGAGGGGGACGGGCCCTCTCTCAAGTCTCGCCGCGCGACCCTTCCTGACCGAGCGCCTGTCCGTAACGGCGCCCCGGCGGGCCGGTAACGCGAAACGTCGTCGGACGCTTGCTTTCTATCACGAAGTCCAAGGTGTCAAGATGAAATCCATACCAGTTCTGCTGCTCACCGCTTGTTTGCTGGTTGTCGTCCTCGCGCCTGCGGCACAGGGCGTCTCAGCGCAGATCGACGGCTTCACCGTCTATCTGCCGGTGGTCGCGCGATCCGTCCCCTCCACGCCAAACGTCGTCGTGAACGGTGGCTTTGAGGCGGGGTCGGATGGATGGAAGGAATACAGCAGCCTCGTCGGGTATCGTGTGATCCTCCAGGAGGATGATCTGCCTCCGCTTATCACCCCGTATGAGGGTGCCTGGGCAGCCTGGCTGGGCGGCGATTCCGCATTGATCACCTACATCGAGCAGGAGATCACCCTGCCGGACTCTGCGCCCGAGCTCGTCTACTGGCGCTGGATCGACGCCCCACCGGACCAGGCCTGTGATTCTGATAGCTATGGCGGCGCCTATCTGGGCGTCGACCCCATCGATGATGATTGGCTCTGTGCCGCGACGGATACGGGAGGCTGGGAGAAGCGCGCCGTTGACTTGAGCGCCTACGCGGGGCAGACCGTCAGCCTCCGTTTCTTCAGCCGGACCGGCTTCGAAAACTACTCCAGCCTCTACATCGACGCGGTCTCCATACAAAGCTCGCCGTAGGAATTGACCGTAACATTCTCGGTCTTTCTGCGTCATATAGTATAGATGACTCTAACCATAATCTATCGATTGGTCGCGTTAGGAATGGGTATGGCGATGCTGCTCTCCGCGTGCACAGGGCTGGCGCAGGACGATTACACCCAGCCCATCTTCCGGTCCCCTGAGGCGGTGGGGACCGATGCCAGCACGCGTGCCGACGGTGCCGTCAGAGATGACGGTGCCGACGTAGCCGACGTAGCCGACGGAGCCGACGGAGCCGACGGGGCGGCGGAGCCGACGGACGTGAGGCCCTCAGCCACGCCCGATTCGGCTCGGGCGGCGGCAGCGACGGCAACGCCCGCAGCCGACGACATCAGCCCATCCAGGGTCGGCGCCTCGCCGAGTCCGACGCCCACGTCATCGCCGACACCCACCCGTACACCGTCGCCGGCGCCCACAGCGATTGCTACGCCTTCCCCAACGTCAACGCCTCCGCAGGCCGCAACGGCGACGTCTACGCCGACACCCACCAGCAGCCCGTCCC
>CAZPJP010000207.1:0-4051 GCA_964586915.1 uncultured Anaerolineales bacterium
GCTCGGTGGCGTCGACCTCATAGCCGACGAGATCGAGCCCGTTGCTGAAGGCCCCATCGACGGGCGTGGCTTCGGGGGGCAAGGACGCGTGGCGCCAGGATAAGCTGTACCCCAGTACCGCGATCTGCCCGTTGTTGGGATAGACGCCTGCGACTTGCGGATAGAGCGCGCTGGCTGCCTCCCGAAGCCGATTGTGGGGCGCCATCGCCTGATCTTGGTGGAGCACCAACCAGAGTGTGTGATGATCCTTCTCCTCCTGGAGCCAATCCTGATAGTAGGCCTCCGGCTGATAGGCGTCGGCCTGGAAGCGATAGACCGGGACACTGCCATCATAGTATCGCTTGATAGCGCGGTCGACGTAGTGCGCGTAGGTCACGATGGCATCGTCGGGTTTGGCGTGGTTGTCGATGTAGGCCACAGCGGCCCTAAAATCTGTCCGCTGGTAATAGGGATCGGTCAGGATCCGGATATTGGCCCACCCGTTGAAGGCGACGAGGGTGACAAGGCCCGCCCACATCAGGGGACGCCATCCCTTCGCCAGGAGGTCCAGTGCCAAGGCAAGTGTGAGGGTAAAGATGAGAAAGGTCGCGCCGAGATACTTGGGCGAGAAGACGGGGACCCAGAAGGATATCGGATAGAAGATGGCTACCGGCAGCACCAGCAGCCCGGTGATCCAGACGCCGCGTCGCCAACCGTGCTGCCAGGCACGCACGAGACCTAGGAGAGGGACTGCGCC
Organism: uncultured Anaerolineales bacterium; assembly: GCA_964586915.1. Classification (GTDB taxonomy): domain Bacteria; phylum Chloroflexota; class Anaerolineae; order B4-G1; family SLSP01; genus PWVB01. Next base: position 737 of record CAZPJP010000207.1, read on the forward strand.
TGCAGCAATGGTGACCCAGGTGATGTGGCTGACGTAGATGCGTGAGATCCGCAGCGTATACTCTGAGGCGAATTCCTGGGCCATGTGCGGCAGCGACACAAAGCCTTTGCTGATGTCCTCGATCCGGAAGCTCGGCAGCACGCGTAGCGCGAATCTCAGCACCGGCAGGTAGGGCAGCGTCACGATCGCCATCGTCAGCCCATAGCGGCTCAAGACCCGAGGTCGGCGCAGGTTCGTCACGCAGAGGACGGCACCCTGGGCGGCGATGGTGAAAGCGCCGAAGAAGTGACTGTAACCGAGAAGGTTGACCCCAATACCATAGGCCAGCCACAGCGGCCAAGTCCCGCGTCGACCGCGTCGGGCCGCAACTTCCGCCTTGACGAGGATCAACGTAGTCGCGCTCGCTAGCAGCATGTGCAGCGCATACATCTTCGCCTCTTGGCCAAACCAGATCGCGAAGGGCGAGATAGCCAGCAGCAGCGCTGTCGAACCCGCCACCCGGCGGTCAAACCACATGCGCGCCAGTTTCCAGGTCGTCGCCACGGTCAGGACCGAGAGCAGGTTGGAGAGATAGCGGATCGCAAAGTCGCTCGGGCCGGTGAGCCGCCGCCATCCCCAGAGCAGCAGAAAGTAGAGCGGGCCGTTCTCCTCGGGGGAGATGATCATCCGTACCGTCTCGGGAAAGGGCTGGTCGATGAAGTAGAAAGCTTGGACCTCATCGATCCAGAAGGATTGCCAGTCGAGTGTGACCGTACGCAACAGATAGGCCAGCAACACGATCGCCGAGACCGTCCAGATATGCCTGTGGCGCTTGGCTTCCGACATCATCACGATCTGCAAATCAGGCTAGCAAGTCCCAGGTAACAAGCGAGTCGTCAAAGTCCACACGCCTGGATGCGAGATCGGGCATCAAGGCGCCCGCTTGGATGATGTAAGGATGGGCTGATGGCGTGCTGGCGGTTGCTGGGACGACGGGTGACGATAGGGCTCGTGCGTTCATAGGGGCCATTTTACCACATCTAGCTTGTCGGACACGGTGCGCGATACGAAGGCAAACTAGGCTGCTCCCCTCAAGGTGTCGCGGATGGCCTGGGTCCCCCGATACGCGTATTTGATCAGGTCCGCGAGGCGCCGCCGGGAAGCAGTCAGGAGCACCATCAGGGCCATGCCCGCCAGACCGGCTCCGAGGTGGAAGGAACGAGGCTGGTAACGCATCGTCACACGGTGCTCGCCTGGCGGCACGACGACGCCCCTGAAGATGGCATCCGTCCTATAGAGCGGAGCGGAGACACCGTCTACGCTGGCGACCCATCCCGGATAGTGCATATCGGAGAGCACCAGCAAGGCTTCCTCGGAGGCCCTCACTAAGAACTCCGCGCGGTTTGGGCCGTACGCGAATACTTCCAGCGTGCCGCTACCCTGGCTGGTGAGAAGCGGCCCGTTCTCAACAGCAGCGACCTCAGCCGGTCGGAAGTCCTCGTCGAAGACTACAGCGTAAGCCTCTTCAATGGTCGAGATAGGGCGCGTGTTGTAGACGAGCCAGACTCTCGGCAGGGCATTCGTGTTGAGATGCACGTCGACGAGCGGTGCGTCGGTATAGACGGGCCAGATCCCGTCGCCGCCCGGCAGCGCGCCCTTGGGCACGACAACATACTTGGCGCCTAACAGCTGGTAGACCGGCGCCCCCTTGTAGGGAATCGCCCAGTAGAATTGGGTATAGGAGAAGAGCTCCATGGGATTCCCGGAGCCTTGCGGGACCTCGAATCCCTCGCTCAGAAGCACTGAGGGCGACAGCAGGCCTCTTGCGCTCGCGTCCACATCGACGCGATACCAGTTTGGATCCTGCTTGAGATAGTCAATGGCGGACCGGGCCGGGCTTAGGGTAGGGGGCTCGAGCTCTACCCAGGTGCCTGAGAAGAGAAGCTCACCGACAAGGATCAAAAGCACCACTGGGGCGGCCAACTGGCGCCAGCCCGAGGGTGCGAGGCTCATCGCTGCGAGGGCAAGAGCTAGCACGCTTGCGGCGACCAGGCTCTCGACGGCCGCGGGCTGGCGATTCACCGGGACGGATTGCGTCCACGCGGGTGTGCGCAACAGCAGCAGCGTCCCGCCAGCGATGAGGAGCAGCGCCCATAGAGACCGCGTCTGCCAATGTGCGGTCTGCAGTGCCTGAAAGCCCGCGGCGCCACCGATGGCGATGGCGAAGCTAAGCAGGAAGATCGCTCTGGCTGTCTTCCCCATACGAGCAATCAGATCGAGGCGAGCCATCCAGGGATAAAGTGGGCCGTCGTATCCCAGTGCGAAGAGAAGGCCGAAACCGCCGATGATCACGAAGATCCAGGTCCGACCGCGCTTCAGCCCGTGCAGCAGACCGAGGATGGCTAGAAAGAAGGCGACCGCGCCGGCGTAGCCCCCCTCAACGCGCGCCCAGGGACCCCAAAAGCCCGTCGTTCCACGTCCGTGGAAGCCGGGCGCAACCAGATCGATCGCCATCTGCAATGGCCACTGGTAGCCGCGCCACGCCTGCAGCTGCAGAATCGCGCGCTCCGTGAACGGGTAACGCTCTAGGCTGGGCAGCACGGTCGGCATACTGAGGGCTGCGGCGCAGACAGCGGCCAACCCGAGATGGCTAGCGTGGCGGCGCCAGAGCGTCGCTGGCTGTGTGACGATCCGCCAGAGGGCGTAGAGACCCACCGCGATGTACGCGAGAAGGCTGGTCTGGTAGTGACCGGCCAGCGCGATCAGCGCGAGACCGAGGGCCGTGATGGGTAGAAAACGCCGGGCCTCGATGGTGAGATCGACGAGGAGCAGGCACCAGGGCAGCCAGGCGATCACGTCGTTGATCTGCGGATGGCCCAGGTGGGTGATAAACGGATCAGAGAGCATGTAGGCGGTGGCGCCCACCAGTGACGCGCCACGGCGGAGTCGCCAGACGGGCGATCGGCGTAGGTAGCTGTACAGGCCCGCGCCGGCCAGGTAGACGGGGAGCAGGCCCCGAAGGAGGATCGTCGCACGCGGCTCTGTTCCGACGATGAAGAGCCACCAGTTGCTCGGATTGAAAATGCCATACTGGGGCTCGCCGATGATCGGATCCCCTGCCATCAAGCGGGTCGACCACAATGGAAGCACGCCGCGTCTCACGTAGTGGCTCACATACGACCAGACGGGCAGGAGCTGGCCCCAGAGATCACCGCCGCCTACGGGGAAACTGTAGCCGGCGACCCAGACGGGCCAGAAGATGAGCGCTACGATCCCGGCAAGCAGGAGGAAGGGCGCGCAGCGACGCACAAGCCGATAGGGCAGGGTCATTGGGGG
>CAZPJP010000207.1:4151-6304 GCA_964586915.1 uncultured Anaerolineales bacterium
CCCACCTGCCACGAGGACGTCGGAGCTTCACCACCGCGGGGCCACTCATCGGACTGCGCGGCCTTTCGCCATTGATCGTCGATCAACTGAATGGAGATGGTGTAATCCTCAGGGATCGGGCCCGTGCATTGCCAGTTCAGTGTGACCGTCAGGGGTTGCCCCGGGCCAACGACGACGTCGCTCAGATCGTAGTCCGTCAGGACCATACCGCTTCCGAAGTAAACTGCGAAAGGACCTTCCTCAGCAGCGCTGGCGCGCTGCGCCAGCGCCAGGTCACCGAAGCGCACGTGGTCGAGCCCCTCCGCGACTGTAGGGACGATCCGTTCTTGCGTCGGAGTTTCGTATACGCCAACGCCCACCTTCAGGCGGTCGGGCGCATAGGCCGTGGCGGGTATGGCCACTGCGTGCTGCTCCACCCAGGTCCTTCCCGCCGAAAGCTGCGTGGTCGGAAGCAGCCCGTGTCCCGGGAAAGAGTCTCTCTGCGCCACGATGCGGTCACCCTCTCCCAGCAGGTGGATGAAGAGCGAGTGCGGGGTGGCGGTCGCGCCGAGCGAGCGCCACATTAGGCTCACGGTTGCCCGATCGCCGGGCTCCACAATCTCGGTCTCCACTCGGTAGCCCACCAGCGCGATCGCGCCATCGAACTGGGTGTCGAGCGGCTCAAAGCCCAGCTCCTCCGGACCCTGGGTTACCGCCGCCGGTGGGCGATAGGCGGGGAGGATCCATGCGGGTAGGGCGACGATGCTCAGTCCAAGGAGGAGAAACGCCAGGATGATGGGTGGGGCTTTCGCGACGCGCTTCACGCCGTTGGCTCGTGAGCGTGGTGGCAGGTGCAGCCCGACAACCAGGGCGACCGACCACATCGGAAGCGCGGAGAAGATGAGACGGCCTTGCGACGACCATGTGATGGTCGCCCAGCGCATCCAGGACACCAAGACCGCGACCGGCCACGCCCAGGCGAGCGACCGCGCCGCTGTGAGATTCGTCCAGGCAAAGGGCCATAGGTTGCGCAGCCATCTTGCCGCACGGACCCGCTGATGGTCTCGCAGCGCAGGTGAGGAGGACCGCCGCGTGCCAGAATCGGTCACGACCCACAGCGCAAAGCGGAAGAGGACACCTGCCGCCGCGATGACGGCGGCGGTGTTGAGCACAGCGTAGACGATGTCCGGCATCGGGACGTTCAGGCCGCCAAAGTTTCCCCAGTAGCCCGCCGCGAACGCGAAACGCTCCGCCCAGAGCTGCCCCAGGTCGGCTGCCACATCCCGCGTTCCCAGGACGGCGTAGAAGGCATTGAGGCCCAGCCAGTCGCCATAGAGTCGAAAGTTGCGATAAAACCACCATCCCGAGACTGCCGTGATCGGGGCGAGGACAACCAGCAGCTGCGACCCACCGACCCCCAGCGCGTGCAGTCGACGCCCTTGTCCCTCCTGGAACTCGCCCTCCAGGCGCCGCCACGTCTCCCAAGCGATGGTCGCGGCGGCAAAGGGGAGCAGGGCGATGCCGCTGGCCTTCGTCAGAAGCGCCAATCCAGCAACAAGACCTAGCGTGGCGTAGTTGAGCAGGCCCCGGTTCTGTATAGCGCCCCCAGCTCGTTTGACCCGCCTGACCATCAGAAGCAGGGCGAGGGTACTCAGGGGCACGATCAGGTTGTCGTTGTTGACGGAGCTGCTGATGAAGACGTGCATCGGGGTGAAGGCGTGAAGTGCAGCCCCAACGAGCGGAATCCATGCTCTCTCAGGGTAGAGCTCCCGGAGCAGCGCCCACGTGAGATACACCGACCCCACGCTAAGGGCGACAGAGAGGAACCGGACAAGATGCACAGCCAACACGGTGCCGGACCACGGGAACGCTTCGGCGACGGGGTCGTGGATGACGAGGTTGACGTTGTTGCGTTCGGGCGTGATCTCGCCTGCCCTGGCGTGCGGGTTTGGCTGGCGGACGATGGGCATATCCGCGGTGTCTATCCACGCGGTCAGAAGCGCGCCTAGAGCATAGTAGAGCGGCGGCTGGCTCCCTTCTTGTCGCCACGGGCCGCTGGACATCCCCGGCTCCAGTGGCTGTACCGGCAGCTGCCACGTCCGGGCGATCATCTCGACCATCGGATAGTGCCATAGCTCGTCCGAGGCTTCGAAGATCGGCACGGTCGTGCTGTA
>CAZPJP010000208.1:0-6298 GCA_964586915.1 uncultured Anaerolineales bacterium
ACCCCAACGACCCGCGCCGTCACGCCGCCGAGGCGACGCTGCGCCAGCTATAGGCCGGTTCTCCCCCTTCGGGTAGAGCATGCCCTGACCGAAGCGGATAGGGCGCTCACAGCATAATCCCCAACCACCTTCTGGACGTGAAGCGCGGCTGTAGATCCCGGAACATCGCGCGCAGACCGCCACCCCCGAGCACCCACAGCGGAAACGCGAAGCACCACACGAGCCAGTAGAAGAGAAAACCGGTCAGGTAGCCCAGTTTGGGCCCAAACGCGGCTGCAGCCCACTGATAGGTCACATAGGTGGACAATAGCAAAGCCCACGGCGCCGAGATCAGCGCGATTCTCCTCGTTCTCTCTTTTGACATTCCAGCCACGCCTCACCTCTGGCGCTAAGGGGACCGGCCTCGACCTATCCGTTTGGGTGGATCAGCGCCTTGACGTCCTGCTTCGCACGGAGCTGCGCAAAGGCGGTCTCCCACTCGTCGAGGCTGTAGTGCGCCGTGATCATCGGGTCGAGGTCAAAGACGTCGCGGTCGAGCAGGTCGATGGCGTGCTCCCAGGTCTCCCGACCGTTCCAGCTCCAGCTACCGCGGATGTCCAACTGGCCCAGGCTCACCTCGTCGAGGTTGATGGAGATCTTACGGCCCCAGAGGCTGATAAAGACGATCACGCCCTTGCCGCCGGGCCCCTCGTAGGCCTTCCGCGCACAATCGAGAGCGTGGCGCACGCCCATCTCGCTGGCGGAGCACTCGAGCACGAACTCGGCGCCTTTCCCCCCGGTAGCGTCCAGCACTGCCCTCTCGGGATGCTCCTCAGAGTAGAGCGTGACGTCGGCGCCGACCTCGCGACCGATGGCCAATCGCTTCTCGTCGCTCTTGAGCCCGATCAGGAAGACCCGCCGGGCCCCACAGACCTTGGCGTACTGCACCGCCATGATCCCCATCGGACCGGGCCCCACGATGACGACGTCGTCGCCCACCTTGACCTGAGCGCGCTCCTGGATCAGATGGTGCGTCGCCACGATCGGCTCCGCCAGACAGGCGTGGTCGAGGGACACGTGGTCGGGCACCCTGTAGATGACGTGCTCCGGAACTCGCATAAAGGGCGCGTAGGCGCCGTCGATGGTGACGCCCAACCAGCGCCCCGCGCCGCACTCGATATCGGCAACGAACTTGTCGCCCTCTTCCACGCGCGTCACGTGGTCGCCGACCTGGTAGGCGATACCCGAGAACTCGTGGCCCAGCGTGACCGGCGCCTCATAGAAATGGCGATCCTCCTGGATCAGGAGATCGCTGCCGCAGACACCCGCAGCGTGGACCTTCATCAGCACCTCGCCGGGGCCAATGGTCGGCACCGGCACGTCCACAAGCTCGACGTGCCCTTCACCGGCTGCCGTCTTCCGCAGTGCTTTCATCGTCAACTGCCCTCCCCCTTCTGCTCCAGTGGGAAAACCACCAACGTCTCGCGCTCGTCCGGAGGCGTCCTGCTGGGATCGCTCACATAGAACTCGTAGACGACCCCCAACGGCGCCTCGTCTTGGGCCTCGATAAACTCGTTCACCGCATCGTAGGCCGAGCCGATTCCCTCATGCGGTCCGATGTACAAGCAGGAGGCGTACTGGCCCTCCGGAATCATACCGGATTGGATGTCCCCGCGTCGCGGCAAGGGCTCCGGCACGGGGACGCCGATCTCCACGTCCAGATCCTGCACGTCACGATTATAGAAGGCGGCATACGGCGGCCCCGCAGGGCCCTGCCCCTCCTCCGCCATATAGCAACCGATGAGACCGTAGGCCCGGCTCAGCTCATCGGGTAGTTTCTCCACCGACGCTCGCGTCCGAATGTACAACGTCGACTGTACGTCCCGATGTCGCAGCTCACACGCAAACTCCACCAGATTCCCCCTTTCGTCCAGCCCTTACCCTCCTACCCGCCCCGCCACAATCTCCAGAATCTCCGCCTCCAACCCCGCCGCCCTATTCGCCAGCTCCTCCGCCTCGGCAAGCGCCTGGCTCACAAAGTCGGGATCGTCGAGCGTCGCTGTGTTGGTCCTCACGTTGAGATAAGCGCCGCGCGTCGCCGCGCGGGCGCAGAGCGCGCCCACGCCGGCGTCGGAGGCAGCATTGGGATTGCCAATGTCAGCCATCGCCCTGATGACGTCCATCGCCCCCACGGCGGCGCGCATCGTGCGCAGCGGCACCTCAATAGCCTCGCGCGTCGCCGTCCGGATCGCCTCGCGGCGGGCCGCGCGCTCCTCCGAGGTCTCCTTGGGGAGACCATAGGCCGCCATCAGATCGTCGAAGGCCCGAGCATCCTCGTCGACGAGCGGTACCAACCTCTCGACCGCCTCCCGCCCCTTGACCGCCCAGTCGGAGAACACCTCCCAGCGTGCGTCCCACCCGCGCTTGTGCGCCGAGCCGTTCGCCACCATCGTGCCGAGCGCGGCTCCCAGCGCCCCGACCGCCGCTGCGACCGAGCCCCCGCCGGGCGTCGGCGCCTCGCTGGCGACGTCATCGACGAAGCGATCGAAGGCTTGGTCGATCAAGTGCGCGGTCGCCTCCTCCCGTGCCATGGCGTACTCAATGACCCGGTGGTCTGGATCGAAGGGTTCGAACTCCTCCAGGCCCAGCGAGCGAATGGCGATCCGGACGATCTCGCGCTCGGGCAGGCCCAGCGAACGCTGCTGCTTGCGCAGGAAGGTCTCACCGGCGTCGCGCAGCACCTCTTTTGGCACCATGCCCACGATCTCGGAGCCGGTGACCCGCAGCCCACGGGCCCGCGCCCGCGCGCGGACCTCCTCGAAGGCCTCGTGAAGCGGCACCGCCTCGATATCCGTCAGGTTCATCGAGACCTGGCAGATGCCGTACTCCTCGATATACCAGCCCATCGCCTTCACGCCCTCGAGCGACCCCGGGATGCGTACCGGCTCCCCGGCCTCGTCCCGCACGATCTCGCCGGTGAGCGGATCACCCTCGCGCAGCACGCGCCCGCGCTCACGCACATCGAAGGCGACAGCGTTCGCCCGCCGCGTCGACGTCGTGTTCAGGTTGACGTTGTAGGCGATGAGGAAATCGCGGGCGCCGATCACCGTCGCGCCCACACGCGGCTTGAACTCCGCCGGGCCGAAGTCGGGTGTCCACGCCGGGTCGCGGAGCTTCTCCGGCAGCCCCTCATACTCGCCGGCGCGGATGTTCGCCAGGTTGTGCCGCTGGGGCGTCGTCGCCGCAGCCTCGTAGAGATAGACGGGGATGCCCAGCTCCTCGCCGACGCGCCGCCCCAGCTCGCGGGCGTACTCGACCGTCTCCTCCATCGTGATTCCCGACACGGGGACCAGCGGGCAGACGTCGGTGGCGCCCATCCGGGGGTGCTCGCCGTGGTGCTCGCGCATATCGATAAGCTCGGCAGCGGTGCGGATGGCGGCGAAGGCCGCCTCGACCACCTGCTCGGGCTCGCCGACGAAGGTGACCACCGTCCGGTTCGTGGACGCGCCGGGATCGACGTCGAGGAGCGTGACGCCGTCGACGGCCTCGATCGCACGGGTGATCTGGTCGATGACGTCGGGATCGCGGCCCTCGCTGAAGTTGGGCACGCATTCGATAAGAGCTGGCATGGTCGTCCTCCTCCTGTCGCGGGCGCCTCAGCGCCCGAAATGGGTTTGTTTCGCAAAATCGCTGTCAGCGGCCTGGAGAGCCCTCCCGCCGACCGCCGCAGCGGCGATCTTTACGCCCATTGTACATGAGCCCGCGGGATCATTCAACAGACCAGCCCGGGGAATCGGGCAACGGGTGGTTGGAAGGTTGGAAGGTGTCAACGTTTGAACGTTCCGGACGCCGCGCGCAATGACGCTATGGGTGGCGCGTCGGTCGGTGCGCCCCACCTGCTGTTGGTGGGGTGCACCTTGGCGTGGCGTTGGCATCGCGCACGGCGTCCGCGGCCGATGGCCCTAAAGGTCCCGCGTGGTGACGAAAGCGAGCGGGTGCGAGGGGTGGTTGCTCGAGCTGGGCGAGGCATTCCTGTGGCGGCGCTTTGGGGCGTGGGGGGATTCGCCGGTCGGGGGTGATGGCGGAGGCAAGGGTGATTGCGGGAATGCCTCGCCCCTACCCGACGGAGTTGCGTCGCGCGCGGCGGGTTGCCTGCAACGCGATGGCGGTCTGTAGGGGCGGCGCATTCCGCATGAGGCCGTCGGCGGCTCGGCGCGTTTCTTTCGCCAGCCTCCCCGTCGCTGTGGCAGGCCGTTGTCGGAATGCGCCGCCCGGCGCGCGGGGTGGGTCCACGCATCAGGCCCGTCGCCTGCGGGGTGGGTTGCGCGCGCCGGGCGGGGTTGCGGGCGGGCGGTTGGGCGCAATCGGTGGGGTGCGCGTGCAAAGCGATGTAGTCTATCGCCGCGATGTAGTTTATCGCCACGATGCAGTCTGCCGTCGGGTGGACCCTCCCTGGCTGCGTGCGTCGATCAGGTGCACCCCACTAACAGCAAGTGGGACGCACCACGCGTGCGCATGGATGTCGGCGCGGCAGCGGTGTGGACTGGCGCCCTGGGGCGTGATCAAGCGTTCTGTTCAGGCGGGTTGTCGCATCGTCACCCCGCCGCTCCGGAGCTAGTCGGCGCCCGTCCCCTTGACGTGGCGGTCGAAGAACTCAATGGAGCGCTGGGCGGCGGTGCTGAAGTTGGCGGAGATGTTGTGATTGTCGCCCTGGTAGAGGAAGAGCTCCGCGGTCTGCCCCGCGTTCTGAAGCCGCTCGTAGAGGCGTTCGGACCAGGCGACGGGCACCGACTGGTCCCCTGTCGCGTGGTGGATCTGGACCGGCCCGGAGAGGTCGGAGAGGTAGGTGATGGGATCGATGGCGGCCCAGAACTCGGGGGCCTCGTCGAACATGCCGTAGGCGAAGAGCCCCACCCGCGGCTGCTCCGCAAGCGGAGTGTCCTCGGCGCCTACCCAGCGGGGACGATCCTGATAGGTCTCCTCGTAGGTCGCGACGGTGCCGGCCCAGATGACGCCGGCGTCGATGGCGTCGGAGACGACCATCGCGCGCAGGATGATGCCGCCGCCCATCGAATGTCCCCACATGCCCACACGCTCCGGGTCGGCGTCGGGGTGCCGTTGCAGCGAGGCCACAGCGTTGAGGACGTCGACGGTATATCCGGGACCGCGGGAGCCGCCCGACGGATCGCCCTCGGAGTCGCCGTGGCCGCGGTAGTCGGACTTGAAGGTGATGTAGCCGTTGCGGGCGAAGGCGTCCTGGTAGGCGACGTAGCGCTCGGCGGTGCGGTAGACTGAGGGGGGGATGTACCCGTGGTTGAGAAGGATGATGGGCCAGCCGGGCTCCGGGCGCTCACCGCGGGGCACTGTGAGCAGCCCGTAGATGGTGAGCCCCTCGGATTGGTGGGAGGCGATGTAGCGGTCGTAATTGACGCCGGGGGTGAGGGTCTGCTCGATGACGAGGTCGCTGCCGGCGTAGGTTTGCTGACGCATATAGGCGATGGACATCGGGTGGAGCGGCGTGGGCGTCGGGGTCGGGGTGTGGGTGGGACGGGAGGTCGGTGTGGGCGTGGGGATATGTGTGGGTGTGGCGGTGGGGATGGGCGTGGAGGTCGCGGTTGGCGCGACGGGTCGGGTTGAGGTCGCCGTCGGCGCCGGCGCAGCGGTGCAAGATACCAGAGCGAGCGCGGCCAACATCAGGAAGATGCAGGCGACGCGTGCCGTCACGGACGGTGGGCGAGGTGATCTGATCATACGGTATTCCTCCGAAGGATAAGGCACGGGCCAAAGGGAGGCGACGGTATTTGCGTGCCTAGCTCAGCATCCACAGGAGGGGCATTTTGCCCCAGAACGCGGGCGTGTCAAGGTGTGTCGCGCGACGACCCTGAAGGTGGCACGGCGAAGGTGGTGGCGCCAACCGGGACCTCTAGGGTCAGATGACTTCGTAGGGGCGCAGCATGCTGCGCCCTTACAACGTCTCGGGCCCGACAACGTCCATGAATCAAGGCATCGAGAGGGCAGGACGGTGGTCGGTGGAGCGTCGGGTGGGCCGGCGGAGGCGGAAAGCGGGACGGGATGTGCAACGACTGCCGCTGACGCGGCATGCGGGCAGGATGCCCGCGGTCCATACGTTTGCGTGGAGCGGGCGGGAGCACGGCGCCGGTGGTGGCGGCAATCGGTGGGATGCACCTGCCAAGCGATGAAGTGTATCGCCGCGATGGAGTGTATGGCCGGGTGCGCCTCACATGGGTTGTCGGGCGGGCCGGGGGAGGCGGAAAGCGGGACGGGATGTGCAACGACTGCCGCTGACGCGGCATGCGGG
>CAZPJP010000209.1:0-6295 GCA_964586915.1 uncultured Anaerolineales bacterium
AGCTCGCCGTCGCTTGGCGCAGCCTGCCCCTGATATTGCGAGGGGTTGCGACCGTCGGTCTTGCCCTTGGTGATGCCGGTGCCTTGGTCGCGTCGATCGCCGGCAGGGCAGGCACAGGGAGGCGCGAGCGGTAGCATCTCGGGCAGGACCTGCCCGACCGAGAGGAGGTCGCTATGGCCGAGCTGCGGATAGGCACGTGTAGCTGGAAGTTCCCGTCGTGGGTGGGCCTCGTCTACTCGACGCCCGAGGGCGCACCGTCTGCGCAACAAGCGGACTCCGAGGCGCGCCTCGCAGAAGCTGGGCCGCTCTTTGAGGCGTCGGGCGCGCCCTCCGACGCGGATGAGGCGGAAAGCGTCGGCGATGACGTCAAGCGCGCTCGCTACCTGGTCGAGTACGCGCAGCAGTACAACACCGTCGAGATTGATCAGTGGTTCTGGTCGCTCTTCGGCCCGGAGACGCTCGGGCTCCCCGATCCGGCGGACGCCGAGGCCTATCGTGCGGCGGTGGGGCAGCGCCCGGACGGGGGTGCGGGCTTCCGCCTTACCGTGAAAGCGCCCAATAGCGTTATCCTCACCCACTTCTACCAGCAGGGCGACGGGCCGCTGCGGCCCAATCCCCACTTTCTCTCGGCAGAGCTCTTCGAGGCGTTTGTGGCACGCATGGCGCCCCTCCATCCGCTGCTTGGGCCGATCATGTTCCAGTTCGAGTACCTCAACAAGCAGAAGATGCAGACGCAGGCGCGGTTCCAGGCGCTTTTCGGGGACTTCTGCCGGCAACTGCGCGAGCGAATAGGCGAGGGGTTTGCCTATGGCCTGGAGGTGCGGAACCCGCAGTACCTAGATCGTGCCTACTTCCAGTTCCTGCAGGCTTTCGAGCTGATCCCGGTGCTGGTGCAGGGCTACTGGATGCCCGACATCCGCGAGGTCTACGATACGTGGCGCGAGATGCTTTGGGAGCACCCGGCGACCGTGATCCGCCTGATGGGGCCCGACCGCCAGGCGATTGAGAAGCTAGCGCCCACCGGCTGGCACGAGATCGTCCTGCCGAAGGACGATGAGCTGCCCGGCATCGCGACGATGATCGAGGATCTGCTAGACCATGGGCTCGACGTCTACGTCAACGTGAACAACCATTACGAGGGATCGTCGCCGCTGACGATCGCGAAGCTCCGCGACATATTGGGCGTCTCCGGTCTGGCGCTCACTCCCTCTGCGACGGCATCCTGACAGCTGAGACCCGTCAAGGGCCGCCGTCCTCCTCTTCCTCAGGGCCCAGGAGGGTGGCGATGCGCGCCAGCTTGTCGGGATCCAGTCCGTCGAGGTCGGAGAGCGACAGCCAGCCCTCGGAGATGAGCCTGGCAAAGACCAGGGGCAGCACCGAATATCGGTAATCGTATTTGTCCTCGATCTCCTGCCGGTGCGCCCAGAGGTCATCAGCCAGGCGCCAGAGATCGTCGGGCTCGACAACCTTGCGACTCCGGGCCTTGACCTCTTTGATGAGCGCCTCGCACTCCCGCCGGTAAGCGAGGTCGTAGGCGCGCCTCGCTATCTTCTTCTCGGCTTTTGACCACTTCATATGTCTGAACATTGATCCTCCCCCGACCCCTTCACGCGACCACCAGTGGCTCTGTCATCGGCAACGTCCCATAGCATACCAGGGGCGTGATTCCTGTGCAATCGCGGCCCAATCGAGTGCTTGACACGCCCGGTGCGGGTGGTAGAGTGGCGGGGATGATAGGTTTCAGCGGTCAGGTTTCAGCTTTCGGCCTTCAGCAGTCAGGAGGAGCGAAGATCATGAAGTAGGAAGTAGAGGAGTAGGGAGTAGACGACACGAGCCATTGATGCCAGCACACTACTTCTTACTCCCTTACTTCCTACTTCTCGTTCTCGCTGAAGGCTGATGGCTGATCGCTAACGACTCTATCCACTATGGAAGGAGACATCTATGAGCCCTATCCGCATCGGCCTCTACGGTACCAACGGTCACCAGATTCAGAACCGCCTGGTCAACCACCCCATCGGGACCTGCGTCGCGACGGCGGCCTTCGAGCGGACACGGCTGCCGGAACCGCTGCAGCAGGATCCGGCGATCCGCCATTACGAGACGCTGGACGAGCTCTTGGCCGACGACGGCGTCGACCTGGTCTCGCTCTGCTCGCCTCGCCGGCGGGATCAGGCCCAGGAGGCGATCCGGTGTATGGAGGCCGGCAAGCACGTCTACGCCGAGAAGCCGGCTGCGATGACCGAGGCCGACCTCGACGCCATCATCGCCACCGCCCATACCACCGGCAAGGCCTTCCACGAGATGTGGACGAGCTCCGCGATGCAGCAACCCTACTTGGCGATGCGCAATCTGGTCCAGGCGGGGACCCTCGGCACGGTGGTTCAGGTGCTCGTCCAGAAGTCCTACCCACTGTACAACCGGCGCCCGCAAGACGAGGATGTCGATGGGGGCCTCATCCTGCAGGTCGGCGTCCACGCGCTGCGCTTCGTCGAGTACACCGCCGGCACAAAGGTCGACGAGATCTGGGCCATTCAGACGCAGCTCGGCAACCCGGGTGAGGGCGACCTCCACGTTGCGGCCTCGATGATGCTCCGGCTCGCCAACGGCGGCGTCGCCAGCGTCATCTGCAACTACCTCAACCCGCCGGCCTTCCCCACCTGGGGCAACGAGATGGTCCGCATCTTCGGGACAGAAGGCTTTGTTGAATCAACGGACGGTGGCACGCGGACCCGGCTCGTGCTCAACGACGAGGATCGCGGCCCGCTGGAGATCACGGAGCCAGGAAAGGACTACCTGGATCTGTACTTGGCCTCGCTCACCGGCAACAGCCCCATGCCGCTGGCGCTCGAGGACGAGCTCCATCCCACCCGGATGCTGATCCGGGCGCGTGCGGACGCGCAGGCACGCGGATAATGACCCCACGGGAACGCTTTCTCGAGACGATGCACTTCGGTCACCCTGACAAGGTCCCGCTCTCGCCCGGTGGCCCGCGCGAGTCGACGCTGGCTGCGTGGCATCAGCAGGGACTGCCCGAGGGCGTGGCTTGGTACGATTATCTGATGGATCTGCTCGGCATCGAGCGGGAGCCGACGCAACCACGTCTCGGCCTCGGCGTCTCCTTTATTATGATTCCCACCTTCGAGGAGAAGGTCCTGGCGCATCGCGATGGTCACTACATCGTTCGGGACTGGATGGGCGCCATCACCGAGATCTCCGATGAGTACGATTACACGTACATCCGCCGCGCGAAGGACTTCGTCACCCGCAAATGGCACCGCTTCCCGGTGGAGAGCCGCGAGGACTGGGAGACCAAGATCAAGGGGCGCTACGATCCTGAGGATCCCGAGCGGTTTCCTGACGACTTCGAGGCGCGCTGTGCCACCCTGCGCGAGCGGGACTACGTCCTCTCCCTCGCCTTCAGCGGCCCCTTCTGGCAGATGCGCGAGTGGTGCGGGATGGAGGGCCTCTGCCTGCTGATGGTCGAGCAGCCCGAGTTCGTCGAGGAGATGGCGGCATTCTGGACCGACTTTGTGCTGCGGACCCTTGCGCCGATCCTGGAGCAGGCCCCGCCAGACCATATCGTCTTCAACGAGGACATGGCTTACAAGATGCACAGCATGATCTCGCCGAAGATGGTGCGCCGCTTCCTGATGCCGGCGTGGGAGGCGTGGATCGCGGCGATCAAGGCCGCGAGCCCGGAGACCGTCGTCGATATGGATTCCGACGGTTACAACGGTGAGTTGCTGCCACTCTGGATTGAGGCCGATTTCGACGCCGTCTCGCCGATGGAGGTCGCCGCCGGCAACGACATCGTCGCGTATCGGGAGCACTATGGGACGCGGATCGCCTTCCGTGGCGGCATCGACAAGCGCGCGCTCGCGAAGGGTGGCGATGTGATGCGCGCCGAGCTCGAGCGCGTCGTCCCGCCGCTGCTCGTGGACGGTGGCTATATCCCCGGCTGCGACCACGGCGTCCCGCCGGACATCTCCTGGCCCAACTTCATCGAGTACACGCGGTTGTTGGCGGAGATGACGGGGTGGCTGTAGTCCAGCTTCAGGTTCGCCGGTTGCAGGTCCCGCGTTGATCCTATGCCATCGAGCTTGACCGCCCGCGAACGGCTGATTGCGGCCCTGACGGGGCAGCCCGTCGATCACCTGCCCTTCAGCCCCTTCCTCGCCTACGTGTGGGAGAGCTTTCCCAAGGCCATCCGCGACGCGGGGCAGCTTGTTTTTCACCAGCGGATTGGCGCGACGCCCTTGTGGCGTGGGGCGCCCTGCCCGGTGCGGACCGTGCCTGCTCCCGAGATGACGGTCAGGACCAGGCGATACGGGCGCGACGTCTGCGTCGAGATCGAGACGCCGGTCGGCACGCTGCGGGAGGTGAAGCGTCGCAGCCAGGAGGGGAACACCGAGTTCCTGATCGAGCATCCTCTGAAGACGGTCGAGGACTTTGGTGTTCAGCTATGGATCGAGGAGCACACCCACCACGAAGTCGATCTCGACCCGGTGAGGGAGCACCTCGCCGGGGACGGCTGCGAGGGTCTCTCCATCGGGATGCTACTTCCACGATCCAAGTCCGCCTATCAGATGCTCGTCGAGCACCACGTCGGCACCGAGGAGCTGGCCTATGCCCTGGCGGACCATCGCGAGATCGTGGAGACGCTGTGGGAGGCGATGGTCGCCAACGATATGCGGGCGGCACAGCTCGCGATGGAGACCGGCTTCTACGACTACTACCTCACCTGGGAGGACTCTAGCACCCAGAACTACTCACCTCGACAGTACGAGCGCTACATTGCCTCGGAGATCGAGCGTTGGTGCACGCTGCTGGCGGCCAACGGGATGCAGTACATCCAGCACGCCTGCGGTCACGTGCGTCATCTGTTGCCCTCGATGAAAGCAACCGGCGCCATCGGCGTGGAGTCCATCTCGCCGCCGCCGACCGGCAATATCTCGATTCGCGAGGCGCGGGCTCTCGTTGGGCACGACTTCGCCCTCATCGGCGGGATCGAGCCTACCAAGTTCCTGTCGCTCTCCATCGAAGCGTTGGAGCCGTACGTCGAGTCGGTTATCGAGGAGGGGCGCGGCGGGCCCTTTGTCCTGGCCAACTCCGACTCGTGCCCGCCGGGCGTGACCCTAGAGAAGTTCGCGTTGATCGCGGAGATCGCGCGCCGGCACAGATAGCCGACGAAAGGACCTAAGCAGAGATGCTCAAAGCCCTCTATCTCCTGAACACCGATGCCTATGACAAGATCTACGGGGAGCCGGAGCGGTGCGCCATCTCCGAGCTCGTGACGCTCGTCGCGCCGCAACAGACCGCCGAGAGCGTGCGCGAGCACCCGGAGGTGCTTGCGGACGTCGAGGCTATCTTCTCCGGGTGGGGTATGGCGACGCTGGACGAGGCGTTCCTCGCCGCCGCGCCCCATCTCGAGATCGTCTTCTACGGCGCCGGATCCATCCGCGGCTTCGCCACCGACGCAGCCTGGGACCGCGGCATCGTCATCACCAGCGCCTGGGCCGCCAATGCCGTCCCGGTCTCGGAGTACGCTCTGGCGCAGATCCTCTTCAGCCTCAAGCTCGGCTGGCACCACGTGATGACGATCAAGCGCGAGGCGTGCTGGGCCCGCTTGGGGCCGATTCCCGGGACCTTCGACAGCACCGTCGGGATTATCTCCCTGGGCATGATCGGCAGGATGGTGGTAGAGCGTCTCAAGACCTTCGACGTCCGCGTCCTAGCGTACGATCCTTTCGTCAGCGAGGCGGAGGCGGCCCGCCTGAGCGTAACCCTCGTCGGCCTCGATGAGCTCTTCCAGCGCGCCGACGTCGTCTCGCTCCACACGCCCAAGCTCCCTGAGACGCTGGGGATGATCACCGGCGCGCATCTCGCGTCGATGAGGGAAAACGCCACGTTTATCAACACTGCCCGGGGCGCCATCGTCCGCGAGGACGAGATGATCGCCGTGCTCCAGGCGCGCCCCGACCTCGTCGCCGTCCTCGACGTCACGGATCCCGAGCCGCCGGTGCCGGAGTCACCACTCTACACTCTGCCCAACGTCATCCTCACCCCGCACATCGCCGGCTCGATGGACAGTGAGTGCCGCCGTATGGGCCAGACCATGGTCGAGGAGTGCCGGCGCTACCTCGCCGGTGAGCCCCTCAAGTGGGCGATCACCCGGGAGCGGGCGGCGCGGTTGGCGTGATGGGGGGGGCGCCCACCGGGCGCGCATCCTCTCAGGTCAGCGGATTACCGAGCGGTGGGCGCGCTGCCACTCAATGGACGGGCCAATCAGCCC
>CAZPJP010000210.1:0-6175 GCA_964586915.1 uncultured Anaerolineales bacterium
CGGCGAACTGTCTTGTTCGCCCTGCCGCGGTCGAGCAAGACAGCTCGACCTACGTCAACAACATAGGGCGCGCCCCGTACGGCGAACTGTCTTGTTCGCCCGCTGCCAATCCAGCTCGCCCTCACGCGAAGAATGCATGACTTATTGACACAGCAATTCCAAATATGGCGGGTTCACAGGGACGAGACCTTCGTCTAAGGCCGGACTATACAGCATTTGACCCACAATCACGTGGTTTATAGCCGCAGAATAGGGCTGGCTGGCCTTAGCAGGTTTCATATTGGGAATTGCTGTTATTGACACCCAATCGCCGATATGCTACCATAGGAATAATCACCGCAGACTCATCGCAGCCCTGTCCTTGAGCAAGTCCCGGGAGGTGGCTGTGCCGCGAAGACGCCGTCTTTTCCTCATTTCGCTCGTGTTCTTCGTCTTCAGCGCTTCCGTGCCACCGGTATCTGGTCACCCCGATTCCGGCGACCTCACGCTGCTGACCATCATCGAGACCGGTGGACACCCCTCGGCCCTGGTCGTCGATCAGGCGGCCGGCCGCAACGACATCGTCTTCTACGATGGCGACCGTGTCCGGTTCATCGATGGGGACGCCCTCGCTCTGGCCTCAGAGAGTATCGCGCTTCCCACGCGGCAATGGGAAGGGTGGATGGTCTACGATCCCTACCATGGGCACGCCTACGTGGTCACCACGCAACGTAAGGAGACGGCGCTACGAGTCGGCTGGCAGGAGGTGTTGGTGACCGTCATTGCCGACCGCACCGTCCTCGGCGCTTTCTCCGTCAACGCAGACTACAATACGGACCCTAACGCACCCGCAGACCGGTTCTACGGCCTCGACGGCCTTGCGCTGAAACCGCCGATGTCCGAGGGCGCGAACCCCGCTCGTCTGATCATCGACGACACCGCCAACGGCAACATCGACGTCGTGGACCTCAATACTACCGGCACCGACGCCATCAGTAGGCAACGCTACTCGTACCGCGATTCGCTGTGCACCTTTTCCTCGTGCCGCTATGAGACGAACCGGGGCAACACCCTGGCGCTGGAGCCGAACCACGAGACGGCGACGCCGGATGACCTGGCTGGCGTTGACCTCCTCTATATTGCCGACCTCAACAACAAGGAGCAGGGGATCCCGGCCTACGGGCACCTTCGCGTGCTGAAGCTCGGGCACCCAGGGCAGCAGCTCAATGTTGTCAAGCAGCCCGATGTGGACCTGAGCGGAACCTGGCCTTTTGGCAGCCTCGGCAACCAGGGCCTGGCCATGGCCGTTGGGCGCGATGTGCTCTATGTGGCGTCGGGGCAGCAGTCCTTCGACACCGGTTATGTCGGTGAGGTCGACACGGTGACCGGGCAGCTCAAGCAGGCCATCGAGCTAACCTACGGCGACCAAGGATTTGTGACCGTCGATCCACAGAACTCTCGCCGTGTCTTCGTTGGGACCTTCGACGGCTTTGGTAACGATCCCAACCAGGCGCTCTACCTGCGTTTGATCGACGACGGTACCGTCGTCGATAACCTGAAGCTTGTCGACAACTATGATGAGTACAATGGGCTTCGTGACGCGGTCTATGATCCCCTGCATGGGCGTCTCTACATGGCCGTGGGGAGCCAGATTCTGGTCGTGCAGGTCGAGCAAGAGACGACCTGCCCGCGTCCGCTCACCGATGTTGCTATTAGTGGACCCGCTTTGGGCGAGACCGAGATCACTTACACGTTCAGTGCGATTCTTACCCCCTCCGATGCGACCCCTCCGGTCACCTACACGTGGTCCCCCGCGCCCCTCAACGGCCAAGGCACCCCGACGGCCACCTACCGCTGGAGCGCTCCCGGCGACTATGCCATTTCCGTCGAAGTCGGGAACTGTGGCGGCACGCTGAGCACGACGCACGAGATCGCGGTACGCCGGGCCGAGGACTTGGCCCACACGTTCCTGCCCACGATCCTGCGCTAGCCAGGTTGGCACGCCCGGGCTAGGTGATGCTGTGGAAGGACCCGGCAACTACGAAATGCGTAGCGCTGGCATGTAGCCCGTAGGTCGGACCGACGGCGCGGGTCAGATTTCGGCGTACGCATCCGCATTATGTACTGGACAGGCGTAACCCATTCGTTTGTATCGTCGCTGCTTGACATAAGATCTGGCCAACTGGTGGATTGCCGCTCAACTCAGACCATTGTGTGGGTCTAGCTCGAGGAGGGACCAAAGATGAAACGCGTATGGGTTGTTACAGCGCTCTTGGTGTTGATGGTCGTGACCGTTTTCGGGATGCGCGAAGAAGGTATCGTCTCCGCTGCCAACAAAGCCCTCCCGGTTGACGACATCGTCGTCTACGTCGACAACAAGGTCGTCGACCTTATGTGGTATACGGCTCTTTCCGATGTTGTAGGCTGGCGGCTCGAGCGCGATCCCGGCGGTGATGAAACCATCACGCCCGAGCCCGTCGGGAACAGCTGGTTTTACCGCGACGACCGGTCTGCCTACCCGGATACCGACGTCTCGTACAGACTCTGTGCCCTTCTCGAGGGGGGCGGTGAAGACTGCAGTTGGTCGGGCGTTGCTCACGTCGGGCAGACGCACGGTCAGCTTTACAAGGACCGCACGTGGTCCCTCGAGATCTATCAGCTGAGCGGTCACGTCAACATTCAGGACGGGGTCACGCTCAAGATTTACAACTACGCCAACGTTTCGCCCATGCCGGGCCTCACCTATAGGCCCGGGATCGTGACCACCCAAGACAGCCATCTACAGATCGTCAGCGAAGGCGGCCCTCCGCCGACCCTAAGCGGCATCCGTATCGACATTAACGACCGCGATACGGGTTCGTCCATTTGGGGCGTCGAGGGCAGTCCCATCACACTCGATGGGGTCTGGATCAGGCTCTTCGGCTTGACCGGCGTAGTCAACTGCAGCCTGAAAGGTGGGTCCACGATCAGCGTGCATCCCGGCCCCTATAGGAGGCAGATCGGATACAACCAGTTCTCGGACGACGCTCATGTCGAGATGGAAGGCGGCGCCGCCTATGTCTATCGGAACACGTTCGAGGGAATGGAGGCGCATCCGTACATCCAGGTGCTTGATGGATCGCAAGCGACGATCACGGAGAATACATTCGAGGTCACTAGCGACTACTCTCCCGCCATCGTCATCGGTGGAAGCGATGCCACAGTGGAGAAAAACCAGTTCCAGCTGGGTGGCTCCGAGTACGTCTTCGATCAGTGGGGTGTCCAGGTGCGACCCGACGGCGGTGGCACGGTCGCCATCACAGACAATAGCTTCCGTAGTGTGGGCCTTTATCGTGGCTCGGGCATCCGGCTGGGCGCCTTCTCTGGGGGGGCACCCAACGGCGAGGGTCCACCGGCGGTCACCGTGATGGGCAACCTCTTCAGCGGCCTCCAAAACGCTCTAGGCATCGGCGATAGGATCAATGTTGACGCTCAGAGCAACAGCTTCACCCAGAACCAGATGGGGGTCAACGTCCAGTCGGCGGGCGACCTCGGGACCGTCAAGGTCTACGCCAGCTGCATTGCAGGCAACGGCATAGGTCTGGTCGGACCGGCGGGGGTCAATGCCACCGGCAACTGGTGGGGATCGCCCCTCGGGCCTATCGACGCCGAAGGCAATCCTGCCGGGGGCGGGGATATCTGCAGCGGGGCTGCAGACTGCACCTCCTTCCTTAAGCAGGATAACTGCACCCGGCAAGCCAGGAATCTGTGGATCTATCACATCGAGCCGACCCAAGGGATCCAGACCTACTACAACGCGGTGCCCATCGTTGCCGGCAAGCCCGCCGCCATTCGCGCCTATGTGGCCTCCACCACCGGCGTCGTCAGCGGCGTGGGCGGCGAGCTGGTGGTACGCCGTTCGGGCCAGCTGGTCGGAACGCTCCAGCTAGACGGGGTGGCCACTACGCCCTACCTAAGCCTGGTCGAGGGGGTCCCCAACACCCCGGCCAGATTCACCCAGGTGCAGTCCCAGAGGAGCAGCAGCCTCGTCTTCAGGCTGCCCAAGGAGTGGGTGACGGGCACCCTCACCCTCGCGGCCACGGTGAACCCGGGGGGTGCCATCGAGGAGGCCGACAGCGCTGACAACACGAAGGTGATCACCGTGACGACGCAGCAGGCGCGCCCGGTGCGGGTGGGCATTGTCCCGGTCAGACCGCCCAACAAACAGCGGCTCGCTCAGCAAGCCGTCGATCCCGCATCCGTGCTGGATATCGCAACGCTCTTCCGCAAAGTCTATCCATCCTCTCAACTGACGCTGACGCTGCTGCCGGAGATGGATTGGCCCTATACGGTGCCGGAGGCGCCCGTCGATCCGGAGGCCAATGAGACTGGCGCTATGTTGCTCGGCACCTTGAGTATGGCTCAGGTGCGGCTGCGGACCGACGGGGGTTGGGACGGCGAGGCCTTCGACCAGGTCTTCGGCGTCGTCGCCGGGGAGACCCTGCAGTACACGCGGCCCGACCCGGTCATTGAGGGTGGACGGGGGGGCGCTGCGTATAGCTCAAACGATCAGGTTGCGTTTGCCAATGCGTTGGGGCTTAATCTGGGGCACGACCCCAAGTATACCGGGCTGGATCCGGTCGCGTACTGGGGGTACGACCTGACCACCGACCGGCTCGTGTCGCCGGATACGACCGATGTCTTCACGCTGCCCGTGAGCTACTTCGAGAGCCCTCACTATACAGCCCCCTTCGACCCGAGCCAGTTCTGGGTCGGTCCCCACTCCTATAACGAGCTGCTGGCCCACAACCTGGGGGCGGGCGTCAGTGCTCAGGCGCCTGCTCGGACTGCTGAACTGCAGACCTCTGCTTCGCAGCAGACCTATGCCCTGGTGTCGGGCGTCTACGACACTGGGGCACAGAAGGCGACCTTCTCGCCCGTATGGCAGGTCACGACTGCCGAACCGCCCTCGAACCCGCCGCCCCCTTCCACCAGCTCCCGCCGCTGCGTGCAGCTGCGTGACGCAGGAGACAGTGTGCTGTCGGAACACTGCTTCTACGTCAGTACCGGCTGGGACACGAGCTGGGAGAACTGGGGGACCAACCTTCCCTTCCTGGTCAGCCTGCCCTTGAGCGGCGCACCGGCCCGCCTCGTCTTCGTCGATCCCAGCTTTGACCCTCCCTATGATGAAAAGGGAAGCCTAGCTATCAGCGCCAACGTCCCGGTCGTTACCATCGACGGGGGCACCATCGCCAGACAGAGCGCGCACCGCGCAGACGCGATCTTGCCGTTCTCCTGGTCCGGGCAGGACGACGACGGCGACGACCTCCACTACAGCGTCTTCTACAGCGCCGACGATGGGGCTACGTGGCGGCCCGTCGCGACCAACCTCACCGCGGATCACTACACTCTCGACCTCGCGGAGGTGCCCGGCGGGGTCGAAGCCTGGGTGCGGGTGGAGGTCAGCGACGGCTTCCACACGGCGAGCGACACCCTGGGGCCCTTCGCCGTCGCCGATCACGGCCCCCTGGTGACAATTGCGCAACCGGCGGCGGGCACTGTCGTCTCGTCCACCGTGGGCCTTCTGGGCTACGCCTACGACCACGAGGAGGGCGAGCTGACCGGCGCCTCCCTGGTCTGGACCTCGGATCTCGCAGGCGAACTGGGCACCGGCGCGTCAATCGTCGCCGAGGACCTGGTCACCGGTACCCACCGCATCACCCTGACGGCGACCGACAGCCAGGGCCACAGTGCGAGCGCTTCCGTCCTCGTCGGCGTGGAGACGCCCGTCGAGTGGCCTGAGGAGGTGCAGACCTTCGTCTTCCTGCCGATCACCCTGCGCCGGTAGGGCTCGGATCGAGCGGCGACCAGCGCGACCTAGCAATGTACATTCTTGCCGACATCGATTGGGACATACAGCGGTTGTGTGATATTATGGGACTGCATGAGTAGCCTCCTTTGGCGGTTAGGGTGTCCTAACTCTACTATACCCCGAGGGGCTACTCATGTTCTTGCCAGGGCGAACTGTCTTGTTCGCCCTGTCGCGGTCGAGCAAGACAGCTCGACCTACGTCAACAACATCGGGCACGCCCTACGGCGAACTGTCTTATTCGCCCCCGCCGCCCCCTAAGGTTGGGCTCTCAAGACCGCCATCACATCAACGCACTGGCCGCGCCCCGTAGCGCGAACTGTCTTGGTCTCCCTGCCGCGAGCGACG
>CAZPJP010000211.1:0-6155 GCA_964586915.1 uncultured Anaerolineales bacterium
GCGTGTGGCGCGCCGCCGGAGCCGATCGAGATCACGCGGGTGATTGAGACCACCGAGCCGGGGCAGGCCGAACCTGTCGAGACGACCCCGCCGACAGTTACCGAGATTCCGAAACCGACCGCCACAGTGGCTCCCACGCCCATCGCGGTGGAAGCGGAACCGACCTCACCGGAGGGCGAGGCGCTGGGCAAGCTCGATTTCGAGTATCCCGTCCAGATGGCGCCACGCTCCAGCGACACGGCGATCCTGCAGCTCTTCGTGCCCGAGATGCTGGCGGCGGCTGAGCCTGTGGCGGTGACCCGGGTCGAGACCCGGGCATCGTCCGAGGACGCATCGGGGCTGGGGCGCTTCGACGCGGTGGTCTATCTGGCGCCGCGGATGCGCGCGGAGTTGGCCTCGCCGGGCCTGGAGGTCACGGCGGTCCACCCGGCGGCGCAACCGGTCGTCCTCAGGACACCGAACCAGCCGACCTCGTGGGCCTGGACGCTCAGGGCGCCGGAGACGGCGGGTAAGCAGGTGATGACGCTGAGCCTCTTTCGTGAGGGGGAGGCTGCGCCGCTTTGGGTGGGCAGCTTCCGGGTGGATGTCGTCGCGCCGGAGGCGGGAGACTCCCCCGAGGAGCCGGCGACGCCGGCGTCGGAAGTAGCCGCCGCCATCGTGCCTGCGCCAGTCGAGGCCCCCACCCCCACAGCGACCCCGCCGTCCCGTTTGGCGATGCTCCAGCAGCTGGGGGATGCCGTGTCACAGGATCCCGTGACGGTCCTGATGGGTGTCCTGGGCTTCATCGGCGCGGTTGTCGGTGCCTTGATCACGGTGCTCGCCGACCGCCAGAAACGACAGGACCGGTTGACGGCTAAGCCGACACCCTCGACGGGATCCGTTGGGTTGAGATGGCGCCTGCGCGCGCTCTGGTTTCGCATCCAGGGCTGGTGGCGGGAGTAGGCCTGGGCGCTGGTTTTGGTCTAGAGACCTTTGAGCTCTTTAAAGAGCTCAAAGGTCTGGCCGACGGTAAGGTTTGGCAGATAGACATCGTCTATATCTCTGGAGCAAGGAACTTCAAGCGAAAAGGAGTGTAGACGATGGCAGAGCACAAGGCGGTTTGCCCGGCGTGCAACGGCACGATCATGGCGAAGGATGAGATGACGCTGATCCAGAAGGTCCACGATCACGCGCACGACGAGCACGGCAAGCATATGACGGAAGACCAGGTTCGGGAGTTGATCGCCAGCCAGCGGGAATAAGAATGGGTTTGGCAGGTGATAGAATACGAGGGCGGCCCCGTCAGGGCCGCCCTCGTTGGCGTCTGAGCGGACGGCCCCCTTCTCACGGAGGCAATCCGCACGGTAAATCCTACGGCAGATAGTCCACGGCCCAGCCTACGTCCAGGGCGTGGAGGGTCTCCGGCGTGGGCACGCCGGTCTCCTTGTCCCATCCCATCATCGCGTAGTAGGTATGCATCGCGTCCTCAAGCTCGTCGGGATCGATGCCGCCGTCGGAGAGGGCGCCGCTGATCTTGGGCTCGTGGCTGCGCGGCGCTAAGTGGTCATCCTCAGGGCCGAAGCCCTCGCGGATGTTGAAGAGCCGCGCCAGCGTGAAGGCCCGCGCGCCGACCTGTAGAAGCTCGTGGGCCGTCACGTTCCATCCGGTAGCCGCGCGGACGAGCTGGACCAGCTCCTCGGCCTCCCAGGGGACAAAGAGACACATGAGCAGGCAGTTATTGCGCACCTGCAGCAGCGTCTGAAGCATCGTCGCCCGGACCTTCTGCGGTCCCAGGCTCTCCAGCGGGATCGGCTCCAGCAGCCCCAGCGCCCGCAGACTACCGTTCTGGGTGAAGCCCTCCTCGTCGGGGTTGACCAGGCCGGTGTCGTGGAGCGCGTGGCAGTGGTCGGCGCCGGTGGGCGAGATGGCGTAGCCGATCGCCAGGCCGCGCTTGAGCCGCGGCTCGTGCATCGGGTACTCCTGGCCCTTGGCCTCCACGGCGAATTGCTCGGCGCCGTTGCCGATCTTGGCGGCGGCGCGGCGCGTGCCCTCGGCGAGCAGATCGCCGATGCCCTCGCGCTTGCCGATCATCTCGACCATCTTGACCACGGCGTCGGCGTTGCCAAAGCGCAGCTCGACGCCGCCGGTCTCCTCGACGGAGAGCAACTCGTTCTCGAAGCACTCCATCGCAAAGGCGATGGTCACGCCGGTGCCGATGGTATCGAGGGAGTAGGCGTTGCAGAGCTCCGTCGACTTGGCGACGGCGATGATGTCGTCCACGCCGCAGGTGGAGCCGAGCGCGGCGAAGGACTCGTACTCAGGCCCGCCGTAGTCGGGATCGAGCGCGTAGGGCTCCTCGGCGTGGACCTTCTTCTTGCAGCGCACGGCACAGGCAAAGCAGCCCTCCATCCCAACGCCGATCTTCTCCATGAAGTTGTCGGCGCTCAGGTTCTCGACACCCTCGAACTCACCATCGCGGAAGTTGTGAACGGGCAGGTTACCGCTGGCGAGGCCGCCATCGATGCCAACGCCGGTCCCGTACTGGTGCAAGCTCTGCGCCCGCTCGCCCTCATTGACGGCCTGGGCCATCGTGCGGGCAAGGTCCATCATAGCGTCCTGGTCCGCCGCCTCCAGGTTGGGGCCGCCCTCGACAGCCACAGCCTTGAGCTTCTTGGAGCCCATCACCGCGCCGAGACCGGTGCGACCGGCGGCGTCCTTGGTGCCGTTCATCACGCAGGCGTAGCGGACCATGTTCTCGCCGCCCGGCCCGATCATCGTGACATAGACACGGTTGGAGCCCAGCTCCTCGCGCAGCGCCGTCTCGGTCTCCTTGGTGGTCCTGCCCCAGAGGTGACTGGCGTCGCGGAGCTCGGCCTCGCCGTCCTTGATATGGAGATAGACGGGCGTCTCCGAGACGCCCTCGACGATCAGAGCGTCGACGCCCGCGCGCTTGAGGTACGAGCCCCAGTAGCCCCCCACCTCGGCCGCGCCGAAGGCCCCGGTGAGCGGCGACTTGGCCCCGATGGCGTTGCGGGCCGCGCCGGAGACGGGCAGGCCGGTCAGCACGCCGGGCGCGAAGACCAGCTTGTTCTCCGGGCCCAGCGGGTCGGCGCCGGCAGGCACCTCCTTGAGCAGCACGTCGGCGATGACGTTCCAACCGCCCATATACCGGCGGAAGTAGACGGCGCCCGGCGATTCCACCGCGACCGTCCCGTCGGTCAGGTTAACGCGAAGAATCCTATCGTGAAATGAGCGTCCCATGGTATGACCTCCTTTTGCAACAAGTTTCCGGTTTCCGGTTTCGCGTTTCCAGTTAGCGAACTAGCGGCTTTCGACGGTTCCACGCTCTTCCGTAAAGAACTGGAAACTGACAACGGGAAACTGGAAACTGTCTGTTATCCTAGTAGCGTTTCCTCATCCTCCCCCGGCCCACCCTTCTCGGGCTTGTCCCATTCGATATCGGCGTACGCCTCGAAGTCGTGATCCTCGAGCCATTGCTCGAAGTCGGCCTCGATGGCTTCGGTCCATTTGGTGTCCATCTGGCTGGAGTTGTAGATGCCCTCGCGCAGGCGCTGATGGCTGAAGATCTCCCGCAGGTGGGTGCGCTCGGAGTGCTCCACGACCTCCTCGGCCAAGTGCGGCGGGATGAAGAGGAGACCGGTCATGGTGCCAAGGACGATATCGCCGGGCATACAGGTGGCGGCGCCGATGCGGCAAGGCACGTTCATGCCCACCAGCGTCACGTTGCGGATGGGCGTCGGGTCAAGGCCCCTGCAGAACGTGGCGAAGTTGTCGATATCGACGATCTGCTCCGCGTCGCGGATGCCGCCGTAGATGACCTGGCCCCGGCGCGTGCGGCTGGCGATGGCGGTGGAGAGGTTGGCGCCGGAGTAGGTGCCCTCGTAGACCTTCTCGAAGAGATCGATGACGATCACGTCGTCCTCGCGCAGGGTCTCGATCACCCAGGAGTTCATGGCGCCGATGCGGTTCTCCTCCTCGTGACCATACGCCATCAGGGTGTCATGCAGGTCGGGGCGGTGCGGGACGAAGACGCCGGTGACCGCCCGGCCCACGAGCCGGCGCTCCGGGTGGAGCCGTTTCCACTCACCCTCGAACTGGAAGTGATAGCCGTGGCGCCAGAGGACGGACCAGGCCTCCTCCGTCGTCACGCGCTCCATCCGCTTTACGATGTGATCGGGCACCTTGGGCCGCCCGTCGTCAAAGCGCTCGCCCTTCCACAGGGGCGTCAACTGAATGATGTCCTCTTTGTTGTTGAACCTCATTGTGTATCTCCTAGATATGATAAGTCGATGTGCAGCCGCCGATCACGCCTGGGCCTTGCCCGTCGCGCCAAAAAGATCCAGGTAATAGCCTACCCGCTCCTCAAAGGCGACGGCGGCGGCGCGGGAGAGTCCCCAATAGGACGGCTCCTCGCCCTTCGCAAGGAGCTCCTCGACGGCAGCCCCCAGCTCCCGACCGGCGGCGCGGAAGAGATCGGTGGCGACGTTGATCTTGGCGATCCCCCCCTCGATGGCGGCGCGGAACTGCGCGTCGCTGCAGCCCGAGCCCCCGTGGAGCGCCAGCGGGATGTCGACGCGCTCCCGAATCGCCCGCAGCAGGTCGAGATCGAGCTCGGGATCGCCCTCATAGAGCCCGTGGGCCGTGCCGATGGCGACCGCAAGCATATCGACGCCGGTATCGGCGACGAAGCGCTCGACGGTATCGGGGTCGGTGAAGCCCTTGCGCAGCGCGCCATAGGACTGGTACTCGCTGCCCCGCCCCACGTGTCCCAGCTCCGCCTCGACGGCGACGCCCACGGCGTGCGCCGCCCGCACGACCGCTTTGGTCTCCGCGATGTTCTCCTCCAGGGGCAGCGCCGATCCGTCGTACATCACGTCGCTGAAACCGGCGTCGATGGCGCGGATGCACTGCTCGAAGCTGGAGCCATGATCGAGCATCAGCGAGATCGGCACCGCGGCCTCCTCGGCGCGCAGCCGGACGTAGGCAGCCATCGCGCGACCGTTGGGACGGTCAAAGGCGCCCGAGTAGAGCGCCTCCATCGCGGGGGCGCGATGGGCCTCCAGCGCCTGGACCATGCCTTCGGTTGATTGGACGTCGGCGGTGTCAAAGAGCGGCAGCGCATAGCTCCCGTCCTGCGCGCGCTTTAGCTCCTCCTTGATCGAGATAAGTGGCATCTGAGGTCAGTGTCCTTTCCTTGGTATCGTTGCTAGACTGGAGCGCGTCACCACGCAGGCACGGAGCACACAGAGAAAACCAGAGAACCCTTTCTGGGATTCTCCGTGATCTCGGTGTCTGCGTGCTGGCGCCGACTATTCATCTATATCCTGTGCTTTGAGGCCGCCGCGGTCATCGAGGTAGGCGAGGGTCTCGTCGAATGTGGGGATGCCGGCGCGACCGCCGAGGCGCGTGCACTTGATCGCCGAGACGGCGGTGGCGAAACGCGCGATGGTGCGCAGGTCCCAACCGTGGATCAACCCGACGATATAGGCGCCGTGGAAGACGTCGCCGGCGCCGGTGGTGTCGATGACCTGACAACCGAAGGCCGGTGTGTGAAAGCGGGCGTCGGCGCTCACGGTGTAGCTGCCGTCCTCGCCCTCAGTCTGCACCACGATCCGGGGTCCGAAGTCCAGCGCCGCCGTCAGCGCATCCCATAATTCTCCCTCGCCGGTAAGCCCCTGGACGAAGCCCGCGCCGCTGATCTGCACGTCGACGTGGCGCACGAGCTCGCGCATCGAATCCCGCACCGGACCGTTGGTCTTCGATCCATCCAACACCACCGTCTTGCCGGCGGCGTGCATCCACTCCGCGGCCTGCAGCGCCACGACGTCGTGATAGCCATCCAGATGCAGGTAGTCGGCTGAGGTAATGTAGTCTTGATCCAGCTCCTTAGGACGAAGTCGGGTATCTGCCGCGCGCCGAACACCGGAGAAGATCCGCTCGCCGGTCTCCTCGTGGACACAGACGACGATCACCTGATCCTCAGGCAGGTCGCGGTAGACCATCCGGCTGAGGTCGATGCCCACGTCGCGAAACGAGCGCATCTTGATCTCGGCGGCGATGTCGTTGCCGGCTGTGCTGATGAACCCGACGCGGGCGCCGAGCTTCGCCGCGGCCACCATCGCGGTCCCGACCGGGCCGCCGCCGTCAAAGCCAAA
>CAZPJP010000212.1:0-1735 GCA_964586915.1 uncultured Anaerolineales bacterium
AAAACCTTGACTGCACGCAACATATATGGTATCATATATCAAGGTGATATATATTAGTTGGTTACATTAGGCAGGTTCCGTGAGCACACGTCACGTCATTCTCGGACTTCTAGCGCAGCAGCCGATGTCGGGCTACGACATCAAGACGCTCTTCAATGGTCTTAGCTGGATGATTGATACACCCAGCTACGGTAGTCTGTACCCCACGCTTCACGCGCTCCTCGATGAAGGCCTCGTGTCGGTGGATGTGGAGCCCGGCGAAGGGAAGCCGTCACGCAAGCTCTATTCGTTGACGCCTGCTGGGCGGGAGGCTTTGAGAAGCTGGCTGAGATCGCCATCGACGTCAGAGCTCTCCATCAAGACGTTCGTGCGGCAGTTGATCATGGTCGGGAGCCTATCGTCCACTGAATTAAGAGCCCATTTGAAGCGACGGCGCTCGCAGATCGTGGACTACCTCTCCCAATCTGATCGTGACGAGGATGCAGACGGCGAACTGCGGGAGAATCCCGGTCGCCGCCTGGTTGACGACTACAGTATGGCCATCGCAAAGGCCGAGTTGATGTGGCTCGACACGCAGCTCGCTGAACTCAGCTAAGTGTCCGTGACACATTGTGTCCGTGACACATTGCGCCAGGACTGCAGAATCTGGCATCATATGCAGAATCTGGCATCAGATACTGCAGCATCATATGTTTTAGGAGGACAAAGAATGTTCGATGTTGGCGACGCAGTATACCACCCGACAAACGGGGCTGGGGTCATCGCGAATCTCCAACGGCTGCCGGCACTCAAGAAGGGCCAGCGCTTCTACAAGATTCGTATGCTAGGCAAGACTCGGACAGTATTGATGGTTCCGGTGAAGCAAGCTGAGGAGCTCGGGCTGCGCTACGCAGTCTCCAAGGACAAGGTGCAGGACGTGCTGGAGTTGCTCTCGTCCAAGCCGGAGGAGCTCCCGAACCAGCACAAGCGTCGCTACAAGGTGTGCAACGACAAGCTGGATACGGCGGATATTATGCAGATCGCGGAGGTCGTGCGCGATCTCACTTGGCGCCGAATCCAGAATGAGAAGCTCAACGTCCCCGGACGGAGGATTTTCAAGAAAGCGATGAAATTGCTCACCGGAGAGTTGGCCGTAGCTCAAGGTCTGAGTCTTCAGGCAGCCGAGGAGCAGATCAACGAGGCGCTGAAGGTACACCTGCAGGTGGCACAACAACAGGCCTAGACCGAGTTGGCGTAGCCATCTGGCACGGCCAGCTGGGCTTTCGTGGCAAGTGCACACCTCGTGAGCGAGAGCGATGCTTAGAGCAACAGTGAGGAAAAGCTGACCCGGGGGCACACAGCGTGCCCCCAGGTCATTAGGCGAGAAATTGCGTTTTGGAAACCAACCTAGAGAAGGAGTTAACACTATATGGCAAAGCAAGAGAAAATCGAGGCAATGGGAACGGTAACCGAGGCCTTGAAGGGGACCAAGTTCAGAATCGAGCTCGACAACGGTCATGAGGTTATCGGCTATCTCAGCGGAAAGATGCGCCGCTATTACATTCGCATTCTGTTGGGCGATCGCGTTAAGGTCGAGCTCTCCCCCTATGACCTAAATCGGGGTCGCATCGTCTATCGCTACAAGCGCAAGACGCGCCAGGAAGCCTGAGATCTCCCAGTAAGAAGCAGCCATACTGGGAGTAGGTACGATCCGGCAAGTCCTCGCGGAGGGATCTCTCCCTCCGGGCTCGCGTCC
>CAZPJP010000212.1:1835-6149 GCA_964586915.1 uncultured Anaerolineales bacterium
CTGAGATTGGGTCTCATTCTGAGATTGGGCTATCCAGGTGACCTGACGCTGTCACCTCGAATGACATGGGCATGGATGCTATCTCCCAGGCAAGGTTGTACGTTACTCGTCATTGTTAAGGAGACAAGGTCCTATGGCTACACGTAACACAGGTACCGTCAAGTGGTTCAGCGTCGAGAAAGGGTACGGCTTCATCCAGCGTAACCGTGGGAAAGACCTTTTCGTCCACGAATCCGATATCCGGGGCCGCGGGATCAGGGTTCTACACGAGGGCCAGGTTGTGGAGTTCAGCGTGGAGAGCACGACTCGGGGCCCGAAAGCGGTAAACGTTACGACGCCGTGGTACACGTAGCCTTCATCGAGTACAAAGCTCCTGAAGGCAATCGACAGTCCGGCTCAGGGGCCTCGACGACCACTTAGACGAATAGAAGCAGATAACAGCGGGCCGGAAGCTTCCGGCCCGCTGTCCTATTCCGAGCACCCGAGAGCGCAGCGGCGGCGTTCGTTCCTCTGAGCCCTAATCTTGCTTGGCTCTGGCTTGAGCGATCACTTGCTCCGCCAGGTGTGAGGGGACGACGTCGTACCGCACGAACTCCATCGAGTAATGACCGCGAGCCTGGGTTAGCGCTCGCAGGTTTGTCGAATACTGTAGCATCTCCGCCAACGGCGCCTCAGCCGTGATCGTAGCTTTGTGCCCATCCTGCGACATACCCTGGACGCGTCCGCGGCGCGTGTTAAGATCCGACATCACCGACCCAGCAAACTCCTCGGGAACCGTAATCTCGTAAAGGTAAATCGGCTCCAAGAGCACGGGACGCGCGGTCAAGAAGGCCTCTTTGAAGGCCTCACGACCGGCGATCTGGAAGGCAATATCCTTCGAGTCCACCGGATGCTCTTTGCCATCGGTGACAGCGGCGCGCACATCGACGATCGGGTAACCAGCCAGGACGCCCTGACCCATCACCTGTTTGACACCCTTCTCGACCGACGGCTGGAACGAAGTTGAGATATGGCCGCCGTAGACTTCCCACACGTACTCGAAGCCCTCATCGCGCGGCATTGGCTCCACCCGCATATGCACCTCGGCGAACTGGCCAGCGCCCCCCGACTGCTTCTTGTGCCGGTATTGTGAGCTCGCCACAGCCGTCACCGTCTCCTTGTAGGGCACCTTAGGTGTGTGGGACTCAAGGTTGACGTTGAACCGCGACCGCATACGACGGACCGCGGTCTCCACGTGCGCATCCCCCATCCCGGAAAGAATCGTCTCGCTCGTCGTCGGCTCCTGCCGCCACTTCAGCGTCGGGTCTTCCTCGGTGATACGAGTCAACGCCGAGCCCATCCTCGCGGTATCCGCCTTGGTCACCGGCGACACGGCGACGCTGTAGAGGGGTTCGGGGAAGATGGGACCGCGCAGCTTGAGTGTGCTCCCTCGGGCGCAAAGTGTGTCACCCGTCTCGGCCTCCGCCATCTTCGTCACCGCGCCAATGTCGCCCGCGTGCAACGTTTCAGCCTGAATCTGCTCGTTGCCGCGCATCACGTAGATCTGGCTCAGGCGTTCGGTCTCGTCGGTGCGCGGATTGTAGACCACGTCACCAGCCGTGAGCCGACCGCCAAAGACCTTGAAGTAGCTGACCTTGCCGACATACGGGTCGGCTGTCGTCTTGAAGACAAGCATAGCGAGCGGCGACGCATCGCTGACCTCGAAGGTCTCCTCACCTTGTGCGGTCTGCGCCGTGAATGTCTGAACAGCAGGGGATGGCGCGATGTTGACGAGTAGATTCAGGAGTGGCGTCAAGCCCACCATCTCGCTCTCACCCGCCCCGGCCAGGACCGGAATCCAGTCCCCTTCTGCGATGACGGCGCGCAGCCCGTTGGCAATCTCTTCGGGCGTGATCTCCTCATCCTCAAAGTATTTCATCATCAGCGCTTCGTCGGCCTCAACCGCGGCCTCAATGACCTCGGTGTAGAGTTCATCAACGCGATCGACCAGGTTGGCCGGGATCTCCGTCGGCTTCGGGTCTGAGCCTAGATAGGCCTTGCGCTCCAGGATGTTGACGACCCCCTCAAACGCCTCCGCAGAGCCAATCGGTAGCATCAGCGGCAGGAACTGAGCATCAAAGGCCTCACTGAGGGATGCCAGCGCGCGCTCGAAGTTGGCATTGTCACGATCCATCTTATTCAGCAACACCGCGCGCGGCAGGGCTTCATCATCGGCGTAGGTCCACGTCAACTCCGTGCCCACCTCGACGCCCGCTGCTGCGTCAACGACGACCAGAGCCATCTCGGCAGCCCGCAAAGCACTGCGCACCTCACCGACGAAATCCGTGTAACCCGGGGTGTCGATCAGGTTAACCTTGGTGCCCTTCCACTCCAGAGGCGCCATCGCCATACTCAATGAAATCTGACGCCGCCGCTCCTCCTCGTCGAAGTCCGTCGTCGTAGTTCCCTCCTCAACCTGGCCACGCCGGCTGATCGCTTCGCTCAGATAGAGCAGGGCCTCCACCAGGGTGGTCTTGCCTGAGGACCCGTGGCCAATGAGAGCGATATTCCGGATACTCTCTGTGGTATAAGCTTTCATCTAGTCTCCCTCCAGGAAAATGACGCTCACGCCTTTGTAGTCGAGGCCGTCCGCGCTCTCACGCAGTTAATATACCACGAGGGATGCTCAATACGCGAGCCGCGTCGCCGACCCCTAGCACGCAAAAACGGCCACGCGGCCGTCTCAGCACCTTGAATCTACGGAATCTCATTCTAAAGGAATTCCTCCGAAAGTCAACGAGAAACGCGAGCCGGATCTCCCCTTACTCGCCCTCCCCCTCCATCATCAAGAACTCTTGAAAGACCAGGTTCCCCAACAACCGCCCACGCTCCGAGAGCCGCAACCGCTCACCCGTCCACTCGACCAGCTTGATGGCACTCAGGTGATCGATCACGGACCCATACAGATCCCGCAGATGCAGGCCGTAAGTATTGTAGAAACGAGTATCGGTCACACCCTCCGCAAGACGCAGCCCCATCATCATGGTCTCTCCGTACGCGACCTCCAAGGGAGGCGGCTCGTCGGAGAAGTCCCCGAGCCGTCCTCCCTTGATGGCGTTGATATACCCGGTGGGATGGGGAAAATTCCGCCAACGGCGTCTTCGGAACCAGGAATGCGCCCCTGCCCCCAGCCCGATCCAGGGCTCATTGCGCCAATAGACGAGATTGTGGGCGGAGACGTGGGGGCCGATCTGCTCCGTCACACCGTCGGGCGGCAGAGCCCAGATACCAGGAGGCGGCGCGAGCCCCCGTGCCCAATTCGAGATCTCGTACTGCCAGAAGCCGGCTGCATGGAGCGCTTCAGACGCCGCTTCGTACATGTCCGCCGCGAGATCGCTCTCGGGCATCGGGATGTCGTACAGCGTAAGGGCCTCAGCAAGCGGCGTGCCCGGCTCCAGCGTGAGCGCGTAGAGGGAGAGATGATCCGGCGCCAGCTCGAGGCACCGCTCGACCGTCTCCATCCATGCCTGCAGCCCCTGACCGGGAAGACCGTACATCAAGTCGAGGTTCATGCTGGCGAAACCGGCTTCGCGTGCCAGCCGGTAGCTCTCCACGGCATCCAACCACGTGTGCATGCGACCGAGTAACAGCAGCTCGCGGCTGTGGGACGACTGCACGCCGAGGCTCAGACGCGTGACACCCACCTCCCTCAGCCCCTGGAGGTAGGGACCGTCCACCGTGCCAGGATTGGCCTCTAGCGTGACCTCCGCGTCCCACGCAAGGCCGAAGTGCCGCCGAACGGCCTCGACGACCCGCAAGATCTCGTCGAGATGTAGCAGAGATGGCGTCCCGCCACCAAAGTATAGCGTCTTCGCCTCAACATTGACGGTGCGCTCGGCCCACAGCGCTGCCTCTTGCAGAAGCGCCTCCACGTACGCCTCCTCGAGGGAAAGCAAGCCCGTGTAGGTGTTGAAATCACAATAGGTGCAGCGCTGCAGACAGAATGGGATGTGAACGTAGATACCAACCATATAGCACCCCTTACCCGACCCGTTCCCGCGCCATGCGCATCACGGAGAGCGCGAAGGGCGCACGCCGGAAGCAACGCCGATCGCGGATGAACGCGAGCTTTCGAGAACGCCTGAACCGTTTGAATCGCGCCTCCGCCGAGAGCGCCGACCGCCGATTCGCGAACTGCCACACCGCCACGAGCTGCACGGGCAGATGAGCGCGCGTATAACGCCCGCCCTGACCCGCCTGATGCTCACCAAGACGCCGGGCCACATCATTCGTCGCGCCGGTGTAGAGCGAGCCATCCCCACACCGCAGAACATA
>CAZPJP010000213.1:0-6121 GCA_964586915.1 uncultured Anaerolineales bacterium
AATGGCTCAACGGAGCAGCAAATTCCGCTATCGTCGCGCGCAACTCGTCTACCGGAAGATTGTCGATCGCCGCTTTGTTTGGTATGCTTGTCATGCTCCGCCTTTCTGATCACTCGGTTGTTCAACTGCATGTTATCAGATTGGCGGAGCTCCCTCTTGAACTTATGGGTAATCACCAGAGCGAGACACTATCCAACCGGTATGACAAAGGGCGCCCGCTCGAGCGTCGTCAGCGTCATCCCGCCCGTCGCCGTCACCGCTACATCATCCTCGATGCGCACGCCCCCGATGCCCTCGAGGTAGACGCCCGGCTCAACAGTGAATGTCATCCCCGGCGCAAGCTCGAGCGTGTTGCCGTTGACGATATAGGGCGGCTCGTGCTCCTCGAGTCCCAATCCATGGCCCGTGCGGTGGAAAAAGGCTCTCCCGTATCCCGCGGCCTCAATGACGGCGCGGGCAGCGCGATCAACCTCCTCGGCCGTGACGCCGGGAGCGACCGCTGCTCGCCCGGCCTCGTTCGCCTGCCGCACAATCTCGTGAATCCGCAGGAGCTCCCCGGCAGGCTGTCCGACCACCAGTGCCCGCGTGAGATCCGAGACGTAGCCCTCGACCCTAGCTCCCCAGTCGACCACCACCCAATCTCCCTCCTGGAACGGACGATCCCCGGGCTCGGCGTGGGGTAGCGCCCCGCGAGGCCCACCGGCAACAATGGGATTGAATGCGAGACCGTCAGCCCCACCCCCAAGAATCGTCCCCACCAGCCGCGCGGCTGCCTCGCGCTCGGTCATGCCGACGCGTAGCAACGGCAGCCAGGTCAAAAAGGCCTCCTCGGCCACCTGCACCGCGCGACGCATCGCGTTGAGCTCAGCAGTGTCCTTGATCGACCGTAGCTCGGCGAGGATCTCGTCGACGGGGACCAGCCCGACGTTGGGGGCGAAACGCTCCAGGATTCGGGCCTCAAGCAGGCGCATCCTGAACGACTCGATGCCCAGTCGGGCGTCGGCGAGCTCCAGCGCAGCGCAGGCCTCGTGAAACGCCAAGGCATAGCCCTCCTCATCGCGATACGGAAACGTGTCGAAGCCCGCGGCCTCCGCCTTGGCCGACTCCAGCTCCGGGAGCACCACCGCCGGCCGCCGGTCCACCGGCAGCAGCACGACGATGGGACGCTCGCTGAGGAAGAAACCCATCCCCGTCAGATAGCGCAGATTAGGGCCCGGCACCAGCGCCAGCGCGTCAAGCCCCTCCGCCTCCGCCCTCGCCAGCACCTGCTCAACGCGATCTCTCACGTAGCACCTCCATCGTTAGCACACACCTACCTCTTATGTTGCTGATCAAGGCCCCACCCGTGCTACGCCACCCTTAGCCGGAGCTAGGGCGATCGAAGATGGAGTCGAGGTGCAACGCACTTGACGCCGTCCACTACGCCCCGACGCCAGGAGCAGCGTCCATCGTAAAGGCGAAGTGCGTTGCACCTTGCCCAACGCTAACTGCAATCGCCCTAAGTCGGCGCTGTGGATCCTACAGTCTGCCTCGCACATATGGTAAAATGACCGTCAACTATGGCAAAGCTGAGCGCGCCCCAAACCGCAAGGAGCACGGAGCTATGATCGAGCGACTACCCATCGGGCTTCTGGGATCGAACATCTATCTTGTCTACGACGATCGCAACGACGCTGCGCTCGTTGACCCCGGTGTTTTGGACCCAGAGCAGCTCCTGGAGGCTATCCATGAGCGCGACCTGGCCGTTCACTACATCCTCAACACGCACGGTCACTTCGACCACGTCGCTGGCAATGGCCGCCTGGACCTGCCTGAAGCCCGGCTGGCCATCCATCCTGCCGACCGCGAGCTGCTAGCCAGCGGCGGCGGCGGGGCCGCGTTCGGACTCCCCCTCCCCCCGTCGCCCCAGCCCGAGCTCGACCTCGTGGACGGTGCCGAGATCATCGTCGGTCGCCTGCGCGTCCAGGTGATCCACACACCGGGTCACACACCCGGAAGCGTCTCCCTGTACGTCCCCGAGGAGCAGGCCCTCTTGACCGGCGACACGCTCTTCGCCGGCAGCATCGGCCGCACCGACCTGGAGGGCGGCAGCCGCCGGGCGCTCAACGCCAGCCTCGAGCGGCTTATGACGCTGCCCGACGAGATCCGCGTCTATCCGGGCCACGGCCCGCCGACCACCATCGGGCACGAGCGACGACACAATCCCTGGATTCAGGCGTTCCGCTGATGCAAAGGTCGTCTGCCACCCCCGCGGCGCCCGGTACAGCAAACGAGGGCAAGCAAGATGCCTGCCCTCGCCGCGGCCGCCGGTCCTGGCCGCGTGATGCGACGCTACTCAGCGATGAGCCGCAGAACACCCAACACACCCAGTCCGAGCTTCACTGCAGTACCCGGTGTGGGCGCCTCAAGGCTCTCTGCGCCCTCTGCATCCATCTGGACATTGGAGTTGTAGTAGATCCAACCGGCGATACCGCCCAATAGGGCGCCAATCATGCCGCCAACCAACAGAGCCTTTGTCTTTGCCTTATCCATTCTCGAGGAGCCTCCTTTTGATATGACGCGCCACCGTCGCCACCGCCGCAGCCAGCGCATGCATCCGAACGAAGGGTTCGGCGACCTGCTTCGACACATCCTCAACCCAGTCGTTCGCGCGCTGAGCGTAGACCTGGGCTAATCTCAAATAGTCCCGGACCAGCCGATGGAGCCGGTAAATGCCGTAGGCCAGGCCTGATAGGATGGCCAGGGGTATCAAGGCGATGACGAGCGCTTCCATACTTAGAAAGACAAGCGCGATGTCGCGAGCAGTGCCCATTGCAGATCCTCCTTCGGTGACAACTAACCTCAAGTATACTCAGTTTCGTGAGGAGGCAAAGCGTGGACGCCCGCCCTGACTTCTCAGAAGGGCCCAGTTGCGGTACTATATCGCCCGTGAATAGTCGATCGACCGCCCTGCGTTGGTGGATCTTGCTGACCCTGCTCCTGCTGCTCGCCTTCGGTGTGCGAGTGTGGCAGCTTTCGCACGTCCCGCCCGGTCTGACGCACGACGAGGCCAGCAACGGTCACGACAGCGCCGCGATCCTCCACGGTGTCCATCGCATCTACTTCCCCGTCGGCTACGGACACGAGCCGCTCTACAACTACAGCGTTGCCTTGACGACCCTGTTGCTCGGACAGCGAATCTTCACCCTGCGCCTCACCACCGTCTTCTGGGGGATGGCGCAGTGCGTCCTGACAATGGCCCTCGCCCGTCGGTGGTGGGGCCGGGCAGGTGCGGTGGCAGTATGCGCCATCTATGCAGCCAGCTTTTGGTCCCTTATGCTGGCACGCGTCGGGCTCCGCGCCCCGGCGCTCCCGACGCTCCTGGTGGGCTCCGTTCTGGCCTACGACCACGCCATCGCGGGCGCGAAGGGCACATCGCGTAGGCGTACGACGGGGCGTCACGCCCCTCGATGGGCCGCCTATCTGATCTCAGGGGGACTTCTCGGCGCCAGTTTCTACACATATATGGCCAGCCGCGGGATGCCGCTGCTCTATGCCACGTTCCTGATCGCCGTCGCCCTCCTGAACCGCGCCAGGGCGCGCGCGATCTGGCGTGGCACGCTGGGTGTGCTGCTGGTCGCGCTGCTGATCGGCGCCCCGCTCTTTCTCTACCTGCACGCGCATCCGGAGCTCGAGCAGCGCATCGGCCAGCTGGGCCACGCCCTCACGGCGCTCCGTGCCGGTGACTGGCGACCGCTCTGGCGCAACATATCCGACAGCCTTCCGCTGCTGATCTGGCGCGGCGATCCCTATTGGCTGTACAATGTCGCGGGGCGCCCAGGACTGGAGCCGCCGCTCGCGGCGGTCTTCGTCATAGGCCTCGTCGTGGCCCTCCTCAGGCTGAAGGACGAGCGCCATCTCCTGGTCCTGATCTGGCTCGTGGGCGGCCTGGCGCCAGCGCTGATCGCACCCGTCGAGTATAACCTGCTGCACGCCATCGCGGCGATGCCAGCGGCCTTCCTGATCGCGGCCCGCGGCCTCCTTTGCCTGCGCAACGGGGTGCTGGCACTGTGGCCAAGACAGCGGCGACCTGTGTCTTTAGGGCTTGGCGCCGCGGGTCTCATCGTCCTCCTCTTGACCGTGCGGTCGACGGCCCGCGCCTACTTCGTCACCTGGGCCGGAAACCGTAACGTGCGCGTCGCCTACCACCATCACGTCGTCGCGCTCAGCCGCTACCTCGACGAACGGATGGACAGCAGGCCCGCCGTCATCACCACGCTCTATCCGGGCAAGCACCACGATCCGTACACGGTAGAGGTAGTCATGAAGCGAGAGGATCTCACCCTCCGCTGGGTCGACGGTCGGGGTGGGCTCGCCGTCCCCGCGAGCGAAGCGCGGCTCTTCGTCGAGTCCCAGACGCAACCGCCGGACGTCCTCTGGGAGACTGTCGGCCCCGATGTAGCCCCTTTGGTCGAGCTGGCCTTCCGCGACGATGACATCCCCTCCGAGATCCAAGGCTACGTCTGGGACGCCCCCGCAACCTGGAAGCGGCTCGCGAACGGCGCGCAGACCGAGCTGTGGGTCCAGACCGGCGACCCGCCACCGGGCGCGGCGCACGCCGCGACAAACGCGCCCATCACCTATGGCGATGCCGCAACACTGGTCGGGTACCGGTGGCTGCCGGAGTCCCCCTCAGCGCCGCCGATCACACAGCACCTCCTGACCCTCTGGCAGGTCAGCGATGGGATTGAGGAGGAGCTGGTGATCTTCGCTCACCTCCTCGACGGGCAAGGCGTCTTCATCACGCAGGACGACCGACTTGACACGCCCACGTGGCAGTGGCGGGCGGGGGATCGCTTCCTCCAACTCCACGAGCTCACGCTGCCGTCCGAGACCGCGCCAGGCCGCTATTACGTCGCACTGGGCCTCTACACCCGCGACGACGTCAACCGTCTGCCTATCCAGACCTCGACCTCGCTGCCTGTCGGACCGCTCACACGCGGCTTGATACCGCTGGAGGTCGCCGCGCCGTGAAGGTGCTCCACAGACACGAGCGAATGCTGATCCTGGCGCTGCTTCTCCTCGCCTGGGGCCTCCGGTGGGTGGCCCTGAGGGAGGTACCGCCCGGATGGCGCGACGACGACCTGATCGAGCTCTATACCTTCTCCGCGCGCATTGTCGAGGAAGGCCCGGTCCTGTACTTCCCCGGAGCATCGGGTCACGAGCCCCTCTATCACACGCTGCGGGCGCCGCTGATCGCCGTGGCGGGCATCAATCAGGCCTCAGCCCGCTGGATCTCAGCCACCGCGGGTATGTTCGCCGTGCTCCTCACGTGGGCTGTCGGCCGGCGCATGCTCGGGCGGTGGGCTGGCCTCACAGCAGGCACAGCCGCAGCCGTCTCATTCTGGAGTCTTATGTACAGTCGCGTCGCCATCCGCCACATCGGCGCGCTCCCCTGGATGCTCCTCGCGCTCTACTGGGGATGGCGGCAGCTCCAGGACCCGACACGGTCCCAGGACCCGGCACGGTCCCAGGATCCACGCCCCCCCGCTGCGGCGCCTTGGGGCATTGCACTAGGCACCGCGGGCGCGCTGCTCACCTACTACGCCGGTCGGCTTATGCCCGTCCTGTTGATCGCCATCTATCCGTTCGCCAACCCGCGCCGCCGACGTTGGGCGACCTACTTCGGGGGCATCGCCCTCGGCGTGCTTCTGGCCGCGCCGATGTTCTGGACCGCCGCCCGTCTCCCCGGCGCTGACGCTCGTGTTGGCGAGCTTGCGGTGCCGCTTCACGCTCTCCGCACGGGCGATCTGGGCCCGCTCTTGCAGACGACATGGACCTCCCTGGGCATGTTCCACGCCCGGGGAGATCCGGAGTGGCTTTACAACATGTCCGAGCGCCCCGTCTTCGGGCCCGTCACCGCTGCGCTTTTCTACTTGAGCCTCGTGGTCGCTGTCGTGCGTTGGCAGCGGCCCGAGAGCCGCGTGCTCCTGCTATGGTTAGCCGCAGGGATCAGCCCAGCCTTCATCA
Organism: uncultured Anaerolineales bacterium; assembly: GCA_964586915.1. Taxonomy (GTDB): domain Bacteria; phylum Chloroflexota; class Anaerolineae; order B4-G1; family SLSP01; genus PWVB01. The sequence goes on from CAZPJP010000213.1 coordinate 6,010, forward strand.
GCCTCCCGCCCTCCAGCTACGGCCATACGATCCTGGCGCAGCCCGCCGTCTATCTGCTGCTGGCAACCTTGGTACCGGCCCTCCGCACGCTGCCCGAGCTAGGGCTCACGCG
>CAZPJP010000214.1:0-1130 GCA_964586915.1 uncultured Anaerolineales bacterium
TGGTCGGAATGCGGCGCCCTGGTGCGCGTCTGATCCACGCATCACGTGTGGACCGTAGGCGGCGGAGTCCTCGTCCCTACAACAGCACCGTGCGTGTCGTGAGGGCGGCGTATTCCGCGTGGGGTCGTTGGCGATTGGGGACGCGCTGGGGGACCCCCTACTGCCTGTCGTAACCGTTGCGTTTACCGTTTCGTAACCCACCGCCGCTAGCATGGGAGCTAAGGCCTGGATAAGGTCACTCCAGGGCGCAGGAAAGGTTTGCTGTCGCAGTCTTTGGCCCGCCTGGCGGGTGGAGCGTGAATGAGAACCCATCACATCGCCGTCGTCATCGCTACTGTTGTCGCACTCGGGTTACTTGCCGCTGCCGGAGGTATTGCCCTGCAGGTTTGGGTGCCGCCTGGTGGTGCTCTCGCTGCCCCCTCGGTGTTCGGGCTTTCTCTCCTGGTGTGGTTGCACGCGCTCGGGATCTTTGTCGTGATTACCGCTCTCGGCATGATGGCAGCGCGGTCCCTCGTCCTTCGGCGGGCTGATCGGCGGCGTGTCGCCCACCTGAGCGCGCTCCTCGAAGTATCTCGTGGGATTCGCCGGCAGGGCGCTCACGCCGACGATGCGCTGGGGGTCCTGGACTACGTGTGCGATGCGCTCAAACGCGTTCCAGGGCACTTGGATGCCGGCGTCGTCCTCCTGAGTGGGCTGGATGCCCAAGGCGCGACAGACGGTTGTGACGGGGAGGGGGATCTCTCGAAGCCGGTAGGCCGATTGGCGCCGTCGGTGATGAGAGCGGCTCCCGACCGTCTGCCATCGTGGGCGCAGGAGCTGCTGGCTGAAGCTCAGCTTGGCGTCGCTGCGCCGACCACGACCGACGGCGCGCCGAGCGCCGCTGCCGGGGGACCGGATGCGGATTCTGTATCCCTGCCCGTCTCGCCGGAGGGCGAGCTCATCGCTGTGCCGTTGCGGGACGGACCCTGCACCCTCGGGCTCTTGCTCGTGACGCGCGAGCCGGCGCTGGTTTGGGATGAAGCGGTCCGCGATCTTCTGCAGGATCTAGGCCGAGAGATGGTCTCGGTCCTCGGCCAGCTTGAGGCGGGGGGTCGGCATCGTGCGCCCTCTGAACGTGCGTTCTCTGAACG
>CAZPJP010000214.1:1230-6058 GCA_964586915.1 uncultured Anaerolineales bacterium
GCGCTTTTTGAGGACGCGCCGGTCGGCATCTTCCAGGCGACCCTCGATGGCCGGATCACGGGCCTCAACCAGACCATGGCTGAGATTCTGGGCTACGTGTCGCCCGAGGAGGCGATGTACGAGCTGGATGGCGCCGGTCATCTGCTGGGTAGGGACTCCTTGCGCCGTCGGGAGGCGATCACCCAGTTGCAGCGGGTGGGCGAGATCCACGACCTGGAGGCCGAAACGCGGACGAGGGGCGGGCAACCGCGGTGGCTGCTTATCAACGCACGCCAGCAGCCCTTGGGCGAAGAGGGAGACGTGCGGCTGGTCGGCTTCGCGAGGGACATCACCGAGCGCAAGGCCGCGGAGGCCGCGCTGCAGAATAGCCAACGGACGCTGGCGACGCTGATGAGCAATCTGCCCGGGATGGCTTATCAGTGCCGCAACGACGATGCCTGGACCATGCTCTTCGTCAGCGAGGGGTGCCGGGTGTTGACCGGCTATGGGGCTGCGGATCTGATGGAGAACAGCCGCGTGGCCTACCGGGATCTCATCCTCCCTGAGGATCGGGCTAGCGTTTGGCTAGCGATACAGGAGGCTGTCGAGCGCCAGGTGTCCTTCGAGGTGGAGTATCGTATCCGCACCGCGTCTGGGGACGTTCGCTGGGTCTGGGAGCAAGGGCGTGAAGTCCCGACCGGCGGCGAGCCCACCGCTGTCCTGGAGGGGTTGGTGCTCGACGTGACCGCGTCGAAACAGATGAAGGCTGAGGGCGCAGCGCTTCTCGATCGAATCCAGGAGCAGGCCGGCACCATGCAGGCTCAGGCCGTCCAGGTGCAAGAGCAAGCCTCGCAGTTGGACCAGATTATGAAGAGCGTGCCGGAGGGCGTCATCCTGCTGGATGCTGAGGGCACGATCATCCACGCGAATCCGGCCGCGTGGCGCGATCTCGTGCAGTTGTCCGACGCGGCGGCCACCGCTGTGCGCGAGGTCGGTTCCGTCGACGGGGACGCTGTGCCTGCGCCGCCGGTGCCCCCGGTGCGGCTCACGCAGTTGGGCGATCGCCCCCTGGAGGAGCTCCTGACCTCACCCCCGACGAGGGGCCTGTGGCACGAGCTCCGGACTCCGACCCGGATCTTCGAGGCCCTGGCGCAGCCTGTCGAGCGCGGGCCAATGCCCGAGGGATGGGTCTTGGTCCTGAAGGACGTGACGCAGGAGCGCGAGGTTCAGCAGCGCATCCAGCAGCAAGAGCGGCTGGCGGCCCTGGGCCAGATGGCCGCCGGCATCGCGCATGACTTCAACAACATCACCGCTGTCATCGTCCTCTACAGTCAGCTGGCCTTGCGGACGGCGGAGCTGCCGACCAAGGTACGGGAGCAGCTCGAGATCATCGCCCGGGAGGCCGGCCGAGCCGGCGACCTGATCCAGCAGATCCTCGACTTCGGGCGCCGCGGCGTGCTCGAGCGCCAGCCCATAGATCTGGCCTCCTTCCTCAAGGAGCAGGTGAAGCTGCTGGAGCGCACGCTCCCGGAGAGTATCCGCATCGAGTTTTCGTACGATCACGCAGCCTATTCGGTCAACGCAGATCCATCCCGCCTGCGCCAGGTGGTCCTGAACCTGGTGGTGAACGCGCGGGATGCGATGCCGCGAGGGGGAGAGCTGCGTCTCGATCTGCGACGCATCACCGTCGCGGACCGGAGGGATGCGCCGCTGCCCGACATGGCGTCGGGCGATTGGATCCATCTGTCGGTCGCCGACTCGGGTACCGGCATTCCCGCCGACGTCCTCCCGCACATCTTTGAGCCCTTCTTCACGACCAAGGGGATCCGTGGCAGCGGGCTGGGCCTCTCGCAGGTCCACGGCATCGTCGCGCAGCACGACGGGATGATCGACGTGGAGACCGCGCCGGGTGAGGGTACAGTCTTTCACATCTACCTGCCAGCATTGTGCGCGGACTCCCGATCCCCGGTGGATGCTCGATCCTGCGGGATGCCGATGGGATCCGGGGAGCTGGTCTTGGTCGTGGAGGATAACTCAGTGGTGCGCATGACGCTGGTCGAGGCGCTCGAGAACCGCGGCTATCGCGTGATCGCCACCGCGAACGGGCGACAGGCGCTCGAGACGCTGGAGCAGCGTACGACCGAGATGCAGGCCGGGCACGGCCCGACGCCCGACGTGGCCCCGGACGTCGACCCGGACGTCGCCCCGGACGTCGCCCGCGACGTGGCCCGCGACGTGGCCCGCGACGTGGCCCCAGACGTCGCCTTGATCCTCTGTGACCTGGTGATGCCCGAGATGGGCGGGCAGGCGCTCTACCACGCGGTGCGCTCGCGGGGCTGGCACGTGCCGATGGTGATGTTGAGCGGTCACTCGGCTCGCGAGGAGCTGGACGCGCTGAAGGCCGAGGGCCTCGCGGGATGGCTCCCCAAACCGCCCGAGCTTGACGAGCTCACCGATCTCGTGGCCGGCGTGATCACCGAGTCTCACCTGACCTGAAGGCATCCTTCGTTGTTTCCCATCATTCCCGCTGAGGCGTGCTGGCACGCCTCAGCGGAAATGATCAGCTCCGACAAAACCACTCGGCAACGTCAGCCCCTCCGCTGTTGCAGTCTTTGGCTGAATGCGGGATTGATGGTAAGCTGGTAGCCGGTTATGCGTATGGCGCCTGAGCGTTGGGGGGCGTCGGGCGCTGCACATCCCGAGGCTCTATCATCAAACTGCACTTCGACCGAAACTGGGGGTGCCCTATGACACAGCGAACTCACCCAACCTATCCTGTGTTCGTCATGTGCGGGCGCGACGCGAAGCGGCGGAAGCTCCTCGAGGTTGTGGATCCTGAGGGAAAGTACAAGTCCAAAGCTCTGCTCCCCTTTCAGGGAAAACGCTTGATCGACTGGCAGCTCGATGAGCTGCGGAAGTCGCGCTACGTGGAAGCTCTGTACCTGATCGGTCTGTCGGAGGCGGACGCTGCTTTCGACTATCCCGTCCATTACGTCCCTACCGAGATTACCGCCGACTTCTCCGAGAAGCTCGCGGATGGATTGGCCTATCTGCGCGTGTTGGGGAAAGACCCCGCGCAGGTCATCGTTAGCTCGTCGGACGCGCCGGGCATGCGTCTGCAAAGCATTGACGCGTTCTTCGCACAGCTCGCGGATCTCAGCGATCACGACTTCGTCCTCTCGGTGGTGCCGGAGGAGATGGTGGAGGAGCTCTTCCGCAGCTCAGGGCGCATCGTCGCCCGCTTGCGCGATCATCAGGTCTTCCCGGGGGAGCTGTACGCCTTGAGCCCGTGGGCGATACAGATCGGGCAGAAGGTCATCCGCGACATCAATAGTCTGCGGAGGAAGGTCAACCGTGAGCGTCGGAACATCAGCATGGCGCCGGTGATTCGGTATATCGCCAGAAAACCTCGGATGTGGGGGTTCATCCTCAAGTACCTGCTGGGGCAGGCGACCTTGCGAGACGCCGAGCGCGCCTTCTCCGCTGCCTTCGACTGCAAGGCCAAGGCCGTGATTATTCGCGATCCGGGCTTCGGGATGGATATGGACCTGCCCGAGGACTACGAACGGCTCAAGGTGCTCGTGCCTGAGATGTAGGGCCCGTGTCGTTGCGGTGTGCGCGGCCTATGTGTATAATGGAACCACCAGCGCGCGGGCAACTCCTCTCTCTCCGCCGCCTCCTGGCGAACTCGCCCGTGTGTCCTGGGATGTCGAGCCCTTATCGATGATGATCGGACACCATCTCGATCTGGCCCCACAGGAGGTGTGTTCATGGCGAAGCAGAGGAAGCAGAGCAAGAACCCGGCAACCTCAGATCCCCCTCCCGAGCGACCGCTGCCTTGGGAAAGGCCCCCGGCAGGAGGTGTCCTCGACTGCAACGGCAATCCCGTCGTGATGGACTTCACGTCGGAGGCCGTGCGAGAGCGGCCCAAGAAGATGAAGCGCAAGGTTTACGAGCGCGAGCTCCGCAGGCTCCACGTCGAGCTCGTGAAGATGCAGGAGTGGGTGCGCGACGTGGGTATGAAGATCGTGGTCATCTTCGAGGGGCGAGACGCGGCGGGCAAGGGGGGCACGATCACGCGGATCACGGCACCGCTGAATCCCCGTTTTGCCCGCGTCGTCGCGCTGCCCGTGCCCACCGAGCGTGAGAAAACGCAGTGGTACTTCCAGCGCTACGTCGCCCACCTGCCGGCGGCGGGGGAGACCGTCCTGTTTGACCGCAGCTGGTACAACCGCGCGGGCGTGGAGCGCGTGATGGGCTTCTGCACCAACGAGGAGTATCGCGAGTTCCTGCGGTCGTGTCCGGAGTTCGAGCGGATGCTGGTGCGGTCGGGCATCAAGTTGATCAAGTATTGGTTCTCGGTGAGCGACGAAGAGCAGGAGCGCCGGTTCCAGGATCGCATCGACGATCCGACGAAGCGCTGGAAGCTCAGCCCGATGGACCTGGAGGCGCGCACGCAGTGGGTCGAGTACTCCAAGGCGAAGGACGAGATGATGAAGTATACGGACATCAAACAGGCGCCGTGGTACGTCGTCAACGCTGACATCAAGCGTCACGCGCGCCTGAACTGCATCGCGCACTTGCTGAGCTTGATCCCCTACGAGGATCTGACGCCGGAGCCCATCGAGCTGCCGCCGCGCCAGGAGGACATCGGCTACATCCGACCGCCCTTCAGCGACCAGACCTTCGTCCCTGAGGTCTACCACGGCGACTGCACGTAGAGCGTCGCAAGCTGTGTGGAGACGGCACACCGTGCCGTCTCCCTGCGGTGTGCCAGGCATGTCGTATGTCTAGGAGGTGCAAGACCTCTGCGGGCCGTGATGACCGGAACCGCGAGTCGAAGCAAGGG
>CAZPJP010000215.1:0-6022 GCA_964586915.1 uncultured Anaerolineales bacterium
CGGTGGGACGAGCAAAGTGCGTTGCACCTGTTCTGTCCAACTGCGATTGCCCTACCCAGGGATGCCCATCTCATACTCATCGATAGGAATTGTGGTAAAATAAAGTTGCAGGACATTCGGCAGACCGTCTTGAGACTTGGATCAACGTCCGCCCGCCCTCTGCCGAGGTTTGTCATTGTACCGGTGGACGGCGTACGACGATCGAGGCAAGGACTATGTCAGGAGTCTAACCAGAATGGCTAAGATACTCGTGGCTGACGATGACACAGTCCTGCTAAGTCTGCTCAAGACCTTGATGGAGCTTGAGGGTCAGCAGGTGCTGACCGTCACGCGGCCTGAGGAGATCATCCCCGCGGCCAAGCATGACAGACCCGCTCTGATTCTGATGGACTATCATCTCTCAGGGGGGGATGTAATGGACGTCCTAGTTGAGCTCAAGACGCTGGATGGCCTGAATGAGATCCCGATTCTTGTAACATCGGGCATGGATCGTAAGGCAGCGTGCATCAGGGCTGGCGCGGATGGTTTCATTCTGAAGCCATTCCGACCAGCAGAGCTGCTGGCTAAGGTCTATGAGACTATGGCGTCGTCAGGTACTTAGCTGATGCTGACGGAGTAACGTAGAGGCATGACGCTTATTGTGGGGCGACATGGATCTTGCGTCACACCGAACGCATCGGGTGGCCGCGTATCTACGCGGTATTTGGAGGTTAGTGAAGTGTAGAATGGCACGGAGAAAAAGACGGAAAAGCAAGGGAACGCAGGATCAGTGGTATAAGGTTGACCTTCATATACATACGCCCGCTTCTCAAGATTTCCAACAGGACAACATCACGTTCTTGGATATCTTGCGTGAAGCGGAGCGGAAAGGCATCGATATCCTGGCTTTCACGGACCACAATACGGTAGCCGGATACCGCAGTATGAAGGACGAAATGGAGAGTTTGGAGCTCCTCGAGAAATTGGGACGCCTAACCAACGTGGAGCTCCAGCGATTGCAGGAGTATCGGCGGCTTTTGAACCGCGTGCTGCTCGTGAAAGGATTTGAGTTTACAGCCACATTTGGCTTTCACATACTGGGCATATTCGATCCAGACACCCCAATTCGGGACCTGGAATTTCTCCTGTTGAAGTTGAACATTCCCGTCGAGAAGCTCGATGAGGGCGCCACCGATGTTGGCGCGACGGCCGACGTGCTGACCGCTTATCGGCTGATTGACGAAGCAGGGGGAATCACGATTGCTGCTCACGCCAATTCCTCCCATGGCGTGGCCCTACAGGGGATTCAATTCGGAGGCCAGACGCGCATTGCATTCACGCAGGATGAACATCTCCACGCATTGGAGGTCACAGACCTGGAGAAAAAGGGTCGGAAGACCACTGCCAGGTTCTTTGACGGCTCAAAACCCGAGTATCCTCGTCGAATGCGCTGCATTCAGGGCTCGGACGCGCACCGGCTGACCCGTCAGTCTGAGAGATCGCGCCACCTGGGGGTCGGAGACCGGGTCACCGAGGTCCTGATGAGCGAGAAGTCCTTCGATGCGCTCCGAGAGGTCTTCCTCGGCGATGACTTTGCCCGCACCCGACCCTATCGCCCGCAAGCGAGCCCGGTTGACTATGTGCAGGCAGCCCGGGAGGAGGGTCCCAACATCGTACAGGAGTTTCACGAGCGATACAGCCGCCGCGGCGGGTATAGGGACGCGATCATCGCGGATATCTGTGCCTTTGCGAACACCAACGGAGGCACGCTCTACATCGGCGTCCCTGCCAATCCAGAGGGGCCACCGACCGGCGTTGGCGCAGCACCAACGCGGGTTGTCAACCTCTTCAAGCAGGAGGTGCAGGAGCGGATCACGCCCGAGCTGGAGATAACGGCGGATGTGCAGGAAACACAGAGCATCAAGGTCGTGAGGATCATCATCCCTCGCGGGACACATCCACCTTACGCAATGGACGAGAGCGAGATTTATATCCGTAGCGAGGCCGAGACTACGGTCGCGGTTCGAGATGAGATCGTAGAGCTCGCGAAACGAGGCATAGGCAGATCTCCGACCCTCCCGAAAGCGAAGCCGGAGGAGGCCAAGGCACCACAGCCATCGTCGGCAGCGCGCCAAGAACCTTCGCTCGATCCGCCGCGCACGGGCGTCGAGATCGCTGACATCTCCGTCCGCAATAACACACGCTACTATGCGATGCGCGATCTCCGCAACGGCAACGTTGTCAACAACGTCACCCGTCGGTCTGCCCGTCATCTCTGGCGCTACGCCATTGAGGAGGCAGAGGGTAACCCCGTGGATCCGGAGAAGGTCCGCTGGATGAACGACATTGGTGTCTGGAAACAGCGGGAGTACCGTAACCGTGTTCGCTGGGATCTGGTCCAGAGAAATGGCGACAAGGTGCGCGTATACTACGGCGTGACAGAAGAGGGCATCCACGGCAAGTGGGCTAACCTGGTCGGAGAGGACTGACAGATTCCCGCTTCTATGCGGAGCGGTTGAACTGTCGGATACATTGTCGGCGCCACCCCATTGTGGCGCCGGCAATGCTCAGAGAGGTAATCGAAGCCTGAGTATGACCTCGCGAGTCCTGAAGGTTGCGATTCTGACCATCAGTGATCGAGTCGCTGCCGGTGAGTACGAAGATAGGAGCGGGCCGGCGTTGGCAGAGCTGGCCCAGCAGCGGTTGGGCGCTGAGGTCCTAGAACGGGACATCGTGCCCGATGATCGGGGCCAGATCGCGCAGCGACTGAGCGCCTGGGCCGATGAGGCGCGGATCGATCTGATCCTCACCACCGGCGGCACAGGGTTTGCGCCGCGCGACGTAACACCAGAGGCCACGGCAGACGTGATTGAGAGAGCAGCGCCCGGACTGGACGAGGCGATGCGCGCCGCGTCCCGGCAGATCACGCCCCACGGTATGCTCTCGCGAGGTAACTCGGGGATTCGAGGTCGTACGTTGATCCTCAACCTCCCCGGGAGTCCGAAGGGCGCCACCGAGAGCTTCATTGTGGTCGCCTCCGCTATCCGCCACGCCGTGGCGCTCTTGAGAGAAGAACCCACTGACCACACGGCTCACCACTTTCATCAACAGCGCCCGATAATCTGACTGACCTTGGGAGGGCAAAGACATCTATGCGCATCCTATCTGTATCGGAGATGCAGGACCTTGAATCGTCTGCCGACGCAGCGGGGCACTCGTACGCCGACATGATGGCCCTGGCGGGCGAGAGCGTCGCCGATGCCATCGAGCAGCGTCTCACCGTCGAGGGTAAGCGCATCCTCGTTCTCGTGGGACCCGGCAACAACGGCGGCGACGGCTTGGTGGCCGCGCGCCACCTTCAGCTCGCCGGCGCTTCGGTGACAGCCTATCTCTCCCGCGTCCGAGACGCGGATGACGATCCGGTCTTCGCGGACGCGAAAGAGGCCGGTGTCACGCTGCTGATGGCGCAGGATGACGAGGGCGCTGCAAACCTCCGCCGGTTGGCAAAGGTCGCAGATGTGATCATCGATGCGCTCCTGGGCACGGGTGCGACGCCTCCCTTGAGAGGTTCCATCGCCGACATCGTTCAGACGGTGCGGGCGTCGCTCTCCGAGCGATCGCGACACACCCTCACCGGGGTCACGGGGCTCGCACCGCACACGGGCTCGCAAGCTCAGATCGTCGCGGTCGACGGTCCTTCGGGCCTCGACTTTGACACCGGCGAGATCGACGAGCTCGCGCTGAGCGCTGGCTTCACGGTGACCTTCGCGTTTCCTAAGTGGGGGCATATCAAGCTTCCAGGTGCGACCAAAGTCGGACGCTTGCTGGTCGCTGACATCGGCGTTTCGGACGTCGTGTCTGTCCCCGAGGGCCCAGGCCTTGCGACGCCGGAGATGGTAACGGCGTGGCTTCCTCCGCGTCCCCTCGACGCTCACAAAGGCACTTTCGGTAAGGCGATGATCGTCGCGGGATCGTCCAACTACACCGGCGCCTCGATCCTGGCCGCGACCGCAGCGGTGCGGGCCGGAGCAGGCCTGGTCACACTGGCGCTGCCCAGCAACCTGCATTCCGCCGTCGTCGCCGCTATGCCCGAGGTGACCTATCTGCTCCTTCCGAACTCACTCGGCGTGGTCAACGAACACGCCGTCTCGGTCCTCCGCTCGGAGCTCGCAGGGTACACAGCTCTGCTCGTGGGTCCAGGGCTGAGCAATACCCCGGAGTCCCGTGCGTTTTTGGATGCCTTGCTCAGCCCAGAGAGGCCGAAACGGACCACCGGTTTCGTCCAGACCAAGGCAGGCGCCCCGGGGGCCCACGAACTGCCATCTCTGGTCGTCGATGCGGATGGGCTCAACATCCTCAGCCAGCTGGACGACTGGCCCGATCGTCTGCCGAGCGGCACGATCCTGACCCCCCACCCCGGTGAGATGTCCAGGCTCTCCGGAGAGGCGATCTCGGAGATCCAGAGTGATCGTCTCACCATGGCCGCCAAATGGGCCGAAGCGTGGCAGCAGACCGTCGTGTTGAAGGGCGCGTTCACGGTGATCGCGGCCCCAGAGCGACAGCCCGTGCTGCTGCCCTTTGCCAATCCAGGCTTGAGCTCAGCCGGCACCGGTGATGTGCTGGCGGGGACGATCGTCGCCCTGCGCGGGCAGGGCTTGGGAGCCTTCGAGGCCGCGGTTGCGGGGGGGTATCTACACGGTCTCGCCGGCGAGATCGTAACAGAGAGGATGGGGGCCGCTGGGACGGCGGCCGGTGATATCGTCCTCGCGCTGGCCGAGGCCTGGCGCTGCCTCGCCTGATCCTGTCGTCGGAGGAATGACCACGGCCCCATCCGGTGGACCGAACAGGGCCGCGGTATAAGGCTCGCCCTCTGGCGTCAGTCGCCGGGCGCTGTCTCCTTGAGACTCATCGCGAAGCTGTAACCGAGCTCCTCGCCTTGAGCGAGCTCGGCGTGAGTCGCCCCGCCCGGGAACTCCCATTGCTCCACGAGATCCCAATGGAGGTCCTCGGCCAATTTCGTGATCTCTCGCCGTGCGCCCCCGCTCCAGCCGAAGCTTCCGAAGTAAGCAAGCTTGCGATCACGGATCCGCTTGCGTCCAGCCATATCCAAGACGTGTGCCATCGGTGGGAAAAGCTCGCCTTCGTAGGTTGGCGCCCCAACCAAGACTCCGCTGCGCGAATAGATGGACGGCAGGATGTAGCTCGCATGTGTGTGGCGGACGTCGTAGATGGTCAGTGGCATCCCGGCGCGCGCAACGCCGCTGGCCACGGCCTCAACCATCTCCTCGGTGTTCCCGTACATCGTGCCGTAGAGAAGCGTCACTCCAGCTTCCGGCCCCACCAGCGCGTAGTTGGCCCACTTCCTATAGAGCTCGATGATCCGCGAGGGGTTATCGCGCCATATCAAACCGTGCGCGGGCGCAACGACATCGATGGGAACGTCCTTGAGCTTGTCAATCGCCCTGATGACGGGCCGCGCGTAGAGCGCTACGATGTTAGCATAGTAGCGGAGCGCTTCCCTCTCGTAGAACTCAAGATCGGTATACTGGTCGTCAAATATGGCTCCCTGCAGCGCCCCGTAGCCCCCGAACCCGTCGCACGAGAAGAGCACCTTCTGGGCGACCTCATACGTCATCATCGTCTCCGGCCAGTGGACCATCGGCGTCATATGGAACTGCAATGTGTGGTTACCAAGATCAACGGTCTCCCCATCGCTGGCGATCTGAATGCCCTCGGTGATCCCGTAGAAGCTGGCCAAGAGGTCCACGGCACGCTTGGTGCAGATGATGGTAGCTTCTGGTGCGATCCGCTTGAGCGTCCTGACCACACCGGTATGATCCGGCTCCATATGGTTGATCACGACGTAGTCCAACTTCGCGGGATCGACCACCTCCTCGATCTGGTCGAGGAGCGCGTTGCTCTTGAAGTCCTTAGCCAGGTCGATCAAGGCGTTCTTCTCGTCCTTGACGACATAGGCGTTATAGGAGACCCCTTCACTCGTGATGGGCCAGAGCCCTTCGAAGAGATCGGTCGTCCGATCGTT